>NZ_JACIVD010000055.1:0-156218 GCF_014145555.1 Limosilactobacillus albertensis
CCCGAAATGTCAATTTAAATTAGAAAAATGTTGAAAGCTGTTCATCTGTGACGTGACTTAGGAATACTTCAAGTGGTGTGCGGTAGTGAAGTGACTTCCGTGGAATAGTATTTCGTTTGTGCATCAGCTGGGTGATTAGTTCATCTGGTAAATTACGGAAGTCTAATCGTTTACTGAGACCGTCACGACGTAAGATACCATTATTGTTTTCATTCAGGCCGCGTTGATTGGGCGCTCCAACCTCCGCAAAATAAGTATGAAGATCATGTTTATTGGCAATCTCACGCCAGCCCGCGAATTCCTTACCATTATCAAAGGTAATCGACTTAACGAAATGACGAGGTATTTTAGAAAGCCATTTATCCAAGTGATAGTTAACTGCTTCATCAGTTTTACGATGAACGTTAAGCACAATCATCACCTTAGATTGACGTTCCACCAAGGTCATGACCGCACCACGATGAGCTTTTCCTTGAACAGTATCAGCTTCAAAGTGACCAAACTCGTGTTGGTAGTGAGGAAAATCATGGTATCGCTGGTAAATACTCCGACCGAGATGCCCCGCCTTACCACGTCGTTCGACATAGCCATTGGGGTGTCGCTTGCCTTTCATCGGTAATTGCTGGACGGCAAAATTGTACTGTCCACGAGCAAACATCCGATAAAGTGTCCGCATACTACAGCTAATTGTCCGTTCTGCTCGACCAATGATCGTATCAGGTGTCCAGCCCGCTTTAACCTGCTCATTGATGTAGCTGATCTCATCCTTGGCTAGCTGAGCCTGCTTACGACCACAACGCTGCTTATTCCGTTGGTAAGCCTTAAGATACTGTGCAATGGTCTTACCGCTATCAAGAAATCGATAGACTCGGTAAATAGTTTCTTGGCTTCGTTTAAGCAGTTTAGCAGCTTGATAAGCCTTCGTACCTTGGTGCCAAAAATTAGCTATGAGGGTTAGTTCACGTGTGGTAAGATGTTTATAAGTCATTTGTGATGTTCCTTTACTTTTGTTTGTGGTTATTCAAAAGTCTATCACAAATGGCTTTTTTATTTTTCTAACTTAATTTTACAAACGGCGAGAATTAAGCTGCTCAGCCATTTTTAAGGCCCCAGACGCTCGTAAACCGTTATAAAAAGAATTAATATGTTGCATAGCCTTCGTTAGGTCCTCATTATATTTATTCGGCATATATTTTCTCCTTTATATTGAAACAAAAGCACCCAGTTTTTACACTGGATGCTTTCTTCATATGGCAAACATTTTGGCAAACAAACATGTAGATTTAAGTGAGTTGACCTAGTTTTCAAACTGCCAAGATGCTGATATATCGCGGTTCCAACTCTATCTTACATTGCAATTCTATTCGTATTCGATCGTCGAAGGTGGCTTACTCGTAACGTCGTAAAGGATTCGGTTAACGTGATCAACTTCATTGACGATCCGTACTGAGATCTTTTGAAGAACATCCCATGGAATCTTTGCAAAGTCAGCCGTCATTCCATCAATTGAGGTTACGGCCCGAATAGCAACGGCGTAATCGTATGTCCGACCATCACCCATGACCCCGACTGAACGAATACCTGGTAAGACAGTGAAGTATTGCCAGATTTCTTCGTCCAAACCAGCCTTCTTAATCTCTTCCCGAAGAATAGCATCACTTTCACGAACAATTTCTAGCTTTTCGGGGGTAATTTCACCGATAACCCGGATACCAAGACCTGGACCTGGGAATGGTTGCCGCCAGACTAATTCGTGCGGAATACCAAGTTTTTCACCAAGTTCACGGGTTTCATCTTTAAAGAGCTTCCGTAATGGTTCAATTAACTTGAAACCGAGCTTCTTTGGCAGACCACCAACGTTATGGTGTGACTTGATTGTCTGGGCAGTATCAGTTCCAGATTCAATCACATCGGTGTAAAGCGTTCCTTGCGCAAGGAAGTCAGCATCAGGAATCTTCTTGGCTTCTTCATTAAAGACTTCGATAAATTCTTTACCGATAATCTTCCGCTTTTGTTCTGGATCAGTAACGCCTTCCAGCTTACCTAAGAAGCGATCTGCAGCGTCAACTTTAATAATGTTAACACCAAGGTCACGGCTCAACGCATCCATTACTTGGTCAGCTTCGTTCTTTCGTAACAGTCCGTGGTCAACAAAGATACAAGTTAACTGGTCACCAATGGCCTTGTGGATCAATACGGCAGTAACGCTGGAGTCAACCCCGCCAGAAAGACCCAGGATAACTTTCTTATCACCGACTTCTTGGCGGATCTCATCAATCTGCATATCGATAAAGTCATCCATTGTCCAGTTTGCTTGGGCACCGCAAACATCAAAGGCAAATCGCCGTAAGATGTCTAACCCATATTCGGAGTTACGAACTTCAGGGTGGAATTGAACACCATAGAATTTACGGTCATTATCAGCAATAGAGGCAATTGGACAGTTCTTACTAGTAGCAGTAACTTCAAAGCCGGCTGGTGCCTGTGTTACTAAATCACCATGGCTCATCCATACATATTGCTTCTTTGGCAAACCTTTGAATAATACGGCATCGTCATTAAGGACCTCAATGTCTGCATGACCATATTCAGAGTTATCGGCCTTTTCAACCTTGCCTCCAAGGTCATATGACATTAATTGCATCCCATAACAAATACCCAAAATTGGAATACCGAGCTTAAAAATTTCTGGATCCACTTTGAATGCATTAGGATCATAAACACTGTTTGGTCCACCAGAGAAAATAATACCCTTAGGATTAATCTCTTTAATCTCGTCAGCAGTCAGCTTATGAGACAATAATTCTGAGTAAATCCCAAAATCACGCAAACGCCGAGTAATTAATTGGTTATACTGGCTACCAAAATCTAACACGATGATCTTATCAAACGCATCTAAATTGATGTTTGCCACAATGACACTTCCTTTGTTCAAATTTTTATTCTTAAAGGCTAGTTTACAGGCCGAAAAGGGTTCGGTCAATGATTAATTCCTGTCTTAAACAAAAAGACTAGGTTATATCGCCTAGCCCTGTTTTTAGATGGAATTTTATTGAGAGTGTTTATTGGTTTAATTTTCAAGATCAAGATTTAATAAACGTAATTCTTCATCGACTGCCTGTGTTTCAAGCACTTGAGCTTCATTATCCTTTTTGCTCATGATGATGACCTCCTCGTATCATTTAATCTATATCTTTCTTAAGCGGTGTCGTAACCATTGTCAACCATTATAATCAATAAAATTATGCGCAACCGTTCCCACTGTTGATAAATCAAGGCTAAAAAGTTTATCTTTTTACTTTTATCTTTACTTTTTACCAAAATTCACAATGTTAAATTTGTAATACGTTCCAAATCCAGATGTTTGAATGCGTTTTCACGTTTTGGTAAAATTTAGTTGATTATATTTTTTTACTTGAGGTGTAATATGTTTATTCGGACAAAATACCTTAATCCGTTATTAGATAATATGGATCAGCCATCAATAAAGATTCTGGTGGGGGTTCGGCGGTGCGGAAAAACTACTATTCTTGAACAATTCCGGGCAACGCTTCGTCGGCAGGAGATTTCACCAAGTCAGATCCAAGTTATTAATTTCGAATATTTACTTGATAATGAGCTATGCAACCCTGAATACCTTTTACAATTTATTGTTGGCCGGCTCTGCAAACACCAAATGAATTACCTATTCTTAGATGAAATCGAAGTCGTTCCGCAATTTGCACGGGTAGTTAACGCGCTTAATTCCTTAACCAACACTGATATTTATATCACAAGCTCTAATAATATTATTCTTGAGGAACAAAATCTTAAACAACTAACACCCCATGTCGTCATCCCCGTTTTTCCATGCAGCTATCGTGAATACTTAAAAAGGAACCAACAAGAAGCTGATTCCCAAACACTATATCAATATTTAAATACTGGCGGTTTTCCCTATACTCACGAAATCCATGGACCGATTAACCTAATCAATTACGTTAACGGTATTATCAACACAATCATTATTACTGATTTTACTCAACAAGCCACACTTTGTAATCCAGGGTTAACTAAACAGCTTGCTCATCACCTCGCCCACCATGCCGGGACGACCCAAAACATTTCGCAAATTGTGGATAGTCTCAAACAGCATAATATTACAACATCGAATAAAACCGTTGACTTTTACCTCCAGTTTTTACAAAACTCATTCATCTTTTATCCCTGCAACGAATATGATTTTTCAAGGCATCATGTAAAAAGCACTAATGTCCGTTATTATCCGGTTGACCCTAGCATTCGCCAAGCATTAACCCTCAAGAAAAACGTCCTTTCGCAACGGATCCTTGAAAATATTGTTTTTATTGATCTCCTTAGCCAGGGTTATCAAGTATACAGCGGACGGATTAAGGATAATGAAATCACGTTTGTCGCAGTTAAGAATAGTATTTTCACCTGTATTCAGATTGCATATTCTCTTGCGGATGATGCTGCATATCGGCACGCGGTTTGCGGTCTCAACCAATTATCAGCTAAATATAAAAAAGTACTGGTTACGGTCAAACCAGCACTTAATTATGCTCACCTTAATCCTGATATTCAGGTAATTGATCTCTACAGCTGGCTTACAGCATGATTAGCCCCGCCGTAAGTATAACTTATCAACCACATGCCCAGTAGTTTTATGAAGTATTACATCAGCACGGCTCTTTGTCGGGAGGATAAATTCGCGGAGGTTAGGCAAATCTACCCGTTGCCAAACATCCTTAGCCATCTCAAACGCTTCTTGCCGATCTCCCTGTGAATAAGGGTAGTAATAATTAGACGGATCGGTAAAGGCAGTCTCAAGTAGCATTCCAAATCGTTGCAAGTACCAATGCTCAATCAAATCTGAATCGGCGTCAACATACAGGGACCAGTCAAAATAATCACTTACGTATAATTGTTGGTTGCTTGGTAACTGTAACGTGTTGATTCCTTCGACAATTAAAATATCTGGGCGATCGATAACAAGTGGTTTATCCGGTTGAACATCATAAACCTGGTGCGAATATGTCGGTGCCTTGACAACCGGCTCACCAGCTTTGACATCATTAAGGAACTTAAGAAGCTTTTCCATATCATACGATTCAGGGAACCCCTTCCGATCCATAATTCCCCGTCGTTCAAGTTCAACATTGGGATATAAAAAACCATCTGTCGTCATCAATTCAACTCGTTTATCTGGAAGCATCTTGTTTAAAAGAATACTAATTAACCGCGCAATTGTACTTTTTCCAACTGCAACTGAGCCAGCAATGCCAATAATATAAGGTACACGAACTGTTGAACGTTGTAAGAAATTCGCCTTTTGCATCTGCCATTCCAAAAAATTCTGATAGCGAAGTTGGATTAACTTTATCAAGGGCAAATATACATCTTGGACATCCTCAATTGAAATTCGGTCATTCAGTGACTTAATCTCGTCCAAATTACCTTGTGTTAACCGAACTGAATCAGTTGGAAAAAAGCTATGCCAAGTTTGGCGGTCAAATTGTTCGTAATTCATCCATTCATCCATTACGCAAAATCCTTTATTTTATCCCGTTCTGAAAACGGTTACTCATGTTTTATAGTAACATATTATAAGCGCAATTAAAGTCTAATCTTGCTTGTGAACACCTAAACATTTTATCAAATAATTTACACAACGCAACTATTTTACTTTACATAACAAAAGAGGTTGGGAATAACCCAGCCTCTTTGCTATTTTACTATGGTTTAGGGAAGTTTAATTTCGGATAATCTTTTAACTCTGGTGCATCGGTTGTGTAATCATCAAGTGTACTTTGGTTATTATTTTCCGTCTTCAAACTTGTCTTTTGTTTCTTCTGTTGCTTTTGGAGGTTCTTCAAACTCTTCTTAAGGTTATAAGTGTATTGCTTCTTATCAACTTTCTTAAACCCTGGCAGCTTATAGAACCGCAGCAAGTCACCGTTTACCACCTTGTCTGACAATCCTAGGTCCGTTGTGACATACTTTTGAATCTCACCAATTTCTTTTCGCTGAGCAGCAGTTTGATGGGTGATCTGTTTACCATTCTTAGTGTAATAGTAGTCACCATTATACTTAGTGTATTTTGGCGTTACCCAATCACCATTTCTAAATGGAACAATCTGCTTATTTTCAGGTGAAAGTAAGTCCTGCCCAAATTGAATATAATTCTTAGAGCTAATCCCTAGTAAGTCTTCAAGCGTTGGCAATACATCGATTTCCCCACCATAAGTATGGTTAATACCACCCTTTAACCCAGGCATATTAATCATAAACGGCACTTTTTGGAACATTGCTAAATCGTAATTAGTAACCTTCTTCTTGCCTAAAATCTGAGCAATCGCTGGTTGGTGATTATTAGAGATCCCATAATGATCCCCATAAAGAACTAACACACTGTTTTGCCGCAAACCGCTTTTATCAAGATAGTCAAGGAATTCGCCAAGTGATTCATCTAAGTAACGAGCAGTTTGGACATACGGATCAACTGTATCATCGCCCGTCTTCCATGCTTCAATATCCTTATTCTTTTTATCAAGGATGTATGGGTAGTGGTTAGTCACCGTAATAATTTTGGCATAGAATGGCTGTGGAAGCTGTTCGATATAGTGAGCAGACTCTTTCATGAAGATCTTATCCTTCATTCCATATCCAGCATCATAATCCTTAGTCTTTGGATAGTATTCTTTACTAAAGAAGTACTGGTAGCCAAATGACTTGTAGGCATTGTCACGGTTCCAGAAACTAGGCACGTCACCGTGGAATGACGCTGTAGTATACCCCAGCTTTTGATGGAGAAGCGCAGGTGCTGATTGGAAAGTATTGGTCGTCCCATCAGTAACCATTGCTGATCCTTCTGGTAATCCAAATAATGAGTTTTCAAGCATTGTTTCAGCGTCAGCAGTCTTACCTTGCCCTACTTGATGGAAGAAGTTATCAAATGCCAATGTATCGTTTGCATGATACAGCTTATTAAGGTTTGGCATTACTTCCTGTCCATCCTGCTTATAGTCAATCATGAACTGCTGTAAACTCTCTAAGTGAATTATGAAGATATTCTTCCCCTTAGCTTTGCCATAATATTCAACATTTGGCGCAGCGTAATTACTATGAATAAAATGCAAAACCGGTTTTAACTCATTTCGGTTAGCGCGAGCCTTTACCACACTATTATTGGTCGTCTTAACACCGTCATAGATTGTATAGGCTTCAAGGCCAAGGTACTTAACGATGTAGTTATTATCAAAAGTCCGCGTAAGGAGTTGTGAACGGTCGCTTTCCGCCATTCCTAAGTTAACCCCAAAAAGGACAAAACCTAGAGCAGTAATCGTCATCGCGTATCTAATCTTGAACCGCCGCATATCAACACGGACAAAGTGGAAGATTAAAATGATCGCTAAGATTACAACGTCCAAGTAAACTAAAAAGTCTTCGGGACGCAAAATCCCCATTAAACTCTTACCAAGGTTATTTGAAGCTGCTCCAGACCCCTTAATCACGTTAAACGTAATGAAATCTGAAAATTCTCGATAGTACAAAATATTCGCAAAGAGCCATGTCGATAGGGCGGCATTAATAATCAGCATCATCCAATAAGATAAGCGACCCCGGAAATATAATGCAATCCCTAAAAATACAAGGGCACTTGGAATCGTATTAAATGCTAAAAGGAAATGCTGCATACTTCCTTTTACACCTAAGTTAAATTCGTTTTGATAAGCGCAATAACTCTTTAAACAAAATAAGAGTACAACAAGCAGAAAAAAACCGAGCTTCGTATTCAAAACACGGCGGAGCTTCTGCAACGCTGTTTTCATAGTCGTTCCTCCATAAAAAAATATCATTATTAACAATAATACACTAATAAGAGGACCGCAACCGTACAATTTTATTTTTCCAAAAAGTTAAAAATTATATCATGTTTTTATCTTATTGATCACTTTTCGCAAGTAACTGTGCGTGTTAATATTAAATATCACTAAATAATCGAAGGGACTGAGAATAATTTCAAAGAAAAAAGCTAATTTCATGCTGCTGCTTGTCGCTATTTTATGGGGAAGCAGTTATGTTTTTGCCAAATTAACAATTCAAGCCGGAATGCACTCTGGAGTTATTAACGCTTGTCGAGGAACAATGTGTGTAATTGCCGGTTACATTATTTTTCGCCACCAGATCAACCGAATGACTTGGGTAGATTTCAAGCTAGGACTGATGATGGGAACTATTAATTTCCTGGGTTATTTTTTACAAACCGATGCATTACGTTATACCACACCAGCTAAGAATGCCTTTCTGACTACCCTTTATGTTGCAATCGCTCCTCTGCTTTTATGGTTATTCTGGCATGAGCGCCCACAACGAAAAACTTATTTTGCGGTTGCACTCGCACTTATTGGAATGGCTATAATCACCAATGTTATTAACACGGGACTGCAATTAAATTTCGGTGATTTTCTTACAGTTGTTTCGGCAATCTTTTGGGCATTACAGTTAATCTTCTTCGGAAAGTATGCGCCGAAAGTTTCTAGTCCCTGGGTAGTTATCTTTATGATTGGTCTATGCCAGGGAACATATGGCTGGATTACAACCTTTTTATTCGAGCGGGCTAGTTTAGCACAGATTCATTGGGTACAAGCCCTCGTTCCTTTAGCAATCTTAGCAATTGTTGTTACTTTTTTAGCTCAAGGAATGCAAATTACTGCCCAACGCTATACAGATGCAACTTCTGCCGGTTTATTGCTGATGCTCGAATCATTTTTTGCCAGCACAATGTCCGTTTTAATGGGGTATGACCCTCTTACACCTTCACTAATTTGGGGTGGTTTAATCCTCCTACTCGCTAATGCAATCATGCAAATCAATTTCCAAGATGTACCATTTTTACGGAAACAACAATGAATACTCAAAAAGCTGTAGCCGAGAATTTCTCAGTTACAGCTTTTTCTTATTTCTTCTTATCTTCTTTTTCAACAGCCGCTTGCGCTAATAAGTTAACGTAATTAAACGGACGGTCAAAGTTTGGTTGGAACAAGGTATCGACATATGCAAGGAAATCAATTGAATTACGATTTTGAATACATACCGAAACCAGGTTAGCTGATTGCGAAACATCATGTTTACTCATAAATTGCGCACCCAGAATCCGTCGTGTACCCTTTTCCCATACTAATGTCATAAAGACAGGGGTCGTTGTTGGCATAAACTCTGGACGGTAGTTATCTTCAATCGTTACAGAATCCGCATCAATACCGAATTCTTTGGCCTTTTGCAACGTTAATCCGGTACATACCATGGTGTTACCGAATAAGTGTAGTCCTGTTGTTGATTGGGTTCCCATGTACTTCATCTTATTACCAAAGACATTTACACCGGCGATTGTTCCTTGACGAACAGCATTAGTAGCTAAAGGAACATAGCGGTCGGTATTAGTTGGGTTAAAGTGAACTGATGTTACGTCCCCACCAGCATAAATATCAGGATCAGAAGTTTGCATGTAAGCATTAGTTTTAATCGTGCCATCAGGGTGTAATTCAAGCTTGCCCTGAACTAAATCACTATTAGGGCGGAAACCAACACAAAGAACAGCCATGTCGGCATCATAGATCTTACCGTTATTGGTTAATACGCTCACACCACCATTGCCATTATCCTTAAACCCGGTTACCCGTTGGCGAAGTGCAAGGTGGGCATTGTGATCCTTAAAGACGCGCCCAATCCGATCTGAGTATTGTTTATCAAAATACTTAAGCAGCATCTGATCTGAACTATCAATTAAAGTGACCTCTCGACCTTGACGGAGGTATGCTTCAACTAATTCAACTCCAATGTATCCACCACCAACAACAACAATCCGCTTTGATTCTTTGGCAACATTGAAGAGTTTTTTAGCGTGGTAATAAGTCTTACATAAGTATAAATTATTATTTTCAAGTCCTGAAACAGGAGGAATTACCGGCCATGAACCAGTCGTAATAATTAATTTATCATAGTAATCAGCTGTTAGTTTACCAGTCTCCTGATCCTCAATTTCAAGTGTCTTTGTAGTAGGATCAACGCTCAATACATTATGCTTGACCTTAACAGTTGCACCCATTTTTTCCAGCTGCTGTGGACTGGAGTAAAACATTGCATCGGGATCGCCAACTTCACCGCTTAAGTAAACCGCAATACCACATGAAAGGAATGAAACACTATCATTTCGTTCATAAATTACAACTTCAGTATCTGGATGCGCATTTAAAATCTGGGTTGCTGCTATCGTGCCCGCGTGCGTACAGCCAACAATAACTACTTTCATATCTACACCTCATTTTATATTCCTACTTTGATTAAAGTAAGCCTTTTTACTCCCATAATCAATAAATTAAATCTTCTTCTACTATTTTAACAGATTATTCGCTCCCTGCTTTAGCCATTGCTGCTTGACCTAATATGTTGACGTAATTAAATGGACGGTCAAAATTAGGCTGGAACATTGTATCGTACAATCCTAAGAACTCAATCGTATTCTTATTTTGAATACACAATGAAATTAAACTCATCGTTTCGGAAATGTCATGCTTACTCATCATCTGTGCCCCTAAAATCCGCTGCGAATCTTTATCCCAAATTAATGACATTAATACCGGGGTCGTTGACGGCATAAACTCTGGACGATAATTGTCTTCAATAGTGACCACATCTGCATCAAAGCCTGCTGCCTGCGCTTGCTCAAAAGTCAAACCGACTGCTGCCATTGTCGTCCCATGAAGGTTAAGACTCATACTAAGCTGGGTTCCTGAATCCTGCACTTGTTTTCCAATTACATTTTCTGCCACAATCGCTGCTTGGCGAACTGCTTCTGCTTGTTGTGGCTTATAAATATCTTTTTCAGTCGGATTATAGTGGACGGTAGTTGAACCCCCAATTGCATATACATCCGGGGCAGATGTCTGGATAAACTCGTTAACGGTAATGACACCTTTTTCATTCATATCTAACACACCGTTGTAAATCGAAGTATCCGGTTTTTGACCTGCTTCTACCACAGCCCGGCTAACACTATAAGATCCCCCGTCTGTTACAACAGTAATCCCAATACCATTATCATTTAATTCAGTCACATGCTCATTAGTAATAACCTTAATGTTATCAGCCTTTAGGATATCTTCAGCACGCTTTGAGTATTCTGCTTCAAAGTTTTGGTGTAAGACCGGTTCGCCATTAGTAATGAGAATAATCTCTTTTCCTTGCTGCCGAAACGCATCGACTAACCCTAAACTAAGCGGAGTATTTCCGATAATAGCTATTTGTTGGTCAACTGTTGACAGAAGCAAAGCCGCCTTAGCATCTTGCTGATCTTTTACTAAGGTTACGTTAGTACTGTCAATTCCTTTTAAGGCTGGGGCATCGCTTGTTGAATCATTAGCGATAATCAATTTATCGTAGTGTTCTTCAGACGTGGTGTCATCTAACATTCCCATCACTTTAACTGTTTTTTGTTGTGGATCAATGCTCATCACCAGATAACCCATTTTCACATCTGCGCCTCTGATTGTTAATTGATCAGGACTTAACTCTGTCCGTAGTCGAGGCATCTGCGCATCTTGGTCATCATAGTCATTAATCTCGTAAGAAATTGAGGGGACCACTGCACTACGATCATAAATTGTGACCTCTGTGTCTGGATGACTCCTTAAAATTTGTGACGCGGCTGTCATCCCCGCAAAGGTACAACCGATAATAATAACCCTCATAAACACTACTCCTCGTCGAAATTAATTCTTCACTTTTTATACATATTTAAATTATAAAGCTAATATAAGAAAGTGCAATATTCCTCTTGATTTTATTTATCATCATTAGCTTTTTCATATTCATTATTTGGTACCTGGTCAAGTAAACTTGTTACATTTCCAATTGAAATTAAGCTTAGTTCATGCATTGCTCGAGAACAAATTGTGTACAGCAATTGCCGCTCATCGTCTCCATGATATTGCTGGTCGTTGGCATTCCATACAATTACCGCGTCAAATTCCAATCCCTTGGCTAAATATGACGGTACGATAATCGGTCCTTTTACCAAACGCTGGTTCTCCGTCCGAATTAAAGTTGTTTTAACATTTTTAGCAAGCAATTTCTGATATAGGGCTTCACTATCTGCTAAAGTCTTACCAATAATTGCAACGGCATCATGGTCAGCTTGATATTTGGCAAGAATATCAATAACATCTTCCACTGCTCTTTCTTCATCACTAACCTGGTATACCTGTGGCTTGGCACCATCCCGTTCAAATGCTTCGATAGCTTCACCGTCAATCAGAATATGTTTGGTAAAGTCGGTAATCTGCTTTGTTGAACGGTATGATTTCGTTAATTGCACAACTTTCGTCTTTTCCGGATCAAACATTGTTCCTAATTGTTGCAACAGTGACCGGCTATTTTCATGGGTAAAAATCGCTTGGTTAAGGTCACCAAGCAAAGTAAATTTAGCACGCGGAAAACGATATTTAAGGTAAGCTAACTGATAAGCATCATAGTCTTGTACTTCATCAACAAAAACATAACGAATATCACGCTGCCCCCGCTTACCAGTAATCAAATCATACAGGTACAAGTAAATCGTAATCCCATTAGCGCTAACGTTCCTCTTTTTCAGCCCTTCCTTTACCTCATCTACATATTTTTTCCATTGTGATTCATTAATCCCATAGTCTGTAAGATTAATCAGCTTTGGCGTTACCCTTAGCAAATGAAGGAACTGACCATTAATATTCAACCACTGGTTATGATCAATTGCCCGTTTAATCGGCGCAAAGGCACGCATTACGATCTGCCGCGCAAGAAATTTATATTCTTTATCTTCATCGTCAAATTCACGCGGTTGGTTATTAAAAAGATTATCAATCTCTTCCTTGCTCAAGCTTTGAATTTCATCTTCAACCCACTTATTCCGCATCTCACTGCTAACACGGTGGTTCAGATATTTGATTAATTCCTCTTTGGTTCCGTCTAACCTATTTCCCAGGTTATAGTTATTGTTAAAGGAGTAATAAATCTCTTTAATCTTATCTTTGCTTAAAAATACTTTTCCATTAAACATTAGATTGCGAAAGCGCATATTAGCTTGACCGAGGTGTTTAGCATAACGCTCTGTTGCATTAAAATACCGCAGACTAGTCAAAAGCCGCTGTGCATTTTGAGATATTTCATCATTGTGACTTTCAAAGCGTTGTTCTAAGTTCTGAACATGTAATTTTGGCACCCGCCGATTAGCAAACTGGAAGTAGGTCATTTGAACCATATTATGTTCACCAAGCTCCGGTAAAACCTGGTCAATATAATCATTAAAAAGCTGGTTTGGTGAGAATAATACAACTTGCGAGGAAGTTAAATTACCGCGATAACGATATAGCAACCAAGCAACCCGTTGCAAGACCGCTGCAGTTTTTCCAGACCCGGCAGCCCCTTGAACAAATAAGAGGTCATCTTTCGTATCACGAATAATTTCGTTTTGTTTCCGTTGAATAGTCGTTACAATGCTCTTCATTTTTGTACTAGAGTGATTACCAAGCGCATCCAAAAGCATCTGGTCGCCAACTTGTTCATCAGTATCAAAAATCGTTACGATTACGCCATCTTTAATTTGAAATTGCCGTTTAAGGGTTAGGTCAACTTCCTGCTCGCCAACTGGAGTCTGGTATTTTACCTTACCTAGTTTTCCCTCATAGTAAACAGAAGAGATCGGAGCACGCCAATCATACACAAGGAAGT
Organism: Limosilactobacillus albertensis; assembly: GCF_014145555.1. Lineage (NCBI taxonomy): Bacteria > Bacillati > Bacillota > Bacilli > Lactobacillales > Lactobacillaceae > Limosilactobacillus > Limosilactobacillus albertensis. The sequence goes on from NZ_JACIVD010000055.1 coordinate 13,768, forward strand.
GATCAGGCTTATCAGTAAATGATGCCAGTCCAATATAAACACTTTCGGTCTCAGTAGCACCTTCTTCCCGAAAATCAATCCGGGCAAAGTATGGTTTCTTTTCAAGCCGCTGTAAAGTTGCTAAACGATCAGCAGCATGTTGCCAACTATTTTGCCGTTCATCTAACATCTGCTGCTGAGCACGAAAAGACATCGCCGTATCCATCATTCCTGAGTAGGTAGTGGTATTTAAGTGAATATCATCAATCTGCTTGTTAATTCCCTTAATATCATGTCGCGCAGTTTTTATTTTTTCTTCAGCATTTTGCTCTGCCTGTTTTACTTTATCAATTACATTATCAAGATATTTTTGTTCTAGTTCTTTTTCTGTACTTGCGGACATTACATACTCCCTGCCTTTCAACTTCTTATAAGCCTATTTTACAATTCGGGTATCTTTTCCTTAAAATTATCCAACTATTATATCATTTTCCCCAATTAGTCTGCTAACTTTACGTCCGCTATTTTCTCAATTATTAAATGTCGCTTAATTTTAGCGCTAAAAATGGGCAGACAGCTAAAATAAAGCTACAATATATTGAAATCCTATGACAGGAGGAGAGAAAATACTATGGGCCATCTTTTTTATATCCTAACGCATATTGCGGAAACTATTATCCCAATGTTTGAATGGATGGGCGCTTGGAGCTATGTCCTCCTTTTTATTTTGATTTTCATGGAAACTGGATTAGTAATTTTCCCTTGGCTTCCTGGTGAATCACTCGTCTTTTTAACCTGTTCTTTTATTGCCTTTAACCCTGTCTTAAAAATGGAAATCGTTATTCCCGTATTTTTCTTGGCCGCACTAATCGGCGATACTGTCAATTACTTCATTGGCCGTTCCCTGTCACGATGGCAATGGCTGCAAAAAAGATTAACAGGGCCGCGTTTCGAGAAAGCACAAGAATTTTTAACCCGCCACGGCATCAAGGCAGTTGCCCTAGGACGATTTGTACCATTGATCCGCACCTTTGTCCCCTTAATCGCTGGCACAATGCGTTTCCCATTTCACCGCTTTACAGTCGGTAACATCATTGGAGTTGCATTATGGGTGGCAATTGGTGCCGGATGCGGATATTACTTTGGGACAATCACATTCGTTCGGCAGCACTTTTCACTTATTATCTTAGCATTTGTACTGTGCTCACTGCTAGGAGTTGGGCTGCTTGCACTTATTAAAATGCTTCGCCAGCGGATTATTAAGCGGAACCGAATGCTATAATTACTTTTTCTTCGGCAAAATCATGTTAAAATATAATAAGTATTTTTATTTCGCATAAAGGAGTGCTGTAACTATGGCAATCAACGTTTATTTTGTACGTCATGGACAAACCTATCTCAATCTCTACAATCGGATGCAGGGGTGGGCTGACGGTCCGCTAACGCCAAAGGGACAAGAAGACGCCAAACGAGTAGGACGGGCGCTTGCTCCAATTCAATTTGATTATGTATTTTGCAGCGACCTCGCACGAACAGTATCAACGACACGGTTCTTACTCGCTGAGCATCCTGTCAATAATCCTGAACCAATTACAGAGCCAGCATTTAGGGAAGAGTTCTTTGGCTACTTTGAAGGAGAAGACGGTCAACACTTTGCTGACTTTCTTGGCGGTCCAGAAGGTTATCATAGTTTTGCTGAAATGGTTGCCGGCTGGGGACCGGATAAGCTAAAGGATAAGATTGCAGCCGCAGATAATTACGGTACTGCTGAAGACCACGTTGCTTTCTGGAAGCGAGTAGATAAGGGATTTGATCGTTTACGCGCATTACCGGATGGATCAGAAGTACTCGTTGTTTCTCACGGGGCTACTATTCGGTCAATTGTTCAACGTTATTCAGATGCCTATGATCCAGGTGATTCGCCTCGTAATGGAAGTATCACCAAACTAACTTTAGATAAAAACAATACTACCGTTGATTTTTACAACAAACTTGAATTACCAGAATAACATCCATAAAGGGGGAACACTATTCTTCAATGGACACTAACATACAAACTGCAGAACCAGTAATTATTACTGGGCTAAATACCGGTCAAGAAGACTATGACTATTCAATGATTGAACTCGCTGAATTAGCACAGGCCAACAATATGGAAGTCATTGACCGAATTGATCAAGTAATCGACCGTCCCAACCCTGCGACCTACTTTGGAAAAGGTAAAGTCGAAGAGATTCAGGAGGTTGCAGATGCCAACCACGTTCCAACAATCATTACTAATGACGAACTATCACCTAGTCAGTTGCGTAATCTTGAAGAGGGTACTGGTTGTCGGATTCTCGACCGTACCGCCCTTATTTTAGAGATTTTTGCCAACCGTGCGCAAACAAAAGAAGCCAAACTTCAAGTACAGATTGCCGAGCTTCAATACCGTCTGCCACGACTTCAGACTAGTGCAAGCGAACGTCTAGACCAACAAACAGGTGGCGGAAGCGGCTTTACAAACCGGGGTGCGGGGGAAACTAAGCTTGAAATGGATCGGCGGACAATCCAGCACCACATTTCACACCTTCGTCAGGAGCTTGCCGCAATTGACAAATCTGAGCAAACAAAACGAAAGCAACGATCAAAAAGCGCCATCCCGACAGCTGCATTAGTCGGTTATACTAACTCCGGTAAATCAACAATTATGAATGGTTTAGTACGAAAATATGGTGCCGCAGAAGAAAAAACCGTCTTTGAAAAAAATATGCTATTTGCAACGCTCGATACAAGCGTCCGGCAATTAACCCTTCCCGACCAAAAACGGTTCTTATTAAGTGATACAGTTGGATTTGTCAGCAAGCTGCCAACCCACCTTGTTGAATCATTTAAATCAACACTTGCTGAGGCAGCAAACGCCGATTTACTAATTCAAGTAATTGATTACTCAGATCCCCACTACAAACAAATGATGGAGACCACTGCTAAGACATTAAAGCAAATTGGCATTACGGATATTCCGATGATTAATGTCTTCAATAAGGCGGATAAAACTGAGATTGAATTTCCAGTCTTGGAAGGTGACGATCAAGTTGTCATCTCGGCTAAACAAGACGCTTCGTTAGATTTACTTATCGATGTTATTAAAAAACATCTCTTTAAGGATTACGTCACTGCAACCTTATTGATTCCATTTACCGATGGGCATATCGTTTCTTACCTTAATGAGCACACTAATATTTTAGATACAAAATACGAGAGTAACGGGACGTTGTTAAAAGTTGAAATGTCTGTTCAAGACTATCAACGCTATAACAAGTACGAAAAAGTTTAGTCTCTTCTAACAAACATTCAAAGAACGGCCAGGATTAGCTAAAAAACTAATTGTGGTCGTTCTTTTTACTTATTCTAAATAACTACACTTACATAAAAATTTGTGCAAAAGGAATCACAACTAAATCGACAACAATCCCGATTATAACAACACAAACAGAAGCCATTGCTCCTTCTAATTCGCCAAACTCTAGTGCTTTCGCTGAACCCACTGTTCCACCGGTTCCTAGACCCAGACCAAGGCCAATTTTAGATCCTTGGAGTCTAAATAATTTGATGAATGCATCTGCTAAGGCGTACAAGATTACGGCCTTTAAAATACAGGCCATTGCCGTAATCGCTGCATTTCCTCCAATTGCATCTGCTACCGGCATTGCAATCGCGGTTGTCGCTGCTTGTGGAAGCATCGCAGCAGCTGATTGATGAGATAGCCCCACCATTTTAGATGCCCCGAGGATAATAAACAGGGCAATAACGCTACTAATTACCAGAGAAATTAAAATATCAAACCAATATTTTTTCAAGACGGCATTCCGTTTAAATAATGGGATTGCAAAGGCAATGGTGGCTGGATTAAGGAACCAGAAAATAATATCTCCGCCCGGCTTATAATAGTGACGGTAAACATAAGATGTCGGCATTCCACCAATCTTTCCCCAAATAACTAAAAGAATAATTCCAGCAACCATCCCAAAAAATAATGGCTGAAATAGGAAAAAACCGTTGGTAATCTTAAATAGCCACTGTCCAAGAAGGAAGACAGCCAGTGATATAAAAATCCCGGTAAACGGTAGGGCAAGATTATTATTCAAAGCTGCCATCTTTATCCCCTCCTTGTGCTATTTGTTCGCGTTTTTTATCAATGCGGCGGTGAATTGCAATAACAAAACGGGTAACATACGCGGTCACAACTAGTAAAGCAATAGTTGCAACAATAATTACAAAGACTATTTGAAGCCCTTCTTCACGCAAGATTCCAAGGTCATTGGCTATCTGAATTCCTGATGGGACAAAGAGAAAACCGATTAGGCTAATCATAAACATCCCAAATTCTTCTACCCACTCAACCTTTACAATCCGTAAAGTAAGCAATAAATATAGCAAAACGAGACCAATTACCGGCGTAGGAACAATAAAACTGCTTGGCAAAATGCCTGAAATAACACTGGAAACCCATAAGACTCCAGCAAAGATTCCCATTTGGACGAGAATCGGCGCTTTCTTTTCTTTTTTATTTTTCTGCGTCATATCGATAGTCCTCCGTATTCTATTTGCTTTCAATATTAATTATACGGGAGTCAGCACAGTTATGGAAGCGCTTTACTCGTTGTCCTTTTCACTAAATCTGCTTCTGTTGGACCTTATAAATAACAATTGCAATCCATGTCGAGATTAACGCAGGAAACAAAGCCATAATTAGGTAGTCCGGATTAATGACTTTACTTTCTGCCACGATCCTTATCATGTATTTAGATGATTTGGAAAGGTCACTAAAAATTACCTGATAGATTGTCGTATAGATCAATGACCACTGAATATAATATTCCATAATGGTTAGACTAGTTTGGCGGTAGTGAAAATGTTGCTGAAACCACCGTAAAAAGTTTGACATTAAGATTCCAATAAAGACTGCGATGAGCAAAATCAAACTAAAAATCGAATCAACGTGAAAGAGTTTAAAATCAAAAATTAACGTCATTACACAATACAATAAAGTGATAAAACTAATCATACTCATCGTGACCATAATCGTAATCAACACTAATGAATGAACATATATTAAGCTATGTGTCCGCTGCACGCTAAAAGTAGTTGACCCTACTATGAGAAACGCTAACAAAACCCAATAAATGATTTTTTTCATCCCCTTAAAACTCATTATTTCTAGTTTAAGCTAATTATCGTGAAAAGCGAAAAAGAAAGTTAAAAAGAAAGTTAAAAAGACGACCAAAATTAACTAAAAAGCTGATTTTGGTCGTCCTATTCAAATCTCAGTTAGAATTATATGCAATTATCTATTTATCTTAGCCTAATGATCAGTTCGAATACCAAAGATGAGGGACACAATCATAACAAGGATAACTGCTCCGATCACGGATGGTATAATCGCCATCCCCGCGACTTGCGGCCCCCACGCACCGAGGATCGCCTCACCGACTACTGAACCTACTAACCCAGCAATGATGTTGCTAATCACGCCCATTGATCCGCCACGCCGAGTTAGTGCACCTGCGGCTAGTCCGATTAGGCCACCAACAATTATAACCCATATCCAATGCATAATTTATCCCTCCTTTTTATCTTCTTCCTTGCCTTTTAAATCATCGCGCAGGTCGGCTGCCTTATCCTTAATTTTGCCCTTAAGCTTTTGCAGTTTTCCCTCACCTTCACGGGATTTATCGTTTGTTAGTTTTCCTTCAACTTCCTTAAATTTCCCCGCAACTTTATCTTTCATTCCGTGTTTATCGCTAGCCATTATTATCAGTCCTTTCCTCTGGATCTGGCTATCAAGCGGCTGACAACATTCCGTTAAATGTGACTCCTTTCTTGGTTGACTAGTGGTAATTGATAGTTTTAAGTCTAACACCCCTTTATCAAGAAAGCGATATCTTAGTTGTGTCCTTATAGTTTACTTAAAAATATTTTTTATATCTTAAGCAAATAAAAAGAGGTTGGAAAATTATCCAGCCTCGTTTCTAGTTTTGTTTATATATCCTACATTCTGATCTCATTTCTTGAATGCTTTCCTTCAACAACTGCCACAACATCATTTAAGCTTATTTCAACCATATTACGGATTGAAGTCTGGGTTAAAAACGCAATATGCGGCGTTACAAGGACATTCGGCATTGCTGCCAGCTTCTTATAATCAGCAGGTATCTTGTCAGGGGAAACCTGCTTGGAGAAGAATGTCGTTTCATCCGCAAGCGTATCCAAACCGGCACCAGCAATTTCGTGATTTTCCAATGCAGCAATAAGGTCTGACGTATTTACTAAACCGCCTCGTGCCATGTTGATTAGGTAGGCATTATTTTTCATCATCTTAAATTGAGGAGCCGCAATCATGTTCTCCGTGCTTGGCAGAAGCGGGGTATGGAGGGTTAAAATATCAGCACTCTTAACAACTGTTTCAAAGTCAGTATATTCAACATATGGTTCATATTCGACATTATAGAATGGATCATATGCTAATACCCGTGCGCCTAAAGCCTTATAAATTTGCGCGGTAGCACCACCAATATTGCCTAATCCAATTACCCCCACGGTTAAATTATAAATTTCGTTACTGATCAGATCATCGCTCCACCGAAAGTCACCATGAGCCATTCTTTCCTGAAAGTCCGCAATGCGACGTAGGAGGTACATTGCCTGGGTAACCCCCATTTCCGCAATTGCCCGTGGTGAATATACCGGAACGTTTGTCACAACAATATCGTTAGCCTTGCAGTCGTCGAGATTAATCATATCAACACCAACTGTCCGCGTTGATAATTGTTTGATCCCCATCGCCGCTAATTCTTCATATATTTTTGCATCACCAAGTTTTGCCGTTTGTTGGATAGAAACACCATCATACCCTTGGGCAAGCTTTACGGTCTTGGCATTTAACGGTTTATCCACCATTTCTACTTCATGACCGGTTTTCTTTGCCCACGCGTTAATATACGGTTTTTCTGCTTCACGAACACTATAGATAATTAATTTCATCAGTTTACTCATTCCTTTCGATGAAACTGTTTACATAACTAGCTTATCACTCTTTTCCCTCATCGGCAGTAGATTAACCTCAGATATAATGAACATTTAATTATTAGGTGAATAAAAAAGCCTGCGATAGCATTACTACTATCACAAGCTTATTTACTTATTGTTCACCATTGCTTCCTTGATTAGGACGTTTCTGTTGAAGGTGCATTCCATCGTAATCGCCTTCTGGTCCAAGCAGTTCTTGATTATTATCTAACTCTGACCGACCAGCGAAATGATGGTGTTGTAGCCAAATCATTCCGAATAAGAGAAGGATAAAGAATACAACAGCAATTACTAGAAGGACAGCATTACAGAACGCTACGTAATGCGAGCCAAGTCCTCCTGAAATTGAATCCCGTAGTCCTAAAATCGAGTACGTCATTGGTAAGTACCAGTGAATTACGTTATAGAACTTCATTGTAATTTCCATTGGGAAGGTACCGCCAGATCCACCTAATTGAAGCATTAGGAGAACCATGGCGAAGAATCGTCCTGGATTATCAAAGAGCATCGAAAGGAACATAACAATTGCCATCGAAGCTAACCCGAAGCAAATCGTAGTCACAAAGAATGAAAGCGGATGGAGAACAGTAAGTCCACATGCCATCATAATTGCGTCTTCTGCGATTGCCATTGCAGTTACAACGATTGACCCAACTGTAACCTTACTTGCCCACCAAGCGATTGGTGCCTTGCCAAATTCAGCAACCCGCCGAATTGGGTAAACAAAGTTAAATACAAGGGCCCCAACATAGATTGCTAATGAGAGAACGTATGGTGCTAAGGCATGACCGTAGTTTGGCACGTAGCTGTAATCAGTGTGCTTAAGTGCTGTTGGTTCAGCAAACATCTTAGCAGTCCGTGATGAAGTCTTAATACCATTAACTTGCTTTGCTCCGCCTTCGAGAGATGTTGCAAGTTGAGAAGCACCAGCATTCAACCGGGAAATTCCCGAAATAAGGGCTGGAGAATTATCTTGAAGCTGCTGTGTTCCGGCAGCTAATTGATTTACTCCCGCAACAAGAGCAGGAACTTGACCATTCAATTGACCAAGGGCACTAGCTAATTGACCAGCTCCCGAATTCAATGCTCCGCTATTAGCATTAAGTTGGCTAATTCCGCTACCTAATTGACCAACACCGGCTGTATATTGACCGATTCCGTTAGCAAGTTGGTTTGCACCGGCTCCAGCTTGAGAAACACCCGCTGTGTACTGGCTAACACCATTAGCAAGCTGACCTGCACCAGCTCCGGCTTGGGCAACACCCGCTGTATAACGTCCAATCCCTGAATTAAGGGTACCAGCACCGGCAGCCGCACTATCAACACCATTAGTATATTGGTTTACACCATTATTAAGTGTACTTGCACCAGATGAAATCTGACTAGTAGCGTTTTTGAGCTGGTTAACGGCATCTGGCATTGCGGCTAAAGTACCTTTGTAGCCGTTCAATGTTGCTAATAGTGTATTAGCTTGTTTAATTGTACCGTCAGCATTATTTAGTACTGTTGACATTTGCGAAAGCTGACTAAGCTGTTGTTGCATACCGCTCAAACTGCCTTGAAGACTGCTTAATTGACCTAGCGTACCACTTAAACCTTGAATTGTTGCAACATTACTACCTGCTTTACCAGCGATTTGCTGAGCAGCTGCCTTGGTGGAGTCACTAGCTTTGTCATCTTTAAGGATTTGTTGTGCTAATCCAGCAATCTCTGCGTCATTAGTAGCAACACCTTTAAGCTGATCACCAGCACCAGCAACGCTTGATAGCGAACCAGAAGCTTGTTGCAACTTTCCAGCACTATCTTGAACGCCAGCAAGGGCATTCTTGGCAGTAGCAAGACCAGTTTGCAATTGGCCTAAACCTTGTTGAAGACTTTGTGCTTGATCCATTGCCCCCATAATACCGTTAAAATTAATATTACCGAGTTGGCTATTAACTGTCGAATTTAATTGGTTTGCACCAGATGCTAATTGGCCCGAACCATTTCTTAAATTAGTTGAATTACCGCTTAAGGTATTCAGACCGTCACTCAATTGAGAAGCACCTGAACTCAAAGTGCCAGAGTTGGCCATCAATTCATTCAAACCACTATCTAACTGACTTGCACCAGAATTCAAAGCACCAGAATTAGCCATCAAGGTACTCAATCCGCTGCTTAACTGACCAGCTCCCGAATTTAATGCGCCAGAGTTAGCCATTAGCTGACCAACACCATTGCCTAATAAGCTTACGCCACCAGTGTACTGCATAATACCGTTAGCTAAGGTCTGACTTCCAGTGGCGAGCTGTTGTGCTCCACTAGCTAATGGTGCAACACTAACTCGTAAGGTCTGTACACCATTATTTACTTGGGAAACACCGGCAACATAACGATTTACCCCATCGCTTAAGGTTACCATTCCCGTATCGATCTGCTTAGCACCATCGGCGGCCTTAGTCATCCCTTTGCCAAGTACGTGCAATTGCTTAAACATCGCTGTTGCATAAGCATTAGTAACTGATGCACGAATTTTTTCGTTTAACCGTGTCATTCCAGTTTGAACGATTACTTGACCGATGTAATTCAAGGAACCATTAGTCTGGTAATGTAATTTCATTGTTCTGGGATGCTTTTGTAAAACAGTCGCAGCGTTTTCCGAAAAGTCTTTAGGAATTGTAACTACCGCATAATACTTACGGTGGCTCATTCCATACTTAGCTTTTTTAGCTGACACAAATTCCCATTTTAGTTGATGATTTTTCTTTAATTCATCAACTGTCTGTTGTCCAACATCCATTTTCCGGCCTTGGTATTCAACAGGAATATCCTTGTTAACTACCGCTACCGGCAAGTTCCGTGTACTTCCATACGGGTCCCATACTGATTTCAAGAAGAAAATACTATATAGGAAAGGTATGAAGCAAATAACCGTTACTGATAGGAGCAATAAACGGTTATGTAAAATATGGCGAAATTCGCCTTTTATCATGCTCCACATTTTTAATACTTCACCTCAAGCTTTATCCTTTCATAATTTTAATTAGTTAATGATCGTGTTGCTGATCGTGCAAATTTAACAACATCTTCTGTTGGCACGTCATAGTTATTGCCTTGCCACCAGTAGAATGTTCCAATGATTGCACCGCTTAAAACATAAGCTAACATTTCTGGATTTTCAGCTTTCTTTAATGCGATGACAATCGGATCGTTAGTCTCAATATTCCGGCGCTCTAATAAAATCTGGCTTAAAATATTGAGAATTTCTGTGTATAAAGAGCTTCGTGCACTATTAGGTGCTAGGTGACGAATAACTTCCTTGTTCTTCTCAATATATGACAATAATTGCTTAATAATATCATCTTCAGAATCAGTGTTTTCCGTCAATTTATTAATTTGAGCATTTAGCGTTTGCTCTAAGAGGTCATATTTGTCACTAAAATAGCGATAAAAGCTACTCCGGTGTAACAAGGCCTCCTTACAAATCTGATCAACCGTCAAACTCTCAAAAGAATTTTTTTCTAATAATGTTATCAATGCATTTTCGAAATCACGAATAGTTCTTGTAACACGCACAACGCTTCCCTCCCTAAATATAATACAAATTTAACATAATTATTCTAGCTTGTTGCAATACAACACAACAGGGGTAATTAAAGATATCCATCTCCATTTGAGACAATAATCTTTTTTTGTTCACAGCCATTCTCCGATATGTATCTTAGTTAAACGAAATACTATATTATTCTCTTATTGTATTTCGGTCAAGCTTACCATAATCCTCTGCTTATATTAACCTTCCCATCTAAAAGTACGGTATAATAGTTGTAACAAGTTGATATGATTGGAGGGTTCTTTATGGCAAAAACAAAAAAGCACTTAACTAAATCTAAAAACAAAGTATTTCTTGGTGTATTCGGCGGAATTGCAGATTACTTCGGTCTTGATGAGACACTGGTACGAATAATTGGTATCCTTGTTTTTGTATTTACCGGCTTTTTCCCACTAGGAGTCTTCTACCTATTAGCCGCTTTAATTATGCCTGAATATAACGGAAATAATACAAACAATGGTGACAATATTGTTGATGGCGAATTCAGAGAAAAATAATATTTAATACTCAATAAAAAAACTAGAAGCTGAGCATTTGAAAACTCAACTTCTATTTTTTAATCTTTATTTCGTTGTTTATATGCTACCTGAACTTGTAAGCCGTAATCTTCTTCAGTTAAAATAGTTGATCCGCTTCGGCCCGCAATCTTATTAGGCCCACCGTTTACAACTACTGATGCGAGATACAGGCGATACTTGTCATGAGCAGTATGAACGTCTGTCAACCCAATCTTAGTAATATGACCAACTGCGTGCCGTTCCATTTGATTGATTCCAATATAAATCTCAAGGCGGTGACGTAATTCATCATGTACCAGTTCAAAGTACGGTGGCACAGACTGTGAATTTAAAGCTGTTACTGGCTTATCAGTAGCATGATATTGCTCAACAATCTCTTTTTCACTCAAGCCGTCATACCCATTAACGAAAATTCCTTCCATTAATAGTTGATCGACAACCTTATGCAAGTTTTGCTGCTCATACTCATCAATGGCTACAGCAGCCGGAATAGTATCATCAGCTGTAAAAATACCATTAGAACGTTTTGCCAATTCAGCTGCTAAACGTTGTTGGGCATCAAGCGGCGTCTTTGATTTACCATCATCAAATTTCTGACCGGTAATCTTTGCAACCCGTGGCGAGATAACATCAAATTTGGAAGTCTTTTCTAAGAAATAAAAGACGAAATTCAAGTAAATAAAATATGTCAATCCAATTACTGCTAAACAATATAGAAATGCTCGCAACCAAACGTGGTTCATAAATAGCCGGAAAGTAACATAAACTAAGTAAATATCACCTAAAAAGGCAATCGCAATGTAGATCCGACTTTTTAACTTTACATCAAGGTTAAAATAACTCAATGACGAGTTAATCATATCAAGAAAACTAAACATTAATAACTCGCCTCCTTATTATTCAGTTGAGGTCGTTCCGGTTGTATTACCGGTCGTACCCTGAGTGGTCGTTGTATTATTGTTAGTTGTTCCCGTTGTTTGGGAAGTACTGTTACGGTTAGCACTATTATTATCATTCGTGCTATTAGACCGATTCGTCGTTGTATTATTATCATTATTACCCGTTGAACGCGTCGTTTGATCCGTATCATTATCAGCATCGCCAGTTGTCGTATTTGTACTGTTACTTGTTCTGGTTGTTGATGAACTGCTTTCACTCTCATCGTCATCATCACGATTACTTTGTGAATTACGACTAGATTGATTGCTCTCATCGTCTCCCGACTGCTGAAACTGGCGGCTTGTTGATACAGACGTTACCTTTGCACCTTCTGAAGTATGCGTTGCTTTGTTAACCACAACATTGGTGGCGCCTAACGCAAGTACTAATGATACGAGCGCAAACGGGGTTACTAATGGCGGTATCTTTGCTCCCATATTTCATTCTCCTTTTCCAGAGTATATAATACACGAAAATTGTGCTGATAAATATGAATTTATTGTAAAGATTTTGCCTGACATTCAGCACAAACTCCATGCAACTCAAATCGGTGACCAGTAATTTTAGCTCCTGGTAACTGCTTTTCAAAGAATTCTTTATCAATTGGCGGCATCTGAATTTCCTGAACTCGTCCACAAACGTCACAAATAAAATGGTGATGATGAGTAGAATCACACGAATATTTAACTTGCATTTGGTCGTCTTGCTGGCGTAATTCAACAATCCCTAATTTTTCAAATTCCTTAAAATTACGATAAATAGTGTCATGGCTTAATCCCGGATATTGTTTACGGAGATATTGGTCAACCTCGGCAATATTAAAATATCGGTCAGGATAGCGTGCCACGGATTCAATCATTTTTTGGCGCTGTTTTGTCCAACGCAAGTGATTTTGTTTAACAACTGCCCGCGCCTGATCAACTAATTCCTGCATCATCTCACCCCCAGATTAGAAGTGTTATTTTACCATATTTTAAACTCATTTGGACAGCATTTGCTTAACAATTGCATCTACTTGTTCTTTTGTCTTCTTCCACTGGTCATTTACCACTACATGTGCCGTCCCCTTTAAGGCGTCAGGCAGGGCAAGGTCACGATGATATTCCTTACTATGCAAACGTGACCTGATAGCGCTTATTTTATCACCACGAAGCGTCATGCGCTTAGCTAAGGCATCCATATGAGTAACGGTGAGAAAAATTATTACTGCTTTTGAACCGAGCTTTTGATGATAGGTAATTGCTCCTGCTGTATCGAGGACAATCACTTCATTGTGTCCATTCTTCCATCCCTCTTCAAGACTTTCAAAAGAAGACCCGTACTGAAACTGATCGTACTTTACTTCCTCCAGTAGATGCAGTTTTTTCATCGATGCTGGTGTTTCAAAATGATAATCGACACCATCTTTTTCATCTGCCCGTGGCAACCGGGTAGTATGAGTAATCACTCGCTGCATACCATAATTCTCCTGCAAGTAATTGGCAACAGTTGTTTTCCCCGATCCAGCGGCACCAGTAACTACAAAGACATAATTATTCCCTTTCATATTTAGTTTAAATGATTATTAACTTGATCAAGTAGTTCTTTTAAATTGTCGTACGTTAATCTTGCCCGTGCCTCATCATAGTTAAACCAACCACAATTTTTAATTTCTTCTGCCTGTAAATGAATGTCTTCCTTATTATCCAGTTCTGCGGTGTACAAGGTCATTTGCTTGCGGTTGCCGTTTGGTAAATCATACTCGGTATAAACCTTAAAGCTTGTATCAATTGGCAATTCAAGTTGTGTTTCTTCTCTTATTTCACGAATGGCCGTCTCTTTTAATGACTCATGCCCTTCTACATGACCCTTGGGGAATCCCCAGAAATGACCTTTGTTTTGACTTTCCAATAATAAGTACTCAATTCCATTTTCGCCTTGACGATATACAACCGCTCCACTAGTAACTTCAATAGCCATTTTATCCCTCTTTTGTAATTAAAATTTTCTAATTGACTTTTAATATTGATTAAAGGTATCATTATTAATTATAAACGTGGCGAACCATTTCGGCACGTACAATATATTATAGCAAAGGTGGGTTAAAAGATGAGCTTAAACATTATGCGAAAAGAAAGTCTTGATCGATATCTTGGTGAGGACAAGCTTTTCGTTAAATCAATGAATGCTCGTGATCTCATGGCAATTGGGATTGGTACTGTTATTGGTACCGGGATTTTTATCCTCCCAGGAACAATTGCCGCCAAATCAGCTGGACCAGGAGTGTCATTGTCATTTCTGTTTTCAGCAATTGTCTGTGCACTGGCTGCGATGTGTTATGCCGAGTTTGCTTCTGCATTGCCAGTCGCTGGTAGTGCATACTCATACGGAAATGTAGTGTTTGGTGAATTTCTTGGCTGGCTGCTTGGCTGGGCATTAGTCCTTGAATATATGCTGGCAGTTGCATCTGTTTCGACTGGATGGGCAGCCTACTTTAATACCCTGCTTGAAGCTGTCGGGATTCACCTTCCTAAAGCGATCTCAGGTCCATTTGATCCAGCTCATGGTACCTACATAAATATCGTAGCGGTTGTGATTGTCCTTTTAATTACAGTGATGCTTGATCGAGGAATGCAGTCTTCAATCCGGATCAATAATATTGCGGTCTTTCTTAAAATTGCAATTATCCTGATTTTCATTATTGTCGGCTTCTTCTTCATCAAGCCAAGCAACTATCATCCTTTCTTGCCATATCATATGAAAGGTGTTATCCACGGGGCAACAATTGGTTTCTTCGCTTATCTTGGGTTCGACTGTGTCTCTAGCTCTGCTGCCGAGGTTAAAAATCCTAAGCGAAACATGCCATTAGGGATTATCGGGACGCTTGCCGTTGCAACAATCTTGTATACGGGAGTCGCAGTTGTGCTAACGGGAATGGTTAAATACACTAAACTTGATGTTGCTAACCCAGTAGCATTCGCTCTCCAAATGGTTCACCAGGACTGGCTGGCCGAATTACTATCAATCGGTGCCTTAATCGGAATGTTTACAATGATGGTTTCCATGATTTATTCCAGTTCACGTCTTATTTATGCAATTGGACGTGATGGCCTTCTTCCTTCATTCCTTGGTAAGCTTGATGAAAAGAGCCACTCGCCACAAATTGCGTTATGGATAGTCGCAGTTATCATCGCAGCAATGGGTGGTCTTGTCTCCTTAGACCAACTAACTAGTCTGGTTAACATTGGGACATTATTCGCATTTATGCTTGTGTCATTTGGAATCATTCCTCTCCGCAAGCGAAAAGACATCGGCAACCGTGGTGGTTTTAAGGTTCCTCTTTACCCCGTCTTGCCAATCATTTCTGGCCTTGCCTGTCTCGCAATGATGACCCAGTTGCAAAAGGAAACTTACATTGGTGCCGCTATCTGGTTTGGTATCGGGATCATTATTTACTTCACCTATGGCTACTGGCATAGTAAATTAGCAAAAAATAATAATTAAAAATAGCTGAGGCTGTAATCTGAGAATGATGCAACCTCAGTTTTATTTTTGCCATTTTCACAAGGCAATTTGCATCAAATACTTATTTTTGTTAGGGTAATATTACTCACTATTTTATTTTTCACAAGGAGGAATCAAACAAATAGGCATAATTTAGATAAATAATACGCCTATTTTTTTATGGAATATACAAAGAAAAATTACAAAACAGCACCCTTATCATCAATTCACTTACGCATATATCTTGCCCTTGTTTTTGGTCAAATTGCTTGCGGCTTTGCCCTCGGAATCAGCGGGACCGCACTTGCGCAAGCTAACAGCTATATCAATATCAATGACTTCTGGACTGGTCTGATCGGTGCCGGAAGCCTAATTGGGTTAGCGGGTAGCGCATTAATGGGTAAAATATCTGATCAATTTGGTCGACGAAAGATGTTGATGCTCGACATGTATCTTTTTTCTGTATTTTCTATCCTACAATTAATAACCACAAATCTTACTATTCTTTTTATATTACGGATTCTGATTGGTTTAATGATTGCAATTGACTATACCGTCGGAAACGCACTGCTAGTTGAATGGCTGCCAGCTAAAGAAAGCGGTCGGCTACAAAGCCAGTTAATTGTTTACTGGACAATCGGTTTTATCGCCTCATATATTACCGGAATTCTAATTACCGGGTTCGGGGCGCACAACTGGCAGGTTATCCTCGCATCAAGTGCTATTCCTGGATTAATTGCTGCAGTCTACCGGTCATTTTTCCGCATTCCAGCATCGCCAAGCTGGTTAGCAAACCAAGGAAAAAACCATGCTGCCCAAAAAGTAATTCAAAAGCACCTTGGTAAAAAATGGGGTCTTTCATTAAAACAAATTCGTAGTAAAAAGCCCTCGGACATCTCACTTAAGACCCTGTTCAGTCCTCAATACCGCCAGCGGACAATTGTTGGTGGCCTATTTTATGCTTGCCAGGCATTTTCTTTCTTTGGCATCAGCATCTTTTTACCAATCCTTTTAGAAGGGATGCATCTTGGTAATAGCAGCCTCTCTGGGATTATCTATAACGGTTGTATCTTCATTGGTGTAATTATTGGTAGCTGGATATTTAAGATTATCAGTCGCCGAATGTTTTTAGTTGGTACATTTTTCCTTTCAGCAATCGCGTTAATCTTATTAATCCTTGGAAATAGTTTTTCTTCGGTTCTGCAAATTAGTATTTTTGCTATTTTTGCCATAATCCTGTCTGCAGGACTCGTTTTAGACTACCCCTACCCCACAGAATTATTTGATATTAAGGTTCGCGCCAGTGGTGTTGGTACCTGTATCACTATCAGCCGGTTTGGTGCTGCAAGCGGAACCTTTTTACTGCCGATCTTAACGCACTTAGGCGGACCGGCCTTTGCTATGCTTGTCTGCACGATTGTTCTTTTAATCGGTGGGATAATTTGCCTACTATGGGCACCTGAAACTTCACCTAAATATACAAAATAATTAGCAGTAACCACTTCTGCACTGATAGGGGTGGACGGAATTAGACATACGCGTTCCGCCCCGCTCTTTTATTTTTGACTATTGCTTACAAATAAGTATTTTCGATCGTGAAAAATCACAAAGATTCCTGTAATGATAAAGAGCAGAATCATGCTTACCCGTAGATAAAACATTTCACGACTATACTGTAACTCTTGCTGATGGTCGATATACGGAATTAGCAGCGCACTTTTGTTATCCAGCTTAAAGAAAGAAATTACTTCTAACATTCCAAAAAGCGCAACTTGATTACATAATGAGCCGAAAACCGACAACTTTTGATCAATGCTATTATCATCATCCGGCGCCTGAATTTTTACCCACTTACCTAATAGTAACGAGCTTAGAACAGTTACTGCTGTCCCAACCAGATATGTTCGATCGGTGTAAGTTAGGAACAGGCCAAAGAATAATACTCCTAGAGTGGCCTTATAACGTATTCCTAATCCTATCTTTTGAAGGCGATGATTCAAAAAGCCGGTTAGCATCCCACAAGCCATTAGTTCAATAAAAACGATAAATATCCAATAAACTTTATTCTGTTGAAAGGCAAATAACAGGGTATAAATAATGACATAATTTTTTATTGCTCCTAGCCAAATCCGAAAAAGCTTAAACGGCTGACCAAAAATATTACGTAATTCTAAAATAATTCCTAAAATCGCAAGGATAATTAATACCCAGCTAAAGTCAGATATTCGACCAGTTTTCTTAAAAAAACTGATGATAAATACAACGACAAGAACTGCCAGTGCCGGAAATGCTGTTTTGAGGTTGAATGAAAATTTAAGATTAAGCGGTGCTTTTTCCCGCTTAACGACAATATAAGCATATAAGACTTCAAGTCCTAAAATAATGGTATAAAAAATAAAGCCGACGACTAACGGGGTTTTCATTAACAAGAAACCTAGCGCAAGCAATCCGCCAATAACACTAAGTCCCGCAATTACATTCACTCGCTTAAAGTTAATCCCTGCAACTTCCTTATTAGGATCGCCAAGTAACTTCAAACCCGTAACACCAAACCCAATTAAAATTGCAGCAGTACTAGCGAGCCACTCAAAACGAAAATAAATACCAACACAGGCAAATATTCCACCTACAAAGGCAACTAATGAACAAAACTTAGTAACGCCTGACCATGATGCTAGATTTAAGTGTCCATCTAAAATAAACGGCATTACTTTTTCAACGGTATAGACAAAAATAAACGGCCATACGAAAGTTATTACATTTGCGTGCGCAATAATAGAAAATGCAAATAGTAACGTTGGAAATAAAATGTAGCTTCGGGCAACGAATTCATGGTTAATCGCTAAAAATTTTTTCATAAGCTGCCTCCTTTTTGCCGTTTACTCTTAGTAAAGCACATCCCCAGTTAAATTAAAAAGAATAGGACTTCTAACACTCTTTTTTAGTGCTAGAAGTCCTGTTATATTGCTAATAATTATTTGGCAAACATTTTAAATTCTAAGAATAAATCATTATATTCGCCTAAAACTTTTAATGGAAGATCACGATAAACCTGAAGATGCCTCATCGTTGTTTCGGGTGGATAAAAGGCT
Organism: Limosilactobacillus albertensis; assembly: GCF_014145555.1. Lineage (NCBI taxonomy): Bacteria > Bacillati > Bacillota > Bacilli > Lactobacillales > Lactobacillaceae > Limosilactobacillus > Limosilactobacillus albertensis. Next base: position 32,439 of record NZ_JACIVD010000055.1, read on the forward strand.
TTATCGTTTGTAATCTTCTTTGGCAACTCCTTTTTAGCTGCTTTATTTGGTGTAGCGTACCCGACATATTTTGCATTTTGGGCCGCATTCTGTGGATCTAACATAAAGTTAATAAATTCATAGGCAGCTTTTTTATTCCGCGCGGCCTTAGGAATTACCATGTTATCAAACCATATATTACTTCCCTCACTCGGAACAACATAATGAAGGTGCGGGTTGATATCCATCATTTCACGCGCATCACCCGAGTAAGTTACCCCGACGGCAGCTTCATCCTGTTCCATGTACATTTTCATCTCATCAGCAATAATTGCTTTCACATTTGGCGTCAATTGCCTTAAATGAGCTTGCGCAAGCCGCAGTTGGTGATAATTAGTTGTATTGACAGAATGATGCTGGGTAATAAGAGCAACAGCAAAGACATCCCGAGCACTATCAATCAGCATCACATTATTTTTCAACTGCGGATTCCAGAGCTGTTCCCAGTGCTGGACATCTCCTGCATTTACTTTTTGATCATTATAAATAATTCCTAAAGTACCCCAAAAGTATGGAACAGAGTAGCGATTATCAGGGTCAAAAGACTGGTTGAGGAATTGTGGATCAATATAATGAAGATTAGGCAGCTTATGATGATCAAGCGGGGCAATTAAGTGTTCTTTTTTCATCCGCTGAACGGTATACTCACTCGGGATAACAACGTCATAATTTGTCCCGCCCTGACGAATTTTTGTTAGCATCGATTCGTTACTATCAAATGTTTCATAATCAACGTGATACCCCGTTTGATGTTCAAATTTAGTTATCAATGCCGGGTCAATATAGTCTCCCCAATTATAGATTGTTAGTGTTTGCTTACTACCACCCGTCTTTTGCTGGTTAAAGGCAACATCACCAAGCGCTAGCAAAACACAGATAGCAACAATCGCGAGGAAGGCAGTAAATAACTTTTTCATTGAACATCCCCCTCTTTAACAGCAACAATCCGGGTACGACGACCGCCCCGCTTACTAATAAGATAGTACCCAATCACTAAAAGAAGCGAAACGATAAACATCAATGTAGATAGGGCATTAATTTCCAAGTTAATTCCTTGACGGGCACGAGAATAGATTTCAACTGACAGCGTTGAGAACCCATTTCCGGTAACAAAGAAAGTTACTGCAAAATCATCTAACGAATAAGTAAAGGCCATAAAATAACCAGCAAAAATTCCTGGTGCGATCAATGGCAATATTACCCGGGAAAGTACCTGCCAGCGACTAGCACCGAGGTCATAAGCCGCATCTACTAGTGTTGGTGACATTTCATTCAATTTCGGCAACACCATTAAAACAACAATTGGAATACAAAAGGCAATATGACTTAGCAGAACCGAGATAAAACCTAACCGCACCCCAAGCATGGTAAAGAAAATCAAAAAACTGGCACCAATAATTACATCTGGTGAAACCATTAAAACATTATTTAGTGACAATAAGCTGTTTTTCCACGGTCGGCGTGCATCTTTAATTGCTAAGGCCCCTAGAGTACCAATAATAGTTGCTAATAATGACGCCAGAAAAGCTACTAACAATGTATTAATAACGATTGCAATCATCCGTGAATCCGCAAGCAAGTCCGCATAGTGCTGCCAAGAAAAGCCATGATATTTTTCCATCGTTTGCCCGCTACTAAAAGAAAAAATAACCAAGTAAAGGATTGGCGCGTATAAAATCACAAACACGAGGGCGAGGTATATCGTCCCCCATGACCATCGATGCTTCTTCATTAACGGCGTCCTCCTTTCCGCTTATTATCTCCAGTAACAAACATAATAATAAACATTGCAATAATAAGGACAACCCCAATCGTTGAACCCATCCCCCAATTCTGTGTTGTAAGGAAATGTTCTTCAATCGCGGTTCCTAGAGTAATTACCCGATTTCCACCGATCAATCGGGTAATCATAAAGAGTGATAGCGATGGGATAAAAACAGCCTGGATCCCCGCTTTTACCCCCGGCATGGAAAGAGGCCAAATCACTTGCCGAAATGTTTGCCAGTGGGTAGCCCCTAAATCATAACTAGCATTTATTAACGATGGATTAATCTCAGCCAGATTATTAAAGATTGGCAAAACCATAAATGGTATCTCAATATAAGCAGCTACAAACATAAAACTAGCGTCGGTAAAGAGAAGCTGATGACTTCCAAGGCCCATAAATTGGAGGAATCCGTTGATTGTTCCCGTCCGGCTAAATAAACCGATAAACGCGTAAGTTTTCAATAGTAAATTGATCCATGTTGGCAAAATTACCAGTAGGAGCCAAAATTGCTTATTAGGCAGCTTATTGAGTATATATGCTGTCGGGTAGCTGATTACTAATGTGACAAGCGTAATCAGGAAGGCATACCAAACAGAATTAAGCGTCATCTTAAGGTAAACGCCTGATGTTAGATATTCAGCGTAATTATTGAGGGTCAGCTGACCATTAATATTGAAAAATGATTGATACAAAATTAATACCAATGGAGCGATTACAAATAGAATAATCCACAATGCGTATGGCACTATAAACATTGCTTTTTGCCGCATTAGTCCCCCTCCTCGTAGCTGTCAAGACGCGCATCAAAATCTTCTTCGCTTTCGTTATACCTCATAACATGAATGTCTTCAGGATCAAACGTAATTCCGACCTTTGCGCCAACCTTTGTTTTATGAATTGAATTAATTTTCCACTTATGATTTCGTTGATCAATTACTGTGATTTGATAATCGACACCCCGAAAAAGCTGCGTTTCAACTGTGCCAATAAGTTTTCCTTTCTCAACTGTCGTAATATCAAGATCTTCAGGACGAATTACCACTTCGACTCTTTCATTTGGCTTCATCCCCGCATCCACACATTCAAAATCCTGCCCGTTAATTGAAACTACATAATCTTTTTTCATAATTCCAGGTACAATATTACTTTCACCAATAAAATCAGCAACAAAATGATTAAGCGGTTCATCGTAAATATCGACCGGCGTGCCGCTTTGCTGAATTTTACCGTCATTGATAATCATAATTTGATCACTCATTGCCAGTGCTTCTTCCTGGTCATGAGTAACAAAAATAAAAGTAATTCCAAGGCGTCGTTGTAATTGCCGTAATTCAGTCTGCATCTGAACCCGGAGTTTATGGTCAAGGGCAGATAAAGCTTCATCTAATAATAATACTTTCGGTTTATTAACTATTGCCCGGGCAATAGCAACCCGTTGCCTCTGTCCACCTGACATTGCCGTAATTTCACGATCGTCATATCCATCTAGCTGGACAAGGTGTAATGCTTCCTTTACGCGTTGTTTAATTTCTGCTTTCTTGACACCCTTAATTTGTAAACCAAACGCGACATTTTCCGCAACATTCATATGAGGGAAAAGTGCATAATCCTGAAAAACCGTATTTACTTGCCGTTGGTTAGCTGGAACGTTATTAACCTGCTTTCCATCAAAATAAATCTCACCACTGCTAGGATGATCAAACCCGGCAATCAAGCGTAAAATGGTCGTTTTTCCTGAACCTGATGGCCCTAATAAGGTATAAAATTTGCCAGTCTCAATTTCAAAATTTATATCACGCAATACAACGTTATCGTCATACTGTTTGCTTACATGCTGAAATTCCATTACGTTTCTTACCATCAGCGTTTCCCCAATCATCATTTTTTAAACTAAATCTTAGTATAAATTATACGCCCTAAATCGCAATACTGTTTATACTAAGCAATTTATTATAAAAGTGCGATAATTAATATATCAAACTTTATACGAGGTGTTCCAGATGAAAATCAATCAATTTAGTATTACTTCAACTACACCACAAGAACGGCGCCATGAATTAATGCAGATTCATTTGCTGCGAAAAAATGAAGAACAGACTTTAACTCCTAATGCAATGTTTGAAAGCTTCTTAGCACGAATCCACATGGCAAGCGCCCAACCGATTGTTACTAAACAATGGTTTCATGACCTATTAGCTACTCCTGAATCAGCGCTCGATGACTGGTTCACGCAAAATACACCGTTAACAGATGAAGTATTTTACTTAGTCGCACTCCAGCTGCTCGATTTTGAAGCAGCAGTTGATTTCAGTATTACCGATCCCCTGACCACCATTAAAAAAATCAATTTACCTGCTGAATACCATCAAAAATGGACAACTGCCGATGTTATCGATGCTTTTTATCTTCTGCTGAATACGCATAATAAAAACGGCCAATCACTTATTGACCATTTGACAGCAGAAGGCTTCCTGGCTTGGACTTATCATCTTCCTGCCGAACAAAAGCCGCTGTTCTTTAACGGCAAGCCGCTTGCTAGTTTTGATCCTGCTAAATTTATTCGCGAAGTCGTCTACATTGAGACCGACATGGATACCGATTTTGACGGCAAAGCGGACCTAGTTAAGGCAGAAATCATGCGTCCCATCGATTCCGAACATGGCTTAAAGGTTCCTGCCGTTTTTACTGCCAGCCCTTATAATCAAGGTACGAATGACAAATGGGGCGACCAAGCAACCCATAATGTTAATATTCCGTTGCAACACAAAAAAACTGAATACCATGCTCCAGCTGAAGAGAAATTTCCTACTAGATTTTCTCATCAAAGCGTGACCGGAGAAAGTAAACATGCAACCGAAACATTTAGCACAACGCCAGCATACACCCTTAACAACTACCTTGCTGCTCGTGGCTACGCGGTTGTTTATTCAGCGGGAATCGGAACTAAAGATTCTGATGGTCTTCAAACATGTGGCTCACCAGAACAAACGGCTGCGATGAAAGCCGTTGTGGAATGGCTTCACGGCGATCGTCAGGCTTTTACTGATCGTCATAGCGGAACAGTAACTAAAGCATGGTGGTGCAACGGCAAAGTAGCAATGACCGGCCGTTCATACCTCGGAACTCTGGCCACTGCGGTAGCAACAACCGGCGTGCCCGGCCTTGAAGCAATTATTAGCGAAGCAGCAATTTCTAGTTGGTATGATTATTATCGGGAAAATGGACTAGTACGTGCACCAGGCGGTTTTCAAGGAGAAGACGCAGATGTTTTAGCTGATGAAACACTTAGTCGTACTAAACGTCCCGCAGACTACCATCGAATTGAGAAAGTCAACGCCAAATATATCGATAAAATGCAGGCTGCAATGGACCGGGTAACCGGAAATTATAATGAATTCTGGGATAATCGTAATTATCGTCACAACCTTAAAAATATTAAAGCCGCTGTAATGATGGTTCACGGTCTTAACGATACAAATGTGCGCCCTAGTAATGTGAAAGCCCTCTATGATGGAATTCAAAATTTGCCAATCCCAAGCAAACTTATCCTTCACCAAGGACAACACATTTATATCAACGCTTTTCGCTCGTTAGACTTTTCCGACATGGTTAACTTATGGCTTGCTAATAAGCTGTGGGGACAAGAAAACCATGCAGATGATACTTTACCAAACGTTCTTGTTCAAGATAATAGTACTCCTGAGACGTGGACTGCATTTGACCAATGGACTGAAGGCAAACAAAAGCAATATCAATTCAACGACCATCGCTTAACAAATTTGCCAGGTTTAGGGACACAAAGCTTTAATGATCAACAACCTGAGGAAAAGTATTTGCAATGGTGTAAGCAGCCACAGGCATGGGCCAAGGCACTCATCAATGATAACGGCCAATTTAGCCGCCATTTTGTAAGTAAAGCCTTCGACGCTGATGCGCTTCTTCGTGGTACGCCCACCGTTACTTTAAAAGTAGCTTCTTCTAAAAATTACGGAATGATTAGTGCCCGCCTCGTCGACCTTGGTAACAGTAAACGTCTGACAATATCCCCTGTTCTCTTTAACCGAAATGGCCTTGAACTAGGCTATCATTGGAAGACCGATGACCTCCGTGAATTCAAATTAGAAAAGGAACCGACTAGTTATAAGGTAATTTCAAGCGGGCATATCAATTTACAAAATCGTACTAATCCTGCACAAATAGAAGAATTAGCTGCTAATCAATTTGTCACTGTTACATTTGAACTGCAACCGATCTTCCACCGCATCTTAGCTGGACACCAATTAGGAATAATCATCTATAGTACTGATTATGAATATACTCTTCGCGGTAATGAACAAATCGAATATCAATTAGAGCTAGCTGGTTGTCACCTTAATATTCCCGGTTTTACCATTTTGCCTTAAATGCTTACTAAAAAGACACGGCATCAAAACTAGTTTTAGCAGAATATAGCTAAATGAGTTAAAATAGTTAGTATTACAATAAAAAGGAGAGATTCGAGAATGAAACAAGGTACTAAAATTATTACCCTTGATAATGGCTATCATCTATGGACAAATACCCAAGGTGAAGGCAATATTCATTTACTAGCTTTGCATGGTGGTCCTGGTGGTAACCATGAATACTGGGAAGATGCTGCTGAACAATTAAAAAAGCAAGGTCTAGACGTTCAGGTAACGATGTATGATCAATTAGGTTCACTTTACTCTGACCAACCAGATTATTCTAATCCTGAAATTGCTAAAAAGTATCTTACTTATGAATATTTCCTTGATGAAGTAGATGAAGTTCGGGAAAAACTCGGCTTAGACAATTTCTATCTTATTGGTCAAAGCTGGGGCGGCCTTTTAGTTCAAGAATATGCCGTTAAATACGGTCACCATCTTAAAGGAGCAATCATTTCTTCAATGGTCGATGAGATTGATGAATATGTCGACCACGTTAATGAATTACGGGAAAAAACTCTTTCACCCGATGCAGTTGCTTTTATGAAGGACTGCGAAGCTAAGAATGATTACAGCAATCCTAAATATCAAGAATATGTCCAAGTAATGAACGAACAATACGTTGATCGTAAACAGCCATCTAAGCTTTACCACCTTAAAGACCTTGGCGGTACCGCTGTTTATAATGTTTTCCAAGGTGACAATGAGTTTGTTATTACTGGGAAGCTTAAAGATTGGCATTTCCGTGACCAATTGAAGAATATTAAGGTACCAACCTTAATTACATTTGGCGAGCATGAAACAATGCCAGTCGAAACTGCTAAAACAATGAATAATCTCATTCCAAATTCAAAGTTAGTCACTACTCCTGATGGCGGACACCATCATATGGTAGATAACCCTGATGTTTATTATAAACACCTTGCTGACTTTATTCGTGATGTTGAAAATAGCAAAAAGTAGCCTTTTTACAGAGGCGGGATAACGAACTAGACAAGCTGGTTCTGTTCCCGCCTCTTTTTATGCCTATTTATTAATAATTCATGAATCATGTTTTAAAAAAATCTTAACTAGAACTAAAATATTAAACGAATATGGTACGATATGTATACGATAAACATGAAGGAATGATTAAAGCAAAAACTTAATATGGCTTCACTGATGTTGTTTGCTTAAAATGTGGGAAATTTAAGCATAGTTACTTTACTTAATTTATATATTCAAGGGGAAAAATGAAAGAAAATTATCAATTAACAACCGATGAAATAAAGAAAAATTATCAACTAACTGATTTTACGCAGGGCTTGTCTAAGCAGGCAGTTGATGAACGTCTTGCTAAAGATGGCCGAAACATTATTGAGGTAAAACCAACACCTAAATGGAAACTATTCCTACGTCAGTTTAACAATATTGTTATTTACATCTTACTTGCTGCTACTTTGTTGACAATTTTAATCGGCCACTATACTGATGCAATTGTCATTGGTGCAGTAGTTATCCTTAACGCGCTTATTGGTTATTTCCAAGAATCAAGCGCCGCCAATGCATTAGCAAAGATTAAAGAAATGATGGCACAACATGCCACTGTCTATCGTGACGGTAAACGACAAGACATTGATGCAGCTGACCTTGTTCGTGGTGATGTTGTTTTCCTTGAAGCTGGTGATAACGTACCTGCCGACTTGCGAATTGTCTCTGCAGATAATTTACGAATTGAAGAATCTGCTTTAACTGGGGAAACTAATTCTGTTATTAAGACCGACGAAGCTATTACTGACAGCGATGTTCCCCTAGCCGACCGTGTCGATATGGCGTATGCTTCTACATCTGTAACTAGCGGAAGCGGACTAGGAGTTGTCGTTGCAACTGGTGAACAAACTGAAATTGGTAAGATTTCACAAGAAGTTGCCCAAATCAAACCAAAGAAGACTCCGCTAACAAAAGAAATTGACTACGTTGGAAAAGTCGTTTCTTACATTACAATTACTGCCTCAGTGATTGTTTTCATTGTCGGTTTCTTCCTAGAAATTTACTCTCTACCAGCACTTGCCTTAGCAGTCGTTGCAATGTTGGTTGGGGCGATTCCTGAAGGTTTGCCGGCAATTACCTCTGTTATCTTAGCTTTCGGTATCAGTAAGATGGCCCGCGAACATCAAACCATTATTAAATCAATGCCAGCTGTCGAAACATTAGGTTCAGTGGACGTTATCGCAACCGATAAAACCGGGACACTTACTAAAAATGAAATGACAGCAATTGAATTATGGGTTGGCGACAACCACTATACGGTTACTGGAACTGGTTATGCTCCTAATGGTGAAATTTACTTAAATGACAAGCCAGCCCACCTCACAGACCAGCTCAAACTATTTTTGGAAGCTGGATATCAAGCAAACGATACAGTTTTAACTGATGAAAATGGGACTTGGCATATTAATGGAGAGCCAACTGACGGTGCTTTCCTAACCCTTTACCACAAAGCGTTCGGTGCTAAATATCAGTCACCATATCAAGCAGTCGACTTATTACCATTCGATTCTGATTATCGTTATATCGCCGAATTAACCCGTGATCCTGAAGACAAACAACAGGTTATCTTTGTTAAGGGTTCGCCAGATAAGCTTTTTGAAATGGCTGTTAAAGAAGATCCGCAATTTGATACCGCTAAATGGCAAAAACGAGTAGATGACTGGTCGAAAGCCGGCAAACGGGTTATTGCAGTCGGCTACCAGCCAGTTAATGGTGAAAACTTAATGGAGGTAGAGCACGACCACCTCTATAAAGGAATTCATTTACTTGGTTTAGCCGCCCTTCAAGATGCGCCACGTGAAGAAGTTATCGTTGCATTAAAGCAAATGAATCGTGCTGGTGTCTCTGTCAAAATGATTACAGGAGATGATCCGCAAACTGCCCGCGCAATCGGGAAACAGCTAGGTCTATCTACCGGCCCGATTAATGCAATTACTGGTGCAGAATGGGATAAACTATCCGCGGCTCAACGAGAAGAAGCCGCCTTAGCTAACCAGGTCTTTGCACGAACTACCCCGCAAAACAAGCTTGAGATTATTGAGGCACTCCAAAACCGGCAAAAGGTTACCGCAATGGTTGGGGATGGTGTGAATGATGCTCCTGCCCTAAAGAAGGCTGACATTGGAATTTCAATGGGAATAAAGGGAACTGATGTCGCTAAAGACGCTGCTGACATGATCCTCGGAAATGACAACTTTGCTGTAATGGCGGCTGTTATCAAAGAGGGACGCCGAATTTACGATAATATTAAAAAGAGTATCCTATTCCTGCTTCCGACATCCTTTGCGGAAGGGTTAGTAGTTGCCTTCTCCATTCTGACTGGGCAACAGGTTCCATTACAACCAGCACAGTTATTATGGATTAACTTAATCGCTGCTATTACAATTCAGTTTGCATTTGTATTTGAAAAAGCAGAAGAAGGCATTATGGACCGTAATCCACGGCCAATAACGCAACGGCTTATGAACCGTCATGACCTAATCCAAATGGGTTATGTATCAGCTTTAATGGCTATATTTGCCCTCATCGGCTATGAATGGTTTATCAACTCTGGAGCAGACATTGTAAATGCAACAACAATGATGGTTAATACAATTGTTATCAGTAAAGCCTTCTACTTCTTCAGCATTCGGACTGAACGATACGGTTTGAAAGAAGTTGGCAATATTGGTAAAAAGGCTTGGGGAGTAATCGGATTAATGATTTTATTCCAATTAATCTTCACCTATGTCCCATTCATGCAAGCCGCTTTCCATGTTACAGGGATAAGCCTAATGGAATGGCTAGCGGTAGTCATCTTCTCTTGTTTGATCTTCTTATGTACTGAAGCAGATAAGATGGTTCGTTTCCGCCTAAACCGCCGTTAATAAAATCAGCGACACTGGATTTTAGGGAAAAACTCCCTAACTTTTCAGTGTCGCTTTTTTGTAAATACTAAGCTTTTTTAATGATTATAGCAATTTGTTGTAAGCGCATTCTAAAGCTGATATGCTAAATCTAACATATAGAAAGGAGTAATGTTATGAAGTACCAAGAAACCAAAGAAACACTTAACCAATTAGTTGCGGACCTTAGTCAAATGGCAATGATAATTCATCAAACTCACTGGTATATGCGCGGAACTAACTTTTTAAAACTTCACCCATTAATGGATCAATTTATGGATGAAATAAATGATCAACTTGATGTTATTTCTGAACGATTATTGACTCTTGATGGCCACCCATACTCTACCCTAAGTGAAATGGCAGCTCATACTAAAATTAAAGATTGGCCCGGAAAATTTGATAAAACAACTCCCGAGCGTCTCACACACCTAGTTACTGGCTATCGTTACCTTAAAGATCTCTATCAGCACGGGATTGAAGTAAGCGATACGGAAAAAGATTATTCTACCCAGGATATCTTCATTGGTTTTAAGACAGCGATTGAAAAGAAAATTTGGATGATCCAAGCAGAATTAGATCAAGCTCCTGAAATTGATCGTTAAATAAAAGGTTCCTAGCATTTAAGAATGTTGGGAGCCTTTTATTCACTTAGCCGATTTATTAGTAACCTGCCTTTCTTTTTCACCCTTAAGCCGTAAATCATCAAGCCACTTTAGGTGTTTCTCTTCATAACTACGATCACTTTTAATGAAGAAATATGCAGTCGCAGCAGCAATTGCAATGACTGCTCCAACCAGCAGCGTTTTGGCTGTAAAATTGGTAACCATGTAACATGAAACCAATAAGGCAAAGATGGGGATCAAATATTTCCCGGGTAATTTGAACCCATGCGTGGGATATTCATTACTATGTTCAAACTTGACCACAGCAAGAATAGAGGGCACATACTGAATAAACGAGGCTAAGACAGTACAGCTAACTAAGAAAAGATAGCTTTGAGTAGCAAATATAGCAGAAAGAATTGAAGTTAGTATAATTCCAACCCATGGTGCGTCATGCTTATTTTTCTTACCAATAAATTTTGGCAGCATTCCATGTTCGTTTGCCATAGAAGCAATTAACGACGGCGTATTAAATGAAGCTGAAAATGCAACGCCAAAAATACTTACAAGCATTCCTAAAATAATAAAGGCATATCCCCACTTACCAATTGCAGTTCCCAACGAATTAGCCAATGGTGTGGAATAACCGCCCAACTTAGTACCAGAAAGACCAACCGCAACTGTCATCATTAGGGCATCTAAAATCGTTACACTAACCATAACCGCAATTAATACCCGTGGAATATTTTTCTCAGGATTATTCATTTGCTTAGCAGCAATTGGTAAAAATGAAAAGCCGGTAAAAAGATAAAAGATCGGTGTAAATGCCTCACCAAAATGATGAATAAATGGCATCGGACCCTGTAAGGCCGCCTGCGGAATTAATGGTGAGAAATTAGCCTTATGAATAAAGAATGCTCCCACAACAATAAAAATAATTAAAGTAAGAATCTTTGCCGCTGCTGAAGCATTATTAACAAATTTAACAAGACTCCGCCCAAAGAAATTAATAATTGCAAAAAGAATAATTAACCCTAGCGCGGCAACACCGTAAACAATCGGCCGATTAAAGATGGGCAAAAAGCTTTTTAAGGTAGTTAACAAGGCAACAATTTCCGCCGAAAGAGTGCAGCAACCTAAAAACCACGTAAAAATTCCAAGCTCATAGCCCGTAAACCGTCCAAAAGCATGGTAAGAATAAAGCCATGCCGCTCCAGATCCTGTAAAACGACTAGCAAGGTCTGCGTAACATAGGGCAATCATTGAAACGGTCACTGCTGTACACAGTAAAACGGCAACCGCCGACAAGTTCATGTAACGATAAATAACGGATGGCAGTAAGAATGTTCCTGAGCCAATCACTCCATTAATCCCCAAAAAGTAAATTGACATAAAAGACAACTTTTTAGGTACTGATTTTTGATTACTAATATTAACCACCCCATTGGATTTATAATTTCCTTTATATTGTAGTCTTTTTTAAATAAAAAGGTAAATTATCTATTCCGCCATCAATCTTTTTCTTAAATTGTTATACAATTAAAGATGTACTTATTTTTAATAAAGGATGAATAAAATGGCACAAAAAATTAAAAATTTTATTTTTGATATCGATGGAACTTTAATCGATACTCTCGATATGTATATGCCGGCGATGATTGATACCTTAGCTAAACACGGTCATCCAGTTGCTCCTGAAAAGGTTGAACAGACTAAGCATGATTTATTTGGTATTACCGGACGAGACGCTCTTCGCCTTGCCGGCATTAGCGAGGCTGAAATTCCCGAAATTCAACAAGATTGGTTTGATCTTGCTTATCAACGCGCTGATCGGGCAAAGGTTATTGAAGGAATTCCTGAAATGCTCAATACCCTTGCTAATCGCGAAGACGCAAAAATTGCAATTGCAACTTCAAAACTTGCTGACGAATACCAAAAATATTTTGTAAACAAATATGACTTTGCAAAGTTATTTAAAACTGCTATTACCTCTGCTGATACCAAGAAACATAAACCAGCTCCAGATCCTATTTTAGCGGCCATGGATAAAATGGGTGCAGATCCAGCAACGACCGTTTATGTCGGCGATACCATTAACGATATGAAAGCCGCTCATGCAGCAGGTGCAAAGTTCGCCGGTGCACTTTATTCTTCCGCAAATCCAGATAGTATTAAAGATGCAGATTTCCCACTATTAAAGCCTGCTGATTTACTAGAAATTTAAACTAAATAAGGAGCCTCTGATGTGAAGACACGTTAGAGACTCCTTTTGTTATCATTTTCATTCTTCTTTAAATGATATCCAAGCTTTTAATTAATAGAAACCTAGATAATTTCTAATCAAGGTATTTCGATATCTCATCATCATTTAAATCGTACTGTAGCTTTAATTCTTTAGCAATAGTTACTGAATTAACATTTAAGTGCCGAAGAGAATTAACTAAATTTTTAATACCTTCTTCTTTGCCTTTAGCTTCCCCAAATTTTATGCCTTCTTCACGTGCCTTATGTTTTGCATCCATCATCAACATTTCGTACTTCATAAAGCCCTGTCTCCTTTCTGGATCACGTTTGACCTTATCAATTTCGCTTTGAATCTGTGCAATAAACCTATCTTTATTGTCTACTTGATTACGCATTAAGGCAAGAAAATCTTTGATGGATTGATCATCGTCCCTAAACTTCTTAGCTAAGGCATTAATAAAGACCTCAGCATTCAGTTTTCCCGCGTGCCGAGGTCCTTTACTTTATCCTGTTTTATTAAGGTCTTGTCCCAATTAGTAACAAAAAGGCACTAAAGCCAACAATTAATAACCATACATAGAACTTTTCTACTTTTCGTTGCATCATCTTCATTAACGGTGTTACAACGTGGACACCTTTTCATTTTACTTACTTATCCCCATTGACGAACTATGCATTGCCATTCGTTTATCCGGGTAAAGTTTCTTAGCAAGTGCCGTCACTGCTGTCGGTGCTTCCCCAAAGCCTGCTGCAATCAAGGCAACTTTACCTGGATAGGTAACACCATCCCCGATTGCATATACTCCTGACACACTAGTTTCCATCATTGAATCAACCTTAATTAGGTTTCGCTCAGCCTCAAGATCCAGTGACCATTGATTCAAAGCAGCATTATTTGAGGTAAAACCATAGTTAACAACCAGCTTGTCGACATTTAATTGGGCATCGTCATCACTACGCATCTTCTTAAGATCCAATGTTACGGTTTGATCATCTTCAACTTTTAACGACCGTGGTAAAAATGGCGTATCAAGTTGAACAGATGATTGTTTTAGCTGTGTTACCGTATGTTCTAAGCCACGGAATTGATCACGCCGATGGACAAGGTGAACTTCTTTGGCAACAGGTTCCAGCATTAGGGCAATATCGATTGCTGAGTCACCACCCCCGAGAATGGCTACCCGCTTATCAGCATAGTCTGCCTTATGATTAACAAAGTATGATAATTGTTCTCCTTCAATCTCTGCTGCTCCCTCTAAGGCAAGCTTCCGCGGGGTAAATGCACCATTACCAAGAGCAATAATTACCGCATGAGAGCGAGAAGTCCTGTTAGCCGACTTAATCGTAAAAGTGCCGTCCTTTTCCTTGATTACATCTTCAACAGTCTCACCAAGGTATTGATCAATGGGCGCAATTGCCATTTGTTCTTCTAGCTTGGCAATCAGTTCTCTACCCGTTACTCCTGGCATTCCTGCAACGTCCCAAACCTGCTTTTCAGGATAAAGCGCCCCCACTTGTCCTCCTAATTGTGGCAAGCTTTCAATCAATTGAGCATCCAATTCATGAAGTCCGCAATAAAATGAAGCAAACATCCCTGCTGGACCCCCGCCAATAATCGTCACGTCATAGATTTTCTCTGCCATTTTTCTTCGATTCCTTTCGCCTTTTATTTGTGATAACTATTATAGCATTTTCAAAATTGCAAAGTTTTTTCAAAAATTCGTAAGCGGTACCAAATTTTATTTGTAATTATTTGTAAATTAAATTAACATATTAAGTAAAGGTAGTAAATTTTACTTAAATTGGAGGAACTACAATGGCAAAACGTAAAATGATTCTTGATTTAGATACTGGTGTTGATGACGCTTTAGCTATTGCTTATGCGCTTGCTGATCCAGAGGTTGATTTAATCGGAATCGTTAGCTCATATGGTAACAACTTATTAGATGTTTGTGCGGAAAATAGTCTTAAGTTACTCGAATTATTAGGGCACACTGATATTCCTGTATTTAAAGGCCTTCCACATTCATGCACTACAGACCACTTCGATGTAATGCAAGTTTCAAAAGACATCCATGGTGACAATGGTATCGGTGATGTTGAGCTCCCTGCACCAAGTCGGTCAATTGAAGAACAATCTGGTGTTGACTTCTACATTGAAGCCGCTCACAAGTATGGTAAGGACTTAATCATCATCCCTACTGGTCCAATGACAAACTTAGCTGCTGCCCTTAAGAAAGATCCAGAAATCGCTGATCTTATTGGTAATGTAACATTCATGGGTGGCGCATTGACTGTTGAAGGTAACGTTACCCCTGTTGCAGAAGCAAACATCAACCAAGATCCAAAGGCAGCTGATGAAGTAATGAAGTCAAACCTACCTCTTACTATGGTTGGTCTCGACGTTACTTTACGGACACTGCTTACTAAGGAAGATACTAAGCAATGGCGTGAATTGGGTACTAAGGCTGGTAAGGCTTACGCTGACATTACTGACTTCTATATCGACGCTTACTACAACCTTGACATTGATAAGCGTGGCTGTGCTCTTCACGACCCATTAGCTGTTGGTGTTGGTATTGACCCATCATTTGTTTCAACTATTAGTTTATTCATGAAGGTTGTTTATGAAGAAGGACCTTACTATGGTCGGACAATCGGTGATAATGCTAAGTTAAACGACGAAAATCCTAATGTTAAGGTTGCCGTTAATGTTGACAAGGAACGCTACCTCAAAGCATTCATGGACCGCTTAACTAATCTTTTCAAAGAACACTAATTTAGTGATTGAACGAGTGAGACTGGGAAATTTTTCCCGCCTCGCTCTTTTTGTTTTATGAGGCGTTATCTTAACCTTCTCTAATAATAATTGTTATAATTAAATTTGTAATAGCTGCTTGGATTTTATTAAGGAAGTGTCTGATATTGGCTCGCTTAGATAATAAAGTTGCAATTGTAACCGGTGCATCAAAAGGAATTGGTGCTGCCGTCGCAAAGAAGTTTGTTGAAGAGGGCGCCAAAGTCGTCTTAACCGCACGAAAAATGGATGAAGGACAAAAAGTTGCTGACCAATTAGGCGACAATGCTATATTTATCCAACAAGATGTTGCCCGTAAAGGTGATTGGGATCGTGTTATTCGTCAAACTATCCAAGTTTTTGGAAAACTTAACATTGTTGTTAATAATGCTGGAATTGCCGACTATGCTGACATTGAAAAAACAGATGCTGAAATCTGGGATAAAACAATCTCTGTTAACCTTACAGGAACCATGTGGGGAACTAAACTCGGCATTGAAGCGATGAAAAATAATGGTGAAAAGAATTCAATCATCAACATGTCCTCAATCGAAGGGCTAATTGGTGATCCAAATCTCTTTGCCTACAATGCTTCAAAGGGAGGCGTCCGGTTGCTCACTAAGTCTGCTGCCCTTGACTGTGCTCAGAAGGGATATGACATCAGAGTTAACACAATTCATCCGGGCTACGTTTCTACACCATTAGTAGACAACCTCGTAAAAGATGATCCAAAGGCTAATGATCATCTCGTTAGCCTTCACCCGATGGGACGCTTAGGCAAACCTGAAGAAATTGCTAATCTCGCATTATACTTAGCTTCCGATGAGTCTAGTTTCAGTACTGGGTCTGAATTTGTTGCTGACGGTGGATATACTGCTCAATAAGTTAATTCAATGTTCCCCAGAGTTCATAATGGATTCTGGGGTTTTATTTTTTAAAAGTGCAAATGCTAATTCTTTTCGTATATATATTTTAGAGGGTATCTCAAGAATAAATTATGGGAGATTTAACATATGTGCACAAACTTAGAGAAGAACATCGCAACGGCATTAGCAATTTGGGAAAAGATGACGATTACCAGTGATCCAATGTTTGGGATGGTAATGGAGAATAAGGAGATTTGCTTAGAACTGATTAATCGAGCATTACCACACTTAAAGGCGCAGAAAGTCGTTCAGCTGGTAACTCAAAAGGATATTAACGTTGTTGCCGCCCGCCGTGTCCGATATGATATTTATGTTCAAGACGAGCAAGGAAATATTATTGTCATTGAAATGCAGGTAGCTGATAAACAAAATTTACCCGATCGTTTGCGATATTATCAAGAACAGGTTGATCATAGCTTATTATTACCTGGGAAAAACTATCAGGATCTAAGAAAACACCCGACCTATATTATTATGTTTTGCGATTTCGACTATTATGGGCGAGGCTGGGCACGGTATACTTTTGAAAACACTTGTCTCCGTGACCACAATCTAAAACTCAATGATCAACGAACAGTAGTGGTTTTTAACGCCTTAGCAAAAGAGTTTAAAAAAGACGAAGAACCAATTAAAAACTTCCTTGCTTTAATGCGCAATCAAGTAGACAATAAAAGTAAGTTTATTACAAGAATTCAAGACGAAATTGCCAGAGTAAAGCAAGATCCAGAGAGGAGACGGGGCTTCATGAAATTTGAGCTGGAACTAATGGATGCACGTAATGCTGGACTTAAAGAAGGAATGGAAAAGGGTGAAGCGAAAGGAATCTATGCCCTTATCCATACCCTTCGCGACCTCGATGTTGATGAAACCATTATTAAGCAAAAAGTGATGAGCAATTTTAACCTGTCTGATACAGAAGCGATTAAATATTTAAAAAATTAAACAAGAAAAAATGTGTCATCAGCATTCAAATCATCTCGAACGCTAGTGACACATTTACTTTCTACATCAAATTTCTTATTACAAGCGATACCGCTAAAATCAGCGAACCAATTCCTACTAATACTTGCATTAATCGGCCTGGTAAATGGCGAACAATAATTGGTCCTAGATACCCGCCAATTACATTTCCAATCATCAATGGAATAACATAATTCCAATAAATCGTAGTTTCGATTGCAAAAACAATCCAAGAAGTTGTATTCGTAACCGTCATTGCAACGTTTTTTAAGGCATTATTAACAGCAAAACTTTTTTGCCGATTAATGACGGTAAGCAATGTTAGCATTAATACTCCAGCACCCGCATTGAAAAAGCCAGAGTAAATTCCAACAATAAAAATGCCGATAATCGAAAAGAATTGACTAATTCGCGATTTACCAAATAATTTACTATTACCAACCATTGTCCCCGTACTTTGCTTAGGCCGATGAGGAAATAGCAGAATAATCCCTGCAAGCGCAATACATAATGGAACCAAATTAGCAAACCATTTACTTGGCACTGCAAATAGCATAAAAGCACCGATAACCGACCCTGCAAATACTAACGGCAAGATAATCCAGAGCTGTCGACGATTATGCTGCAGTTCCTTAAACGATGCAAAAACGGAGCTATAGTTACCCGTAATCGTTGAAAAGGCACTCGTAACATTAGCCATCACAGGCGGTAACCCTAATGCAAGCAACGAAGGATATGATACTAGTGATGCTAATCCCGCGGCAGCACTAATAATTCCTGAGAGAATTCCAACCCCTAGTAATAATAAGATAAAAGCTATTCCATTCATTAATTAAGACCATTCCTTTAAATACTAGTGTTTATTGTAATAATAAATCAGTGTTAAGGAAAGGCTATTATTTATATTTCCGTTTGTCCATTCTTAATTAGTACACGTTTCTCCGCAAAAGTATAGAAAGACCATGCTAATAATCCAAAGAAAACCGGACCAAACGCAGTCCAGAAAGCGGTTGAATAATCGTGTTCCAAAATAGGCTCAACACATGTAAAAATAATTCCAATTGCAACCACAAGCCAAACAATGATACTAACTATCCATGTTACCTTCATATTTTTATAAAAGACAAACGGACGATCCAGCCCCTGCTTTTGCTTAAAGAATGGAAATGCACCAATTAAAAACAAATAAGGCGCCGACGATGAAACATTCATCATATCTGTCAAAACAGTATAAAACTTGGCTGCATTATCGCCACCAAATGAAATAAATAGGATAATTACACTAACTAAGATTGCCTGCATCCACATCGCAAAAGCCGGCATATTAACATTATTTAACTTTGTCAGCCGCTTAGGCAATAACCGTGGATCACACCCTTCAATGAATGATTTAATTGGAGAATACGTCATTACAAACGCTGCTCCCAATCCGCCAAATACATCAGTCAATGCAGTGAATTGAGCAAATAGCCGGCCAATTGTCAATGCGGTTGAATGACTAACACCTAGCTTAGTTCCCATTACATATCCCATATTATTAATTAAAACATATTCAACATTGGCCAAATTAACATTACTTTTGCCTAATAGCTGATGCCAGTTAGCAGTTACTCCACATAAAAAGATCGTTAATATATACAAAACCGTCATAATAATAGTTGCTAAAATGATTGCCCGTGGAAAAGTCCTTTCTGGTTTGTGAACCGCGTCAATCACTCCTGCCATTGTTTCCATGCCACCATACGCAAATAATGCATAAACGATAAATGAAACCACAGCAATCGGCGACAGGAACTGCGGATTAGGTGATTTTACCATTGCCGTTGGCGTAACTGCCTCTGCAAGAGTTCCATGATTAAGTACCCATACTAATAAACTAATCAAAATAAACAATACTGAGATACCAAGAGTAAAGATCCCACAAATTGATGCTATTTTAGCAATTTTATCTATTCCGCGCGATGCAATTAACGTCACAGCAAATAAGAAAATAATTTCAAGAATTCCTAACGTCTCATTAGCTCCTAAACCAAATAGGTGCCAACTCTGTGTTTCATCTGTCCCAGAAATCATTGTTGATACTGAAACAAGAAAAAATTGAGTCGATGAAACCAGCCATACAACCCAAGCAGCTAACCAAATAAAACTGCCGATAAAAGCGGGCTTTTCACCAATCGATCCTCGTAACCATGAAAAGATCCCACCACGAGCTGCTTTAAAAGTTGCCCCATATTCAGCAAACATAATTGAAGACGGGACAAAAAACAGCAATGCCGCAATTACATACCAAATAATACTTGCATATCCCATTTGAAAATACGCATTTAAGGAATTACTAAATCCATAGATTGACGAAAAAATCATAAGGACTAAACTAGTTAATCCGATTCTCTTTATTGTATCTTTATTCATATAACCACTTCTTTTTTAATAAATATTCATAAAATATAAATAGTATACAACTACTTTCACTATTTGTTAAATATAATGGTCTCTATAAAAAATTAATTTGCATTCATATTAGTTTTTAGCTATGATAATGGAGAATAAATCTGGGGTGCCAAACGGCTGAGATAATACCCATTGAACCTGCTCTGGTTAATACCAGCGAAGGGAGATTCAGTGATATTAACTTAATTATTAACTCCATGATTTTTTGTCATGGAGTTTTTTTGCCCTTATTAATAATTAAGGAGTTTTAATTATGACTAAACGTTCATTACATTTGCGCGATATTATTTTACTTGCACTGATTGGAATAATCTTTGGTGTTATTTACTTTGCAGCTGGCTTTGTTTATAACGGATTAACGATTCTCTTAACACCAATCGGTTATGGTCCAATGGCTAATGATCTTACAATGGGAATTTGGTGTATGGCTGGTCCGCTTGCCGGATTCTTGCTTAAAACACCAGGAGCTGCTTTCCTTGGTGAATTCCTAGGAGCAGCTATTGAAATGTTTCTCGGTGATCAATGGGGCGCTGCCAATCTAATTTCAGGAGCCGTTCAAGGACTAGGTGCTGAGTTAGGATTCACTTTTACTCTCTATCAAATGTACAATTGGCTAACGCTTTTGATTTCATCTCTCACTCTTACCTTCATTACTTTCGGCTGGGATTGGTTTAGAAATGGATACAATCATTTCAGTGGGCAAATGTTAATAATCATGCTGATTGCCCGTTTTGTTTCAATGTTTGTTTTCTCTGGTATTCTTGTTAAACTAATTGCTAACCTTTTGCAGCGTGCACACCTAATTAAACAATAAAGCTATGACAAATATTAACTTTAAAAATCTTTCATTTAACTTTGACGACCAATCAATACTAAAAAATATTAATACTGAATTTAAAGAGGGAAAGATTCACCTGCTTACCGGAGTTTCGGGAAGCGGCAAATCTACAATTCTTAAGTTAATAGCCGGGCTTCTTCCTAAGTATGGCGGGAAAATAGTTACAGGTACTGTCGATATTCCAACGGGTGCACAGGTCGGAATGGTCTTCCAAGACCCGCTGATGCAGTTCGCCCTTAATACCCCGCGTCACGAATTAGAATTTACTCTAGAAAATTGTCAGGTACCAACTCAGCAAATTCCAGCAAGAATTAACCGCGCTTTAAACTTTGGCAATGTCCAATCATTAGCTAATCGCTTAATATCTACTCTTTCTGGTGGTCAGCAGCAACGAGTTGCTTTAGCTGTCACAATGGCAATGCAACCCGATATTCTATTATTAGATGAACCATTTGCCAACGTTGATGAAGCAAATCGGCAATTTATCCTTAAACAATTAAGACATATCAATAATGATTACCATACAACAATCATTATGACTGATCACGATTTACATGGCTACCAACAACTTCAGCCGATTGTTTGGCGTTTAACTAATGGCTGCCTTTCCCAACTTTCCGTAAAAGATAGTGCCCATCTTTTGCAAAAAGACATTAATCAAAAACTAACTACTAGTCTGCCGACATCAGAGCTACCGGCAATTATTAACTTTGACCACCTATCAATAAAGCGTGGTCATCAAAATCTGCTTTTACCGACTAATCTAGCATTTATTAAGAATAAAACGACTCTAGTAACGGGGCCAAATGGGATCGGTAAGTCAACCCTTTTTAAGGCCATTGCCCGGCTTTTAAAATATAAGGGAACTATTACATATGAGAGAACAAATATTCAAAAATTATCACCTGGGAAATATTACCGTCATCTTGGTTTAGTATTTCAACATGCTAATGATCAATTCTTAAACGTAACAGTTGGCGAAGAACTGGCTTTAGCTCTTAAAACCAGTCAAAATCCTTATTTTAATCATCAGCAAGTACAAAGCGCGTTGAAACTGCTTGGGTTAACCGGTCGAGAGGAGCAAATTGTTTATTCATTAAGCGGGGGGCAAAAGAAAAAGCTTCAAATCCTGCTTATGTTAATGCGGGGACAGGATATTCTATTATTAGATGAGCCATTTACCGGCTTAGACCCAGTCTCCCTAAAAAACGTTCTCCAGCTAATCAAGGATGCCCAGACAAAAAAGCCACAAACCCTGCTTATCATCAGCCATCAATTAAATGGTCTCGATGGTTTTATTGATTTCCATCTTAAAATGAATCAGCAACAGCTTAAATATGTTGGAGGCAGTCATGAATCCTAGTTTAAAATTATTTCTTGTTATTTTTCTTTCGCTCGAATTAACTTTTATAACTAAACTGTGGGTCAATTTAATTGTCATCATAATATGTTTAATAATCCTCATGCACTACCGATTTCACTGGCGGCAGTTTTGCTGGTTAGTTTTTGTTCCACTTTTTCCAGCTCTTGCTATTTTTATTACTATTGTCCTCTTTAGTCCCAGTCACAGTCTATTTGATGGTACTGTTCTATTTAGCCGTTTATATGTCTACGTTTGTCTTGGCACCGTCTTTACTTTCACGACAAATACTTTAACCCTTGCTCGTTCATTAGAACAAAATTGCCATCTCCCCAGCAAATATGCTTATGGTGTACTAGCTGCACTCAACCTCATTCCGAAAATGAAGCAAGCTGTTACAACTATTTATACTGCTGGCCATATGCGGGGTGTTAATTTACATTGGTGGTCGCCTACCCTTTACTTTAAGGCGATTCTAGTTGCTATCCAGTGGTCTGATCAATTAGCTCAGGCAATGGAGTCACACGGCTTTGTGGAAGGACAGGCACGAACAGTAACTGTTAAAATTCCTATTACTACTCGCGATTGGGTTTGTTTTGCTAGTATTCTTATCCTTATTCAGATAATTGTAATTGCACTTCCTTAAGTTTTCATGCGATAATATGCTAAAAGAAAGGACTGATATAGTGAAGGATAATAACTTAACTGATCGGATTGTCAATGCCCTATCATATTTAAGCATCATTTTCTTACCAGTTATATTTCCCTTAATTGTTTGGATTATCGCTAAGAATAGTGATCGACCTACGATTGTCAAGAATGCGCGATATGCTTTTTGGAGTCAGATATTCCCATTATTATATGTAATTGCAGCTATTCTAGTCTTTAGTGTCTTTTCCCTGAATCCAGCTGATTTTCATGGAGGCGCATTATTTGGTATCCTGCTAACATTTGCTCTTTTATTAGCCCTTTTATTGTTCATTTACAATATTGCAATGGCCGTTAA
Source organism: Limosilactobacillus albertensis (assembly GCF_014145555.1). Lineage (NCBI taxonomy): Bacteria > Bacillati > Bacillota > Bacilli > Lactobacillales > Lactobacillaceae > Limosilactobacillus > Limosilactobacillus albertensis. The sequence continues at coordinate 55,792 of NZ_JACIVD010000055.1, forward strand.
GATGCTCATTGGACGTGAGTAATTTTAAGATTATCGGTAAAAGAGTTAAGGCTGGGAGAAAACAAAAAAAGTTTCCTTCCAGCCTCTCTATTTTTTACGAGCATTTAGTAGATTAGTTTAAACTAGCCCTTATCTACCCTAAATTATAAGTGAGGTGATTATCTGATGGAAATGATTTTAGGAATTATTCTTCTATTAACCGCAGTTGTTGCAGCTAATGTTGTACACCTCGTCTACCCTAAGATTCCTTTATCCATCTATCAAATTATTGCGGGAATTCTTTTAGCATCCCTGCCTACTGAAGCAACAAATTTCACAATGCATCCAGAGTTATTCATGATGGTAGTAATCGCTCCGTTAATGTTTAATGATGGTCAAAACCAATCCTTCCGTTATCTTTCGAGCAATATTAAGTCGATTTTGTCAATGACAGTAGGATTAGCATTAGTAACCGTCTTAATTACCGGCGGCTTTTTACACGCAATACTGCCAGAATCTTTTCCTTTAGCACTTGCTTTTATGTTAGCCGCGATCGTTACTCCTACTGATGCCGTTGCAGTAAAGTCGATCACTACTAATATGAAGGTACCAGAAAATGTTAACGGTGCGCTTGAGTATGAATCGCTCTTTAACGACGCATCAGGAATCGTTCTTTTAGATTTAGCACTTGAAACATATAAGTCTGGGCAGTTTTCGCTTAGCCATGGGATCTGGATTTTTGTTTATGTTTTCTTTGGCGGAATCATTTTTGGAGCAGTGCTAGGCAGTCTATTAATTAGTCTCCGAACTAGTTTAATGCGGAAACACGTTGACATTGGCTCAATTGTTATCCCAATTAATGTAATGACCCCAATTGTTATTTATTGGTTAGCCGAAGAACTCCACCTTTCCGGAATTCTTGCGGTAGTTGCTGCCGGGGTTGTTCATAGTATTCTTTATGATCGAATGCGTTTAACTTCAACTAAAATGCAAATGGCAACCACTACCATCTGGACGATTATTAGTGATGCATTGAATGGTTTAGTATTCGTCCTTTTGGGAGTCATGCTTCCCCAGGTCCTTGGTCGAACTTCTTTGAAAAACCTAGGAGAAATTGTTATCTTAGCCTTTGCTATTTACATTATCGCCACCCTCTTAAGATTCCTCTGGGTCCGTTTCAAACTAGTAAACATCCATGCAACCAACATTAACCGCGATAGTCTCTTAATGGCCCTAGGTGGTATTCACGGAACTATTACCCTCGCGTTAGCTTTCTCGTTACCAGTATTAATTAATAATCATCAATTTACTTTTCGTAATTCAATGATCTTGATTGCGGCAATTGTTATTTTAATTAGTATTGCTGTAGGTGCAATTGGCTATCCCATTATTTTACCGCCTAAGTCAAAGAGCTATTCAAAGAGCGAATTCCAAAAAGAACTTATTAAGACCGTCCAATATGCAATTAACGAATTACGTTCTTCTGAAAAATATTCCCCAGAAAAAGCAATCGTTATTGACCAGCTAAGCAGTCAGATGACCCAGTACCATGAATTCAATCACAATGTTTACAATCAGCTAATGGGAAAAACGCATCAGATTGAATTAGCTACTTTAGACCGCCTCAATAAGGAAGGACGCATTTCCGATAAAGAAGCTAAAATCCTAGTTATCTTTGTTACACGGTCTATTTTCCGAATGCATAAACATAGCTTCCTTGAATTATGGGTAATTTTATGGCATCGATTAAAATGGCGTTTTATCCGTCATCGACATCTTAAAAAGGAGCCGCAAAATAACATCGGGCCAAAGCAATTAACTGAGGAACAACGCGCTGAAACAGCTGACATTTTAGAGATAATTAACCGTGAAATTGATAAATACCTTCACTCTATCGAAACCCCGCAAAATGCTAATGAAGTTGCGATGGTGCGCCGGACATATTTCCAGCGTAAACGATTCTTCATGCGCGATATTTCGATGGATAGTGATCTTATTACTTCGCTATCTATTGAGGCATTTCAACTTGAGCATAGCTATGTTCAGATGCGACTAGCAGATGATCAATTCTCACAAGAATTAGCGAACGCTTTAAACGAACAAATTTCAACTGACGAGTTAGTTTATACTCAATCACTAGATTAAAAAAGGAAATTACTCCACAACCCTTGCAGAGCAATTTCCTTTTTATGGTTTAAATAAATGTGAGTAAAAATGCGAGTAACGCTGGTAAAAATTGAATGAGAATAATCTTTTTAGTAGCGGTAAACGCACCGAATAACGCAACAACCATCACAAACACCAACAGCATTTGCCATACCAACACTAGAGTTGCGCCACTAAATAACCAATAACTAGCAATAATAGCCGCTCCTAAAGCCCCATTATAAATTCCTTGATTAGCAAATGAGACCCGTGCTTCGTGCTGTTGCGTAAACTTAAGTGGTAAATCAAAAGCCTTTGCCTGTTGGGCTGGATTCCCCCAAATTTCTAAGGCCATAATTCCTAAATGTTCAATTGCAACAAACATTGTAACAATAATCGCAAGCATTTTTCTCCTCCAATTATTTAATATACTGGTTTAAAAATTTTATCAGATGGCGACGATATTCGCTAGGATGTGTAGCATACGACTTTGCGTGCCCCGCTCCTGGAACAACCCACAGTTCTTTACTTCCTCGAGTTGCCTGATAGTTACGATAAACCATTTCGGTAGGAACAAAATTATCCTTTGCACCATGGATAAATAACATTGGACGATGATTATTGTGCAACATATTAAGCGAGCTGGCATCCCGAATAAGGAAACCGTTCTTTACCCGATTAATTAAACTCATCGTCCCTATTAACGGTACCCGTAAAAACTTAGGAATTCCATAAAGGTTACCGGCTTCATAATTCAACTCATCACTAAGGCTAGTATATCCGCAATCTTCCACAAATGCTTTTACTTGGGGCGGAAGGCTAAGTCCACTGGTCATCATTGTCGTTGCACCACCCATACTGACACCAAATAAGACTACCTGACTATCATCCCCGTTATGACGAATAAGTTTATTAATCCATTTTCGGATATCATAACGTTCTGGCCAACCGTAACCAATATACTTCCCTTGGCTTTGACCATGAGCTCGTGCATCTGGCATTAAAACATTATACCCCATTTGATGAAAAAGTGCGGCATACTCACCCATCTTCTCTTTATCCCCCATAAAACCATGGGCAATCACTACATTTTTAGTTGTTGGTTTAGAAGCCGGGATATAGTCGGCTACTAGCTTATAATTACCACTTGCTGACTTCATCGTCCATTTCTGCTTATCAGCGTGCTTAAACCACATTTTTTGCTCATACAATGGATCATTACGTGATATTTTAGTTGAATTATTTATAAAATCTTTATGTCCTGGAACCATCGCAACAGAGAAAAAGTAACAACTAGCAGTAAAAATTATAACCGCTATTACTGCTACAATGCTAATAACCCAGCGCCACGGATGCCATTTTTTCTTTTTAATTTCTGTTTTCAAAATAATTAACCCCATGTTGTATTTTTGGTCAACGCTGATAGTTTAGCACACTTTCCGTTACTTTGCATATTCTTTTTATCCAAAATCCCTGTGCTAATGTTAAAATAGATAATGATACACTAAGGGAGTGAAATAATGTTTCCAGAACGCCTACGAGCACTACGGAAGGGTCAAAAGATTACCCTCAAAGAACTTGCTACCCATCTCAATGAAAATCTTGGTCCAAACGAAAAGCCTAATACTGCTTCACAGATTGGTAACTGGGAACGCGGTATTCGGACACCATCATATGTTGAAGCAAGAAAATTAGCCGAATTTTTCGATGTTAGTCTTGACTATCTTACTGGAAAAACTGATCGTGATGATTTTGATTTGGCAAAACTATTCTTTTCAAGCAAAAATCTTTCATTCAATCAGACAATTCTTTCAAGTGATGACCGCTATGAGATTTTTCAATTAATTGACGGCTACCTAAAAGGACGGCACAATCGTCGCGATACAGATACCTTCTATGGTAAACAGGAGCAATTAGACTTAAAACTTAAATAAGGAGTAGCTAATGAATCCTAAAAAATTAAAACAATTAAAGAAAAGAGTAAAAAAGGCCCACCAAGTTGTTAACGAATCAGCATACATCGAAGAACTAACAACTTACCGTGACCTTTTTGACAGCTTTCCGCCCATTAAATACCTAATTAACAATGTATTAGAAAGTGACCGCTTATTAAAAAACGGGCTTCTTCCTCAGCCATTACCACAATTGCTATTACCGGATAATATTCAAGATACGATCTTCCAACAAGTTAATGGTCAGTTTCCACAAGGAGATCCACGTGGGGATAAACTCTGGAATAAGTACAGTGAAGCATTACCAAAATTAGATAAAGCATTACGCAATTACCGTGATTACCTTGAAGAAACATACGGAATGTGGTCATATGTTAATGCCCCATTTGCAAAAGCACTTTCTGACTATTTAGCAGGTGCGCCCACACTCGAAATTATGGCCGGCAATGGTTATATTTCGAAAGGATTACGTAATAATGATGCAAATCAAAAGATATATACCACAGATAATCAAGCATGGATTAAAGAAAACGAGACTGGCAAACACCCCGTTACCACAATTGAAAAATTAGATGCGTTAGCTGCAATCAAAAAGTACGGTAATGATATTGAGTATGTCATTATGTCATGGGCCCCTGATAAAGGCGAGACTGACTGGGATGTTTTACAATTGCTCCGCTCAGAGTACCCCGAAGTTAAATTGCTCGTTATTGGTGAAGAAAATGGCGCAACTAATTCCAAGAAATTCTGGCAAGAAGCACACCTTAGCCAAGATGATGCACTTAGTAAGGTCAATGCTAATTTACATTCATTTGATTTGATTGATGAACAGATTTACCTAGCTAAATAAGTTTTTCCATAATAAAAAAGGATTCTTAAAAAGAATCCTTTTTTATTATGCTGGCTTTATAACGTTTTTATTAGTACCCATACGTAAAGTCCCATTACAACTAAGCGTTCTTTGCAGCCATCTTATTAAGGTACCGCCAAATTTGCGGACGATACTTGCGTAACCCAAATAATAGAACAAGATAAATAATAATCGCTAATGTAATCCACAGCGGGTTTTCTGAAATGAAGGCAGCAAATACCAAAACGTTTAGCGGTCGTGCAACTAAGTTAAAACTTGTTACCATCACGACTCCTGTTGGAATAGCAACACCATAATGGGCAACTGCTCCAGTATAAATCGGCCCTAGCCAACTAGCAGCATATAGTCCAAGACTAAACCACACAACCCCTGTAGCGACAACTTTAAGAATATTTCCCCGTGTGATAGCGACAATGGACTCAACCATGTAAGGGATCGCAATCAAATCAACGACAGGTAATGTTTTGTTTCCTGGGAGAATAAATGCCATTAAAACCATAATTGGAATAAGAATAATCCCAGAAATTAAAGTTGCAGATTCACCGTAGCCAACCCCGTCGTCAACTGCCAAGAACCATCGTTTTTTATCATAACGGTTATTCTGCTTACCATGCGTCTTCTTCTTTTGCTGTTCATCAATTGCCGCAGATAAAGGAGTAAATGCCTGTGCAAAGACTTTAGTAATTAGTGGGAAAATTGTCATAACGGCCGCTAGTTGCACTGCAACGCTTGTAATTTGTCCCCAAGCTTTCATTGTTGTAAGTGACGACAAATTGCCGAGGATTCCCAAAATTAGGCCTAAGATTATCCCCATTGTAATTGGCTCGCCAAAAACACCGAGTTTCTTCTTAAAATCCTTTGGTGTCATCTTGATTTTATTAAATCCAAGTAAATTCCAGAGCGGGTCAAGCAAGATGGCAGGCACAACCTGTTCAATATTATGAAGGGCATCGACAGTCGTATTCTCAATTCCATAGTAATCAGACCAGCGATCAGCTTGAATTTCAGCTAATACTAAAGAATATAGCAGCATGAAAAATTCAAGTCCTAATGATAGCCAATAATTATGAGTAGCGTAAAAAGCTAATGTTCCCCAAATCATATAACCAAAATTATTCCAAATATTAGAAGGAAGAAATACTTTTGTCACTCCAACTGCAAATAAAATTAATTCTACTAGTAAGCCAAAAACAAAAAACGATAAACCGACTGGCGATCCAAAAGCTGCTAATGAACCAGCTTCCCAACCAATATCAACAACTGGCAACTTAATCCCAGTATTATTTACCATTTGTCGAACAACTTTAGTAATAACTGGCGTAAACTCGGTGATCACCCAGGTAAATCCAGTTAGCCCAACTCCGGCATAAAAAGCACTCATCATTGCCGTTTTCGGTTTTACTCGTAGTAATAATGCGATAATAAATATTATTAGCGGAACTACTACACTCGCACCAAATGTTTGAAAAATAGTATGAACTTCCTGAAGCATCCTTTACACCCCTTAATAAAATAACCTGCTACCTACATTCTCGCTAAAGCTGCCATTTTTAGCAAGTTAAAAGGTTTATGCTCTAGAAATAAGCAGAGAAATTTGCTACAGTATGGTGAGTTTGAGATTTATTAGGGAGGGTTACGTTTTATGAAATATCGCTTACAAGCTATTATTTTTGTATTTGTTGCATTTATGCTTGGATGTAATGAATACATGATTGTTGGTGTCTTGCCTGACATTGCCCATGAATACCATGATTCTCTTGGTAGGTTAGGGTTGCTTGTCACCGTATTTGCCTTAGTCTATGCCATTTTCACCCCGATTATTACTTCAATGGCGAATCGTTGGCGACGACACCACGTTTTGTTAGTCCTCATGGTTATCTTTTTTATTGGTAACACGTGGACAGCAATGGCCCCCAATTTCATTTCCATGCTGCTTTCACGAATTCTAACTGCTAGTGTTGCCGGGGCGATCATTTCAATGGTTCTCGTAATGGCTAGTTATGTTGCCCCACGTGATAAAAGAGCAAGTTTAGTCTCCTGGGTTTTCGCCGGTTTTAGCATTGCCTCGGTTATTGGGATTCCTATCGGGACTGTTATCAGCACCACCCTTACTTGGCACGATAGTTTTTGGATGATTTCAGGGATCACGATTATTGTCTTTATTGCTTTAATCTGGTTAGTTCCCCGTGATACGCCGCAATTTAAGAGTACGCTTAGCAAACAATTCGTCCTCTTTAAGGATTCGCGGATTATTCTTGGTGTCTGCTTTATTGTCGCTGTTTGCGCAGCCGATTATACTGTCTATACTTATATTCGGCCATTGATCACTAACGAGATGGGATTCGATAATACTTGGTTAAACTGGCTCTTATTTGGAATGGGTATTTTCTTCATCATTGGCAATAAATTTGGTGGCTACCTTGCTGATCGCGGAGGTATTCACCGTCTTAGCGGGATATATGCAGCCATGACTATTTTATTCCTTATCTTTGGCCCTGCCCTGCCATTCAAGTGGGGTGCGATCATCATTGTCGCCATTCTTTGTGTTGCTTTTTCCTGTTATGGTTCTTCTACCCAGTTAATGTTTCTTAACATTGCTGAAAAACAATACCCGCAATCACTTGACCTTGCTTCCTCGCTAAACTCAATTTTTGCTAACATTGGTATTTCCCTAGGTTCATTTACGGCTTCTCAGGCTGTTACATTTACGGCTATGAGTAATTTAGGGTACGTTGGTGCTCTTTACGGGCTTCTTGCCACAGCTCTTGTCGTGATCCTTAGTCGCCGCTATACAGGGATGCGTAATTATTAAAATCATAAAACCAGTCCAAAACGTTATTATTTCGCTTTGGACTTTTTTATTTCCCAGGAAATATTCCTGCAACTAATAGTAGCAAGTTATGCATCCGCTATTTGCTAGGCATTCTATTGACCTTTTTAGAATCAGCAATTAAATTCTAAATATAGATTTTTACAAAGGAGTTTCACGATGCAAGATATATTTCCTCAGCAATTACTCAAGCTACGTACTGAAAAACAATTATCACAAACAGAACTAGCTAGACGGCTCTATGTATCCCGGCAAGCAGTTTCTAAATGGGAAAACGGTGATGCCGATCCTAGTATCGATAAGCTTATTTTATTAGCCAAAATTTTCAAAGTATCTTTAGATCACCTAATTTTAGGAATTCCAGATCACAATAACCTCATTTTACAACTCAATCACATTGCGATGACCTTTAATACTCCTGTCCTTAAAGACATCAATCTTAGCATTTTTAATAATGAACGAATCGCACTGCTCGGAAGCAATGGTGCCGGTAAAACAACTTTAGTCAAAATTATTGAAGGTGCACTTACGCCAACTAATGGCACTGTTGAGTGGCAAATTAACAAGAAGGATTTCCTCAACATTATGCCGCAAAACGATTTATTGATTCCTGCATTAAAGGTTAAAGAACAGATTACTTTAGCCGCCCAGATTAGTAAGGTAAATAATTCAGAAAGAATTAACCGCCTCCTTGAACAGTTCAATTTAAAATCCCAGCAGAATACCCTTGTTGCTAAACTCTCAGGCGGGCAAAAGCGGCGTCTTTCTCTTATTGTTAGTACCCTCCGTCAATCAAAACTATTAATTTTAGATGAACCGACTGTCGGGATGGACTTAGAATCAATTGATTACTTTTGGCAGTTTATTGATCAAGTTACGGGAAGCATTATGGTTATCACCCACGATTTCAACCAAATTGATAAATTCTTTTCCCGAGTATTATTACTTAAAGATGGACAAATAAGTTACGATGTATCTGTCAAAGAGATTCATCAGCATAATCAAAGCATTGAACAATGGTATCGGCAAGTTAACCAATAGGAGCCTTCATATGAGTATTACAACAATTCAATTAAAACAAGTTTTACGTAACCGTCGTTTTATACTATTTACTATTTTACTACCAGGGATTTGGTACCTCTTTATGATTAAAGTCATTGCTCCAGCGGTCCCACATAATGGGAAATATCAGATCGGTTTATTATTGCTCGCTCTCCTAATGGGGATTATTGGAAATTCTATCGTTACCTTTAGCAAACGAATTAGCGGTGGCAAACAATTCTATCTTTTACAATCCCATATTAGCCACTATTCAATTTGGCGATACATGCTCACTCAGCTAGTCAGCCAACTAATTGTTAATTTCCTAATTACCGCAATTATTATTTCGCTCGCAGTCGGTCTCCGCTCTGTTACGTTTACAAGTATTAATCTGCTCAGTATTCTTCTTATTAATATTCTTGGAATTTATTTAAGCATAATTGGCTTCACTATTGGGATAGTCTTTGACGCACCTACTGTTGATGCAGGCGGGACACCGATCATGTTTATTCTTATGTTTTTCATAATACCGTGGAACTCTTTTTATATAACCAACGGCTTTGCAAAATTTTTCACCGTAATTCAAAAGCTTTTTCCCTGCTACTATATCTATGCAAATATCAATCACTTTACAGTTAATAATTTAATTATGTTCAGTGTAACCTTTATTATTACTATTCTCCCATTCATCATCTTAATTTATTACAAATTAAAAAAATAAAAGAGCGTCATGACTTAAATGCCATAACGCTCTTTTGGTGTATTGATACTATCTCAGGCTAATTACGATGTCCACTTCGTAAAATAACCAGACGCCTCACAATCCGGTGAGTTAATGCGTCCCACTGTCAAAATGTCAATGGTAGCTCTTAGGGTCGCTACCAGACCTCTCGACTCATCGCAAACTATAATCTAACATACTACACCGAATGATGCAAGTTTTACGCTCTTGCTTCCATTACATCTGCTAGGTGTTCGGCTACCCATTCCTGAGCCTTTGTAACTAAATCAGCTACTTTGCCGCCCTGATCAGTTTCGTTTGCTAATTCATCAATCCGTAATCCTGACTTATTAACATCTTCGCTTTCCATTACTAAGTAGAGATTAACCGGATATTCAATTTCTTTATCTAGCAGCTTAACGTCTAAGCGCTCTGCCTCGTCCATTGGTACATTAATGAGGTTTGTTTCTAAGCGAAAACTTACTGGCTCACCCTTTTTCATTTTAATCGTCATTTGATATTGACCGAGGTGTCCAGTATCAAGCTGCTCAATCATAAATTTTACGGCAGTTGTTAATACTGTCTTTTGCTGTGATTGGGCAGCTGTTTTTTCAACATGTTCTGTCACAACCTGATCGCTCGTCAATTGTGACAAATAATCAGTTACTGACATCTTCATTTTTTCATTTGCTCCTTCATCTTTTCAAATTTGGCTTTTGTGTAGTCTGTCCGCTGTTTTGCACCATAATAAATGCCTGCAGCCCCCACTAAGATTCCCACAATACTAAGCGCTTGAATAAATAAGCCATAAGCGCTCTCACGCGGACTTACCATTTGAAAAGCCGCTAAACTGGCAATTGCAAAATAAAGATTTACTAAAATTGTCGCATATCCGCAAAATCGCATTTTTAGAAACGACAATCCATTAACCACAACCGCCAAAATAATAAAGAGCAGCAAACGTGGCCATACAGATGACGAGGTCAACGAATGACCATGTTGAACAAACATAAAAGCATCTAAAACTAATGCAATTACTGCTGCTACTGATGTTACAATAACAACTTTTTCATTATTTTTCACTATCTTTGCCAACTTTCTTTTTAAGATTAGAAATTTTGCCTTTCCAACCTCTTTTTCCGAACATCTTGCATCTTTTACCCACGAAAAAAAGGAATGCAATTTAATTACACTCCTCATTTTACTAAATTCAGTTAAAAAGCTCAATTATGCAAGCAAATCTGCTACTTCAGCAGTTGGAATTCCCGTGATATATTGTTGGGTTCCTTCTTCTTCAAGTACCTTTGCAATTGCATCATGATCATACTTAACCCCTTGAAGCTTTTCTGCTAGCTTATTAATATCTTGTGGGCCGAAAAAGTCTCCATAAAATTTAACATTCTTAATTACACCATTTTCAACATCGAATCTAGCGTCAATCGTTCCCATGTCAAAGTGTTTACGTCGCTTAATGGTGAATTCTGGTGACTTTCCATAGACCCAATCCCAATTATTGTAGTATTGCTCATAAATCTTATCGATCTCTTTTTGATCTTCTGGAGTAACTGTATACTGCTTATCCTTTATTTCATCGAGATTATCAACATGAAAAAGGCCTTTTAACAATTCATCCCTAAATGTCGGAACATCAATATTTTGGTATTTTTCATCTAAATATGGTCGTAAATTGGTAACCCGCGAACGAACCGACTTTATCCCTTTGGAAGCAATCTTATCTTTTGCAACATGAAGCGCATCAGCAACCACGCTAAGATCCACGTCAAGCATTAAAGTCCCGTGAGAGAACGTCTTGCCATTACGAGAATACATCGCATTGCCAGAAAACTTTTTGCCATCAACCAAAATATCGTTACGGCCACTAACTTCTGCACTCGTGGCTCCCATTTGGTGGAGAACGTCAACAATCGGTTGCGTAAATGATTTGAAATCACCAAATTCTTCACTGTCGCTTGGTACCACAAAACTAAAACAAAGGTTACCCAAATCTTGGTAAACGGCTCCACCACCGGATAACCGGCGAGTTACACGGATATTATGTTCTTTAACATAGTCATGGTTTATCTCTTCAAGGGTGTTTTGGTTTCGGCCGACAATGATACATGGCTCTTCATAATAAAATAGCACTAACGGTTCTTTCCCAAAATCCTTATTGTTCATCAAATACTGTTCAGTAGCTAAGTTCATCCCAATATTATGGGAAGTCATCGAAACGTAACGCATAATAAGCACTCCTCTTGTGAAAACATCAACAATAATAGACTAAAAATATAATTTTGTCATTTAGTCATTCAAGTGTAGTTTACGTCTTTTGGTAAGCGTTTGCAACGTTTTGTTAACAAAGTAAAAAATCCTTTCCTTTTTTCAGCTTTTTATTATAAAAACCCTTTATAATAAAGGTATAAACTTTCGGAGGTGTCTATTTATGACAGACAATTACCAATACAAGCATATTCTTGTCGCTGTTGATGGCTCAAAAGTCACAAGCAACGTTTTAGAAAGCGCCATCGATTCAGCCTTACGTAACCAAGCAAGCCTTGATATTTTACGAATTGTTCAGGTTACTCAATTAACCGATGGATACAGTAACGCTGCCCTTAGTAACGAAGAAACATATAATATCGTTAAAATGACAAAAGAACGCTTGGATGACTTAAAAAAGCAAGCCGTTGATGCTGGTGTTAAAGATGTTAATGTCCACATTCGTTTTGGCAATCCTAAGCGTGTCATTGCCCACGAATTCCCTGCTGACCATAATACCGATTTAATCGTCCTTGGTGCAACTGGTGTTTCTGGGATCGAACGCTTTGTCCTTGGTTCAGTAACACACTATGTCAGTCGAATGGCTAAGTATGACGTCCTCGTCGTGCGCAAAAATGATCACGCTGCTAACTAGGTGACCACTGTGAAGAAAATTGTAACCGGGATTGTCGCTCACGTTGACGCTGGTAAAACCACTCTTACTGAAGCACTTATGTATGAAACCGGAGCAATTAGAAAACTAGGACGAGTAGATAACGGTGATGCTTTCCTCGACCCCGATGCATTAGAGAAGCAACGCGGTATCACCTTGTTCACCCACCAAGCAGAATTAAAGTATCAAAATATTAATTTAACATTGCTAGATACTCCCGGACACGTCGACTTTGCTAGCCAAACGGAACAAGTTTTGCCGGTCCTTGATTACGCCATTCTAGTGGTTTCTGCTAGCGACGGCATTCAAGGATATACACGTACTCTCTGGCAGCTTTTAGAGCGTTACCAGGTGCCTGTCTTTATCTTTATTAATAAAAGCGATACTGTTGGCGCAAACCCAACAAAAGTTATTGCACAGCTACAAGCAGCGTTTTCGTCAGGCTGCCTTGATTTCACTGATAATTTAACTGCCGATGTGGTAGAAAATGTTGCCATGCAAGATGATGCTGTCTTAGAAAATTATCTCAATACCGGGACAGTCGATGAGCTGACAATTTGTCAATTGATTCAGCAACGAAAAGTCTTTCCTTGTTATACAGGTTCAGCACTTAAGTTAGACGGTATTATTAATTTCCTAAACGGTTTTGAAAAATGGACTATTCCACCGACCTTTTCACAAGAGTTTGGAGCGCGAATATTCAAGATATCCCATGATGAAAAAGGTAATCGTCTTAGTTGGGTTCGTGTTCTCGGGGGAAAACTACCTGCCAAAAAAGTTTTGCTTAACGAGGAAAAGGCTAATCAAATCCGCGTATATAACGGTGCCAAATTTATTACCAGTCAGGTCTTAGAAGCGGGAGACGTCGGGGCAATTACCGGGCTTACTTCCACTTATCCGGGGATGGGAGTGGGAAACGTCCCCCAGCTTCCTACTCCTGCAATAAAGCCAGTACTAAGTTATGCGGTTAAGGTTGATAATGCTGACCTCCACGCTTGTCTTAATGCGCTAAAAGAGTTAGAAGATGAAGATCCGCAGCTACAGGTTACCTGGTACTCCCACCTACAGGAGATTCATATCCAAATCATGGGCGAGGTTCAGTTGCAGATTCTTCAGCAAATATTGTTAAATCGCTACCACCTGGCTGTAGAATTCGATGAAGGAAGTGTCCTCTATCAAGAAACAATCACAGCTACGGTTGAAGGAGTGGGACACTTTGAACCATTACGCCACTATGCGGAAGCCCACTTATTTCTTGAACCGGGCAAGCGCGGCTCTGGGATTACAGTTAATAGTGATTGTAGTCTCGATATCCTTGATCGTAATTGGCAGCATCAGATTCTAACTAGTCTTAAAGCAAAGGAACATCGTGGCGTTCTTATCGGCGCGCCACTTACCGATGTAAAAATTACACTTATTGGTGGCCGCGGACACATTAAACACACAGTTGGTGGTGACTTTCGACAAGCGACTTGGCGAGCAGTTCGGCAAGGGCTTATGGAATTAAAGTCACAAAACGCATGTCAATTACTTGAACCATGGTATACATTTCATCTACAAGTTCCAGCAGATCAGGTCGGGCGCGCGATAAATGATATCCAGCAAATGCATGGAACTTTTACGCTTGATGAAGCTGATGATTCTCAGTTGACAACAATTACCGGAAAAGCTCCGGTTGCAGCAATGCGTGACTATCCTAAAAAGGTGCGTGCCTACACTCATGGACAAAGTCAAATTGATTTAATTGTCGATGGGTATCAGCCATGTCATAATTCAGCTGAATTAATTGCAAATAGTAACTATGATCCTGTAGCAGACATAGAAAATACACCGGACTCTGTTTTTTGCGCTCATGGTGCTGGCTTCCCGGTTTCATGGGATAAAGTACCATCAATGGCCCATTTCCCGTATCGTAAATAGATAAATTTAAATGACCTCCAAGGCTAGGCGTACCCTACCATTGGAGGTCATTCATATACTATTCAATTGTTAATAGTAATCCGTATAATGCTCCTAACAAATTAGCTTCATTGCCAAACTTTGCAGCCATAATCTCCGGCATCGTCACATCATCCCGAAGACGGTAATCACTTTGTTGCAGAAGTCTAAACTGTTTTTTTATTTCATCAATTAAAATATGCTGAGCACTGATTCCCCCACCAATAAGCACCCGGTCCAAATCCATAACTGTTTGAAGGTTTAAGATTAGAATAGCAACCCGTCGGCAGAAACTTTCAAATAATGACCAAGCAACCTGATTGTGAGGGTTAATCTTCTTAAATACTCGCCGTCCATCTTCTTTATCAGCTATTCCACAGACATCAGCTATTGTTTCAATCATTTTTACCGCAGAAGTTGTAGCGCCAACAGTCGAATAGTGGGGGTCTGCTACATCATGATTTATAATCATCGCACTAAGCTCTCCAGCTTGAAAATGCGGGCCATACAATAATTGATCATTAATCACGATTCCACCACCAACAGAAGTTCCAAGCGTGATTACAGCACCGTTATGAACCTCGTTAAGGTTACCTAGCCACATTTCGGCTAGAGTTGCACAGTTAGCGTCATTCCCAACATACACAGGGCAATGGGTCCGTGCTTCAATATAGGAAGCAAAATTAAATGTTCCCATGAACCCTAATGCACCAGTGAATTTTACCTTACCAGTAGCTGAATTAACAACTCCAGGAACACTGACACAAATTGCCGTTACCTTATCTAAAACAGGGGTAATTATCTCAAAGATTTTTGTGAAAAATTCCTCTTTTTGGCGAGGAGTTAATGTATGATTCTTCTCAAAGATATTTCCTGAGTGGTCAATTAACGCACTCTTTATCTCCGTTCCTCCAATATCAATACTTAAATATTGTCGTTGCATCTTACTCCCCTCCTCATTACTCCTATATTATACACGACTCCTCTGTTGAGGGTACCAAATACAAACGCTAATAACAATTCCAATAAAAGTAAAAATCAACCAACTAAATCCTAAATGATATAGCGGCAAATATTGTTCTGCAAAATGAATTAGTGACATGCTAAATGACGTGTCCCTTAAAGCAGGCGAAAATGCATTTACCATATCAAAGAAGGCCGGAATCATTGTAATCCCCGTTGTAATCCGATAGATTAAGCTAGCACCTTTAAAAAGCGGTGAAAAAATTCCAAGGAGGATCAGCACAATTGCTAATGGATAAAGAAACATCAAAATCGGCTTTGACCATGAAACAATTCGATCCAGGCCCATGTTAGCTACTAAAAATGACAACAAGCAGTTACCACGTAAGAAAGCTTTATATGAAATCTGAGGAAAACGGTAATGAAAATCTTGCGCAAAGGCAACTACTAACCCCATTGCCGTTGTCATACAAGTAATCGTTGCAAGAGTAAGCAGTAAAATATTTCCAAAATCTCCCATATAATAATGGGCAATCTGGTTAAGGGTTGTTCCCCCGTTTTCAGCAATCGCAAATTGATGGCGGCTAGTAGTCCCTAAGTATATTAATCCAATATACAAGACCCCTATTCCAAGAATTCCAATCAGGCCCCCTTTAGTTGTCGCTAAGGAAACAGATTGTTGACTCTTAAAACCTAATTGCCGCACCGCCGTAATGATCGTAACCCCAAAGACTAAAGCAGCTAACGCATCAACCGTGTTATAACCTTGAACAAAACCATTGCTAAACGCGTGGTTAACATAGCCTGCTGTTGGTTGAGCCGTAGCTGTGCTTCCCATAGGATGGAGAAATGCTAATAAGAAAATCAAAAATAGCATTATCAAGAAAAGCGGGTTCAAAATTTTCCCAATTATTTCAGTGATTTTTCCTTCACGAATTGCAAAAAAATACACAATTAAGAAAAACGCACCGGTATATGCAAGCAGCCCCCAGCCTTGCATTCCCTTGCTTAAATATGGCGCAATCCCGATAGTATAAGGCACCGTTGCCGTTCGTGGCGTTGCACATAGCGGTCCAATGATTATCTGAACCAAAATAAGAAAGATTAATGCAAATTTCTTCCCGTTTGGCAGAGCTAATTCATACAATCCATTTGCATGCGTAATACTAATGGCAAGTAATGCGAATAGCGGTAAAAATACCCCTGAAAGTAGGAATCCCCCTGTCGCTGAGATCCATTGACTACCTGCTAGTTGTCCTAAATGTACTGGAAAAATTAAATTTCCGGCCCCAAATAACATTCCAAAAATCAGCGACCCAATTACCAAGTAGGTTTTACACGCTGCTTTGATTGAGT
Organism: Limosilactobacillus albertensis; assembly: GCF_014145555.1. Classification (NCBI taxonomy): domain Bacteria; kingdom Bacillati; phylum Bacillota; class Bacilli; order Lactobacillales; family Lactobacillaceae; genus Limosilactobacillus; species Limosilactobacillus albertensis. The sequence continues at coordinate 72,520 of NZ_JACIVD010000055.1, forward strand.
TCATCGTTAATCACTCATTCCTTTACTTCTTTTTTTGATACAATCTGACGCTAAATTATACCATGAAATAGCCAGGCGACAGAAGCCTCTGAAAAACGAAAAAGCCCTTACCGTCAGAACTCTTTAACGATAAAGACTTTTTACCTTCTATTAGTTATTCTAATGTTTTAAGAAGTTAGCGACCAACTCAAGAATCTCCTGTCGTTTAGCGCCATTAAACATATGACCCTCATCAGGAATTAAATGCAGTTCGCTATTAGGCATGATTACATTATATTTTTGCGAAGCTTCTGGTGAAACAACATTATCGGCTTCTCCATGGATTAATAGCGTCGGTCCACCATAATGTTGAGCCGTTTCATAAATTGGCATTAGCTGGGCAGTCCGAAAATAACCTCCACCAACTGAATAGCCGCTAACATTAACCGTATTGGGAATGTGGTTAGGATCATAATGGCTGCCTTGACAAACACCCTTTAACGCATCATCTTTCAAGGTAGCTGCTGGTGCTAATAACACGAGCTTCGTAATAATATCACGATAATAGCCAGCCAGCATAGAAGCGACAACTCCACCTTGCGAATGACCGATTAGGTAAATTTTCTTCGCCTGCATCGTTGTATGAGCATAGTCAATAATCTTCATCCCATCAAGGATTTCGCTAAACACTGTCATATCCGCAAAATCGCCGTCACTATTACCAGCACCGTCAAAATCAAAGCGTAATGTCGGTATTCCCTGTTGGTTCAAGTAGTGAGAAAGCGCATAGAGGATTGCAGAATCATCATATCCTAAATTACCTTTAAATCCATGCATCAAGATTGCCACAGTATCATTTTTGATTGCCGTTGTTCCTTCAAGAAGTCCATATAACTTCAAGCCATCTCTTTGTATCGTTAATTCCATTAAATCACCTCTTATCCATCATGTTTTTAAATTTTAACGTTTTATTCTTAGTTTAGCTAATTTTTCTTGGTGGCGTGCTTCATGTTCTTCATCACGTTTAATAAAGAAATAAGATACTGCTGCTACTACCGCAACAACAACACCAACCGTTATTGTTTTAATTGTAAAATTAGTTACCATGTAGCAGGAAATTAACAAGGCCAGCACTGGAATAATATATTTTCCAGGTAACTTAAATCCATGATTAGGAAACTCATTAGTATGCTTAAATTTAATCACTGCTAGAATTGATGGTACATACTGAACGAATGATGCCAACACAATACAAGAAACAAGGAATAAGTAAGATTGAGTAACCAATATAAGGGATACAACGGCTGTAAGAATAATCGCAACCCACGGGGCATCGTGCTTATTTCGCTTACCTATCCACTTTGGCAACATAGCGTGCTCACTCGCTAACGATGCAATTAATGAAGGGGTATTAAAGGATGCCGTAAAAGCAACACCAAATATACTAATTAACATTCCAGCAATTACCAAGATGTAGCCCCATCGACCGACACCAGTTTCAAAGGCATTGGCAATCGGTGTACTGTACTTAGCCATGCTAGTTCCTAAAATCCCAATGGCAACTACCATCATCAGCGAATACATAATCGTTACGCTTACCATTACCGCAATTAATACCCGTGGAATATTCTTTTCCGGATTTGTCATTTGCTTAGCCGCAATTGGAATAAAAGAAAAACCAGTAAACATATAGAAAACAACACTAAATGCTGCTCCAAAATGTTTTGCAAATGGCATTGCTCCAGTCATTGCAGCGTGAGGGATAACCGGCGAGAAATTAGCAAAGTGAATGCAAAATGCACCAACAATAATAAATATAATAATCGTAATCATCTTAGCGGCCGAAGAAAGGTTATCAACCATTTTTACTAATGTTCGACCAAAGAAATTAATTAGTGAGAATAATAATATCAATCCGAATACAGAAACATAGTATACTAAGTGATTATCGAAAATCGGTAAAAAGCTCCGCAATGTTGTTAGCAATGCAACAACTTCTGCCGACAGCGTACAACAGCCAAGAAACCACGTAAAGATCCCTAATTCATATCCTGTAAAGCGACCAAATGCATTATATGAATAAAGCCATGCTGCTCCTGAACCAGTAAACCTGCTAGAAAGATCAGCATAGCATAAAGCGACCATACTAACAGTAATTGCCGCGCAAAGCAAAACCAGGACACTGGCTAAATTCATATCTTTATAAATAGCTTGTGGTAACAGGAAAGCTCCAGAACCAATAACACTGTTAATACCTAAAAAGTAAATTGAAATAAAGGATAATTTCTTAGAACTTACATTTTTACTACTAATGATCTCCACCTTCATTCTCTTATAGAACAAACCAATACTCTACATTTAAATTCTATTCTTATTTAATAGCGTTTACAAATAAAACAATAAAAAAGAAGAGGCAGGAGAAAGCTTCTGCTTTTTCCTACCTCTTGTATTTATTAAGTGTTTAATTAGCAATCAGTATTATTGATTACTTAAGACCCTTCCAAGTCCAGTTAGTAACTTCTGGTAAGTCCTTACCTTCTGAACGGATGTAGTGGTTGTGCTTGTTAATCATGTTGTCCATCTTGGCAACAAATGCAGCACTCTTTTGTTCGTAACCAGGAACACTTTGGATAGCGTCCTTAGCTAAGTGGAACCGGTCAAGTTCGTTCAATACACGCATGTCGAATGGAGTGGTGATATCACCATTTTCTTCGTATGAGTGAATGTGAACGTTACGGTTTGCACGATCGAAGAACAATGCTTGGATCATGTCACGGAATCCGTGCCATGCAAAGATAACTGGCTTGTCAGTAGTGAAGTAACGGTTGAATTCTGCGTCAGACAAACCTTCTGGGTTCTTGTCTTGCTTCATCAACTTCATGATTTCAATGATGTTGATGTAACGAATCTTCAATTCAGGGAAGTTGTCATGAAGAATGTCAATAGCTGCAAGAGCTTCTTCAGTAGGTTCAGTACCAGCTGAAGCAAATACAACATCTGGTTCGCTACCTTGGTCAGTAGATGCCCAGTTGATGTAGCCAAGACCATTGTCAACTAATTCAGTAGCTTCATCAATGGAGAACCATTGTGCACGTGGGTGCTTTGAAGTTACAAAGAGGTTGATACATTCTTGGTTACGGAATGCCTTGTTTGATACAGCCATAAGTGAGTTAGTATCAGCAGGTAAGTATTCCTTAACAAGGTCTGGACGTTCCTTTTCAAATAAGTGAGTCAATAGACCTGGATCTTGGTGAGTGTAACCGTTGTGGTCTTGTTGGAATACAGTTGAAGTATCAACAAAGTTCAATGCTGGGTATTGACGACGCCAGTAAAGATCCTTAGCCTTACGTAACCACTTCATGTGTTGAGTAAGCATTGAATCAACAACACGACCGAATGCTTCATAAGTTGCGAAGAATCCGTGACGACCAGTTAATGTGTAACCTTCAAGGAATCCTTCAGCTTGGTGTTCTGATAATTGAGAATCAATCATCCGACCTTGTGGAGCAACGTTTTCGTCGTTTGGTTCGTGAATGCCTTCCATCCATTGACGCTTTTGGTTGTCAAGGAATGCGTAAAGACGGTTTGACTTAGATTCGTCAGGACCGAATCCACGGAAGTTAGTTGGGTTCAATTCAGCCATCTTGCTGAGGTACTTACCCCATTCAAGCATATCTTGCTTTACAACAGAACCTGGAGTTTGAACGTCAACAGCAAAGTCACGGTAGTTTGGTAATACAAGTGGCTTAGGATCGATACCACCATTAGTGATAGGGTTCATAGCCATACGACGGTTACCTTCTGGTGTGTTCTCTTCAACAAGAGCAACTGGGTGACCGTTTTCGTCGAACAATTCTTCTGGCTTGTATGACTTCATCCAGTCAATAAGCATGTCCTTGTGTTCCATGTCATCTTGTGATACCGGAATAGGAATTTGGTGAGCACGGAATGAGTTTTCGATTGGGTTACCATCAAGATCCTTAGTAGGACCAGTCCAACCCTTAGGTGCACGGAAGATGATTAATGGCCATTGTGGTAATGAATCATCGTTGTTTTCACGAGCGTTCTTTTGGATAGCCTTGATTTCTTCAATAGCCTTATCCATAGTCTTAGCCATTTGTTCGTGAACTTCCATGTGTGGCTTGTAACCATCGAATTCGCCATCACGGTCAGCTTCTTTGTAAGCTGACACGAAGTATGGCTTCCAGCCCATACCTTCGAAGTACTTAGTAAGTTCTTCGTCACTCATCCGTGAAAGAATAGTAGGGTTAGAAATCTTGAATCCGTTAACTTGGATGATTGGTAATACCGCACCATCCTTGATTGGGTTGATGAACTTATCTGAGAACCATGATGCCATTAATGGACCAGTTTCAGCTTCACCATCACCAATTTCAACAGCGGCGATAACATCAGGGTTATCTAAGATAGCACCTACACCGTGTGAAAGTGAGTAACCAAGTTCCCCACCTTCGTGGATTGAACCTGGAGTTTCAGGTGCGGCGTGAGATGCAGTACCGCCTGGGAATGAGAAGTGCTTGAATAACTTAGCCATTCCCTTAGTGTCTTGTGTGTATTCAGGATAAATTTCAGTGTATGAACCATCCAAGTATGAGTTGTTAACCATAACTTGGCCACCGTGACCTGAACCTTCAATGTAGAACATATCAAGGTCATACTTCTTAATTACACGGTTTAAGTGTGCGTAAATGAAGTTTTGAGGAACAATAGTACCCCAGTGACCAATTGGCTTTGGCTTAACGTCTTCAGCCTTTAATGGTTGGCGTAATAATGGATCACCCATTAAGAACAATGTACCAACTGAAAGGTAGTTAGCTGCACGCCAGTAAGCATCAACACTTTCCAAATACTTCTTGGAATCGTAATCTACTGCCATTCTAATAAACACTCCTTCTATATAAATCAATACGTCCTGTGCTCTATAACAACATAACGTAAATCATTAAATTTACAATGTTAATGATAAACTGTTTTTTCAAAAAGTCAACCTTTTTACAAATTGATACGGTCCAATTATAAAAAATTAATCTTTTTAAGGTGTTCTTTAACATTTTTCTATTTATCTTAATCCGCAGAAATGCTAATTTACCTTTGTTTAACCCTGTTCAATACCAACAGTGTACAATTAAAATTTCTTTTAGAAAAAAATAAATTTTACATCTATTTTAATACTTTAAATACTGCTATCATATTCACTAGTTTTCTTGGTCTAAGCTAACAAAAGTACTATATTTCATGTATTTATAGTGAATTCGCATATTAGAAACTTCAAATGGCGTCCCATCATCCAAAAAGAAAATCCCTTCAATAGTTCCAACCGGCTCAGTTGCATTTAACTTCAATAGTTCTTGGTCTTCAGTTGTTGACGGTGAAACACCAATCGTCATAAATGACTTTGTAACTCGTTTTCCCATCATGTCTTCTAAATAATTAAAAATCGACCCATTAACAACTTCTGGGGAAAGGGTGGGCGTAATTCTAATTGGAATAAAACCTGTTTCAATCATAAATGGCTGATCATCAATTAACCGCAGCCGCTTAATCTGGTAAACAAAGTCGTTATCATTAAGAAATAGTTCTTCTTGTACGTCCTTACTTGCAGGAACAACTTGATAGTCAAGTAATTTTATTCCTTGCTTCTTGCCATCTACTTGGAAACTGTCCGTTACACCCAAATTACTACCTTCATAGTGGAATAACGATTGGTTTTTTAGGTATAGCGGATTAATGAATGTACCGGATCCACGTTTCTTAAAAATAATTCCCTGCTGAGCGAGCACTCCCAATGCCCGTTTTATAGAACTGCGACTTACCTGATAGATTTCACTTAGGCTTCGTTCATCAGGTAAACGCATCCCTTGATATTTATTGTCTAGTATTTTTTGTTTTATATCACGCATCACTGAGCGATATACTAAGTCTGCCATCTAATTAACTCCTCGGATTTAATTAATTCGCAATTTAAGCTACACTTTTAGTATAGCAGACCTATTTTAAATTGGGATCCTTTTGTAAAATATTGGTGCGTCCCAGATAAACTTAGGAGGAAATTTTTATGAGTAAAAAGAATAAAAAAAGCAAAATGAAAAAAACACAGGTAGAACAAATCCTCGATAAAAACAATATTGCTTACGAGCAAGCTGAATTTCCTACTCACCAAGACGGCGACGTACGTTCAATGAGCGTTGACCATACTGGTGTTGATGAACATATTATTTACAAGACCTTAGTATTAACCGGTAACGTAACCGGACCGCTAGTTGGCGTTATTCCAGTCGATACCCACTTAGATGAGAAAAAGCTTGCTAAAGTTTCGGGCAATAAAAAGGTTAATATGGTACCGCTAAAAAATCTTCTCAAAACTACCGGATATGTGCATGGTGCTAACACCCCTGTAGGAATTTACGAGAAGTTTGAATACCCCATCTTTATTGATAACGAGGCCAGAGAACAAGGCGATATTTTCGTTTCATCAGGCAAAGTGGGGCGTTCTGTTAAATTAAACGCCGAAGATCTTGCTAACCTAGTTCATGCTACTTTCGCTGATTTAGAACAAAAGTAGTTTCTTGACGATTGACCCGGTTAATGTTGAAGATTAAACTGATTATTGTAGTTTGTTTGATAGAAAGGTCCTGAAAAGATGAAAAAGAATTTATCTGCTTGTACCACTGTTCTTGCGGGTCGTAACGCAACAATCGATGGTTCAACAATGGCAGCGCGGAATGATGATACATTCGGTCCGCTTACGCCCCAACGTTTTGTTACTTATCCCGCATATCATAATCACCCTAATCAAGTAAAGGCATACTTAAATAAATGTGTAATTGACCGCCCCGCTGACGGTTATCGTTACCAAGGTACTCCTAACGTTGATTATCGAACTGAAGGGGTATTCGACGAGAGCGGCTTTAACGAAAAAAATGTTGGAATGAGTGCAACCGAAAGTGTTTATGCAAATGAACGCGTCCTTGCCTGTGATCCGCTTAATACCGAAACGGGGATCAACGAAGATCTTGTAGTTGCTGCTACCCTTCCCTTTATCGATAGCGCTCGTGATGGCGTTGCATACCTTGGTAAACTAGTCGCCAAATACGGTTCTGCTGAAGGAAATGGGATTATATTCAGCGATAAAAAAGATGTATGGTATATGGAAATAGTTACTGGTCACCACTGGGTTGCACAACGGATCCCCGATGACTCTTATGCTGTAACCGGAAATCGAGTAGCAATCCAGCAGGTTGATTTTAATGACCCTGATAACTTTATGTGGTCTGACGGCATCCAAGAATTCGTTGAGAAAAACCACCTCAATCCTGATAAATATGGCTGGGACTTCCGCCATATCTTTGGAACTGCTGACATATTCGACCAGCATTACAACACGCCACGTCAATGGTATGGTCATAAGGTATTAAACCCCAGCGTAGAATTCGACCCCTTGGACTTTGATATTCCATTTATCATGCAAACCAATCACCGGATCACTCTTGAAGACGTGCAAAAAATCCTCAGCAGTCACTACCAAGGAACCCCTTACGATCCCCTCGGTCATGAAGGAACTGAACAGCAAAAACAGCTTTTTCGGCCAATTTCTCTAAATCGAACACAGAATTCCCATATTCTGCAGGTTCGGAATGATTTGCCAGAAGCTGCTTCGACCATTATGTGGATGAGCTTTGGTGTACCGACATTTACTCCTTATATTCCATTCTTCGGAAACGCCGAAGATATTGACGTTAGCTATCGTGAAACACCAGAAAAACTCAACATGGACCTTAAGAGTGCTTACTGGATGTACCGTACCCTTTCAATGCTTGTTGAATCACACCACGCTGAGTTCTCTAAGGAAGACTTAGATTACCTTAAAGATTCACGCAAATACTTGTACCGCTGGGTTAATGAAATTGCTCCACAAGTTAAAGGGATGGAACCTAGTGAAGTTAGCGACTTTTTGAGTTCCAAGACTCATGAGATGGTTGCTGAAATGGCTAAGCGAACTAAGAACCTAATGGCTGAATTAGTTATGCACGGGTTAGAGCTTTCTAAACTCACCTTCAAAATCGACAAGAACCTATAACTAAATTTTTATAATCTGATTAAACCGCAATGATAGTCTAATTCATTGCGGTTTTTAAAAATCACTATATGTTGTATATCTCATTAAATTAGATTACCATATATTGTGTTATCTAATTTAAAGGGAGCACCAATTACCATGCAAAAAATTAAACTTAAAGAATCATTTATTGATCAAGCTACTAAAAAAATCACACCACATTGGGGCCCGCTCGGCTGGGTCACATATAAGCGGACATACGCCCGATGGCAAGCAGATAAGAATCGAACCGAGGAATGGAAAGAAACCGTTAAACGTGTTATCGAAGGAAACATTAACCTTGATCCCCGCCTTAACGATAATCCATCACAAGCTGTTATTGATGAGTTAACAGCTGAAGCCGAACAGTTATTCAAATTAATCTACGGTCTGGGCGCAACTTATGGATTTCAGGTACCGATTACCAGAAACGGACCGGTGACTCACTAAACAATTGCTGGTTCATTGCTATTCGTCCCCAAAAATATGGTGATAGTCACATTCAGCCAAGCTACTTAAATAATGAACAAGTGGCGGTATCAATGCCCTTTGCTTTCCTCTTTGACGAATTAATGAAGGGTGGCGGTGTTGGCTTTTCCGTGACAGACGATAACATTAATCAAATTCCAAACGTAGATCACAAAATTAACTTATCCATCGTAATTGATAAAAGCAGTGCTTCTTATGATGAATCAATTAGTGCCGGCGCTTACGATCGAAATGATATCAAAAAGCCACTCCAGGAAAATGAAATTTACTATCAGCTTCCTGATACCCGTGAAGGCTGGGTACTTGCTGTTGCTCAATTAATTGACCTTCACTTTAAAAATACCAACCAAAATAATGTAAATAAGCTTATTCTGGATATGACCAATATTCGTCCGCGTGGTTCTAAAATCCACGGCTTTGGCGGTACTGCTTCCGGTCCCACACCCCTCATTGAAATGCTTCAAGATGTCAATGAGGTGCTTAACGCCAAGGATGGTACGAACCTAAGCGCCGTTGACTGTACCGATATCTGTAATCTAATTGGCAAGGCGGTCGTTGCTGGTAACGTTCGTCGTTCAGCTGAACTAGCTCTTGGTTCAGGAAATAATCACCAATTTATTACAATGAAGCAAGACCAAGAAAAGCTTCAGCATCACCGGTGGGCATCAAATAACAGCATTAGTATTGATAAGGATTTTGACCACTTCCAAGAGGTCGCTGATTCTATTCAAGAAAATGGTGAACCGGGAATCGTCAATACTAGCTTATCCAAGAATTATGGCCGAATAGCTGATGGCTACCAGGAAAATATCGATGGCGATGTTGAAGGGACTAACCCGTGTGGCGAAATTTCTCTTGCTAACGGCGAACCTTGTAACCTGTTTGAAGTTTTCCCGCTTGTCGCTGAAAAACAAGGCTGGGACCTTAATGATGCTTTTCGGCTTGGTGTTCGGTTTGCAAAACGAGTTACATTTAGTCACTATGATTGGGAAGTTTCCCGTAAGATGATCCAGAAAAACCGGCGCATTGGGATTTCAATGTCAGGAATACAAGATTGGATTTTAAACGACTTTGGCAACCGGGTAGTAACCGGCTTTGCAAAAAATAATGACGGTGTAATGGAACCTATCTACGACCAACGAGTAATTGACAAGTTCAACACCCTATATCAAGCAGTAATTAACGCCGATAAGGAATACTCCGCTGAATTGAATTGTAATCTGTCAATCAAACATACTACTGTTAAACCTTCTGGAACAGTAGCAAAATTGGCTGGTGTTTCTGAAGGAATGCACTTCCACTATGCGGGTTATCTTATTCAACGGATTCGTTTTCAGGATACTGATCCGCTGCTTGATGCATTAAAAGAATGCGGCTACCGGATGGAGCCTGATATTTATACCGACCATACTATCTGTGTTGAGTTCCCCGTTAAGGCAACTAACGCTGAAAACGAAAACTTTGCTTCTGCTGGAAATGTATCAATTGCAGAACAATTCGCTACTCAGGCGTTCTTACAGAAATACTGGTCTGATAATGCCGTCAGTTGTACTATTACCTTCCAAAATAAAGAAGCTGCCCAAATTCCGGTACTATTAAAGCAGTACCTTAACGGAATCAAATCTACTTCACTCTTACCTTATTATGGCGGTTCATTAAAACAAGCACCTAAAGAACCAATCACCAAAGAATTTTTCGTTAAACGACAAGCCGAAATTACTGGTAATGTAATTGATGTATTTAACGCGCAACAACAGGATAAAGCACTTGAACTTGTTGACCAGTCTGATTGTGCTGGTGGTGCATGTCCAATTCGTTAATAATTTTTCTTTAAAAAGCGACCAAAATCAGCCTTTTCGCCGATCCTGGTCGCTTTTTGCTAGTTTTAAGTTAATTTCCTGCAAATTGGCTATTATAAAGTGCCGCGTAGAATCCCTTTTGATTCATCAATGATTCATGATTACCGGTTTCGATAATCTTTCCATGATTAACAACTACAATTTGATCAGCTTTGCGAATTGTTGATAAACGGTGCGCAACAACAAAACTAGTTCGTTCCTGCTGCAATGCATTCATTGCTTCTTGAATTAATACCTCTGTCCGTGTATCAACAGAACTCGTAGCTTCATCTAATATCAAGATTTCTGGATCAGCTAGAAACGCCCGGGCAATCGTTAGTAGTTGACGCTGCCCTTGCGAAATATTGGATGCTGATTCATCCAGCACTGTTTGATAACCATCAGGCAATTCACGAATAAACGCGTCAGCCCGTGCCATTTTTGCCGCATGATAGACTTCCTCATCCGATGCGTTTTCGTTTCCATACTTAATATTTTCAAAAATTGTCCCCGTAAAGAGCCACGTATCCTGAAGAACAATTGCGATATGTTTCCGCAAATCATCGCGGGTCATAGAGCCAATATCTTGTCCATCGAGATAAATGTGCCCGCCTTGAGGATCGTAAAAGCGCTCTAAAAGGTTAATGATGGTTGTCTTTCCGGCACCGGTTGGGCCAACAATCGCAACCATCTTATCTCGTGGCGCCTTAAGGTTAAAGTCTTGAATTAGCGGTTCATCGGTATAACTAAATTGAATATCCTTAAATTCAACCTTTGGCAAGTTTTTGCCTGCCAATACTGGCGTCTCTTTAATTTTATCGTCCATTTCCGGCTCATCAAGCACTTCAAAAATCCGTTCAGCAGAAGCAATTGTCTGTTGGATAGTATTACTAAGGTTCGCGATTTGCGCAATTGGTTGGGAAAACTGGTTGGTGTATTGAAGAAACGCTTGAACATTACCAAGTGTAATTTGGCCGTGGATAACCTGAATTGCACCAACAACTGCAACAACTAAATAGCCGACATTTCGTATAAAGATCATCATCGGCATCATTAGACTAGAAAAGAATTGTGCTTTCCACGCTGATTGATAATATTGATGGTTACGCCGATTAAATTCTTTTTCTTCGTCCTCTTCTTTGTTAAACGTCCGAACAATTGTATGAGCAGCATAGGTTTCCTCGACCTGGTCATTGATTTTTCCTAGGGCTGCTTGCTGGCGACCAAATAATCGTTGTGAAGTAGGTGCGACAAAAGCAACAACTAAAATACTCAGCGGAATCGTCACAAGCGCAATAATGGTTAGTTTCCAACTAATTGTTAACATTAAGATAAAGACGCCAATAACTGTTAATACACTAGTAATAATCTGAATTAGGCTTTGCTGGAGCGTTCCGGCAATATTATCCATGTCGTTAACCATTCGACTCATAATATCCCCATTATTATGAGTATCATAATATTTAATGGGTACCCGTCGCATTTTTTCTTCAAAGTCTTGTCGTAAATTATAAACAACACGTTGTGATACCCGAGTCATAATCTGCAATTGCAAGAAACTGAATAAACCGGAAAAAAGGTATAGCAAGATGACGGTAATTCCGATCTGCCAAATGCGGTTGAAATTAATAGGAAGCGTGCTTAGGTGCGTTCCCGGTTTCATTTCCGCATATCCTTTTAACATCCCATCATAAATAATAGTAGTGGCTTCACCTAAAATTTTAGGTGCCAAGATTGAGAGGATAACTGAAACAATTGCCAGAACGATCGATACAATAACACCCACACGCCAAGGCCGTAAGTAAGCAATCAAACGCTTAGTAGTTGGCCAAAAATGCTGCGCTTGTTCAGGTACACGTGGTCCTCTACGCACGATCGACATCCCCTTTCTCAACCTGTGACTGAATTATTTGCTGGTAAGTCTTATTATGGGCCTTTAATTCTTGGTGAGTTCCTTGACCAACTACCCGGCCTTCTTCAAGAACAATAATCTGGTCAGCATCGACAACCGTTGAAATCCGCTGGGCAACAATTACCGTAACCGCCTGTTGAATTTGCGGATCCTTAGCTAAAGCAGCCCGCAGTTTAGCATCAGTTTCAAAGTCCAACGCGGAGAATGAATCGTCAAAAATATAAATTGAAGCTGGTTTGATAATCGTCCGCGCAATTGCCAGTCGTTGACGCTGTCCGCCAGAAAAGTTGCTTCCATTTTGCTCTACGACAGCATCTAGTCCGCCCTCTTCACGAACAAAATCTGCTGCTTGTGCAATTTCCAGCGCACGCCATATCTGCTCGTCACTTGCATCTTCATAACCAAATTGAAGATTAGAACGAATTGTCCCGCTAAAGAGAACCGCTTGCTGTTGCGTAATTGAAATAACTTTATGAAGGTCATGCTGACTGAGCTTTTTAATTGGTACTCCGTTAACTTTAATTTCACCACTCTCGACATCAAAAAGACGCGGAATTAAGTTAACTAAAGCCGATTTACCAGAGCCGGTTCCACCGATGATTGCTAAAGTCTGTCCCGCAGTAATTTTAAAGTTCAGATCCTGTAATGCAAGTCTTTCCGCACCATTAAAACGAAAATCAACGTCCTTAAACTCTAGGGATGCTGGTTGATCAATCGAAATATTCTCCTGATCTTTTTTTGCAGCATCATGGATACTAATTGGCTGGTCTAAAACAGCGTTAACCCGCGCAGCAGATGCCGAAGCTCGTGGGACAAAAACAAAAATCATTGAAAGCATCATAAAACTGATCATAATCTGAGTAGCATAGGTCATAAAAGCAATTAGATCACCGACCTGCATATTCATACTTGCCACAAGGTGACCACCAAGTAAGATGATAGCAACATTAGTCATCCCTAAAATCAGCGTTACAACCGGAAATAATGTCGAGACGATTGTAAAAGCCTTGATCCCAGTCTGTGTGTAATCTTCATTAGCAGTTTTAAAACGTTTTTGTTCGCGTTCATCTTGGCGAAAGGCTCGAATAACGCGTACTCCTGTGAGCCCTTCACGGAAGATCAGGTTAATGCGGTCAGTCTTTTTCTGAATACTCTTAAATAATGGCACTGCAAAGTACATCACCATCATTACAATAATCGCTAAGATAGGCAAACTAATAAAGAACACTTTTGTTAGCCGCGGTTCACGAATATAAGCCAAGACACACGCAGCAACTAGCATAACCGGTGCTTGAAGCATCATCCGCAACATTTGAACCATTACGTTTTGAATCTGCACAATATCATTAGTTGAACGCGTAATTAACGAGGAATCCCCGAATTCATCCATCTCACGATTAGAAAAACGCAAAACTTTATGATAAATCTGACCCCTTAATTTTTCACCGACCCTCATTGATTGGGTGGCCGCAAAGTAAACGTTAAGCCCCGCAGCGAGAAGACCGATTGCTGCTACAATCAGCATCTTAATTCCCTTACTCCAAATCACGCCCATATCTTTTTGGACAATTCCACGATTAACAAGATCTGCAGTAACCGTTGGTAAATATAAATCACAGGAAACTTGAATCAGTAAAAAGAAAACTGCTCCTAAGGTTGCCCATAAAGCTAAATTTTTTCGTGCTATCCGTATCAATTGTTTCTCATCTCCTTTTGATGCTGATCAATATATGTATTAAATTGTTTCCGCAATATCGTTAAAGTCGTGACAAACTGATCTATCTCTGCTGGTGTTAACGGAGCAGTCATAAATTCTTGAAAATCACGATGATACTTTTCGTTTTTTTGAAATTGCTCTTTTCCCTTATTGCTTAGGCGAACATAAATCAAACGTTTATCGTTATGGTCACGTTTACGGATAATTAATTGCTCATGTTCCATTTTTTCAAGAATCTGAGTTAACGATCCCGGCTTTATTTTGGCAAGCTTAGCAAGTTGATTCTGGTAGACATAATCATTATTTGCTAATAACCACAAAATTTTACCCCGGCCAATAAACGCGCTATGTGCCCGGTGGCTCTGAATAATTCGCTGATGAATCTCATTAGAAAAAGAGAATAATTCTTTTGTCAATTCTTCACTAGTAGCCATTAAATTCTTCCTTTCGCTAACTCGTTTGGTACCTAACTTTCTATATGTTACTCTTTTATAAGAATAATGCAAATTAAAATATAAGCTCATATAATATAATGTAATTTTATCTATAAGATTACTCACTAATTGACAGCATTTAACTAGTTATTTATTATGAGCTATAATATAGTTTGTTTAATTTGCATATGGGATTAAGTTCCTTATAAAGAAACGAGGTTATATATTATGGCTAACGTTGATGTAAACCCAGAACTAGTTAAAAAGATTGTCAAACAAGTATTAAATCAATCTATGCAAAATTCTTCCAGCACTAATAAAAAAATTTTTGCGTTCAGCATCCGTAAAGATGAAGAACCTTATGTCAAAGAATGGGCTGAGAATCATCCAGAAGTTGAAGTCGAATATACTAATGAACTATTGACTCCTGAAACTGCTAAAAAGGCAAAAGGTGCTGATGGCGTTGTCGTTTATCAACAACTTGATTACACTGCTGACACCCTTCAGGCACTTGCAGATCAAGGCATTACAAAGATGTCATTACGTAACGTTGGTGTCGATAATATTGATATGAACAAGGCAAAGGAACTCGGATTTGAAATTACTAACGTTCCTGTTTATTCTCCTAACGCAATCGCAGAACACGCTGCTATTCAAACTGCTCGTGTCCTCCGTCAAACTAAAGTATTAGATGAGAAGATTGCGAATGGCGACTTACGCTGGGCACCGACAATTGGTCGTGAAGTTCGTGACCAAACTGTTGGTGTTATCGGTACCGGACACATTGGACAAGTCTACATGCAAATCATGGAAGGCTTTGGCGCTAAAGTAATTGCTTATGACCCATTTGAAAATCCAGAATTAAAGAAGCAAGGTTACTACGTAGATAGTCTTGATGATCTCTACGCTCAAGCTGACGTAATTTCACTTCATGTTCCAGCAACCAAGGAAAACTTCCACATGATTAATCGGGAATCAATTGCTAAAATGAAAGATAATGTTGTAATTGTTAACTGTTCCCGTGGTGCATTAGTCGATACCGATGCAGTTATTGAAGGCTTAGACAGTGGAAAGATTTTTGGCTTCGTAATGGATACTTATGAAGATGAAGTCGGGATTTTCAATGAAGATTGGCGTGGTAAAGAATTCCCTGACAAGCGCTTGAAGGACTTAATTGATCGCTCAAATGTATTAGTCACCCCTCACACCGCTTTCTACACCACTCACGCTGTCCGTAACATGGTTCTTAAAGCTTTCGATAATAACTTCAAACTAATTAATGGTGAAAAAGCTGACACACCAGTTAAGGTCGGTTAGTATATATTTTTTAACTATAACTATTAAAAGCCAAAGTAACATTTATTTTGCTACTTTGGCTTTTAAAGTCCCAATTGAATCAATTATTTAAATATTTGTCTGCTTCACTATCGGTTAGATTATATCGTACCTTAATTTTTTGACGAACTTTTCTTTCATCTATATCTAACTCTCTAAGTGTTTTAACGAGGTTTTTGATTCCCTCAATATGTCCTTTTTCGTATCCCTTTTTTTCGCCGACATTCATCCCATCTTCACGCGCCTTACGTGTAGCATCCATCATCAACATTTCATACTTCATGAAGCCCTGTCTCCTTTCTGGGTCACTTTTAACCTTATTAATTTCATCCCGAATCTTTCCAATAAATCTATCTTTATTGTCTACTTGATTGCGCATTAAGGCAAGGAAATCTTTGATGGGTTGTTCATCATCCTTAAACTTCTTAGCAAGAGCGTTAAAAACTACAATAGTTCGTTTGTCGTTAAACTTTAGGTTATGATCTCGTGTGCAAATCGTCTCAAACTCATATCGTGCCCAGCCACGACCAAAGAAATCAAAATTACAAAACATGATGACATAAGTCGAATACTTCGTTAACTCACGATAATTCAAACCTGGTTGTAGCAAACTATGATCAATTTGTTCTTGATAGTAACGCAAACGTGCTGGTAGACTTTTTTCTATCATTAACCTGCATCTCAATTGCTACCGTATTGCTTTGCTCATCTTGAACATAGACATCAAAGCGGACCCGATGAGCGCCTAGCACATTAATATCTTTTTGAGTAGTCAAATGTACAATTTTAGTTGCTTTAAGTTTTGGTAACGCTCGATTAATTAATTCTAAACAAATCTCTTTATTTTCCATTACCATTCCAAACATTGGATCACTAGTAATCGTCATCTTTTGCCACTTTTCCCAAGCTACTGCAAATTGTGTCGTACGATCGTTGTTCATCATCTATACCAACCTTTTTGATATTTTAGGAAAATTTTGAATCCTCCTAAAATATATATACGTAAAAAATCAGATTAGCATTTTTTTAACTCAAAATACACTATTTTTCTGTGAATACTATTAGTAGTTTTAATTCAATATTTTATGTAGTTAAAATAATGGGTCATACGGTAATTTAAATCTTGTTGAATCATACGGCGGCGATATTGATTAACATAATTTTGTTGTTGCTTAGCTGTTCGATCGTAATTCATTAGCAAAGTAAAGGAATTTATTTGTAAATCATTCATAGCATTTCACTCTCTTTTTACATTCTTTTACATTTTGATTATGTTTTACATTCTTTTACATTTTCTATCAAACTACTGATATATCTAGTGCCAGATAGAATTAAAGACCAAAGAAATAGAAAATACCTACTACTTTGGTCCTTATCAAAATCATTTATCCTTCTTGCAAATAGTGCTTAAACGCTACCGTTAACGGCTTATATAAAATAAAGTAACAGCCTAAATTTCCTAATGCATGATATAGATCAAATAGCAATCCACTAAGCCAATAAGCTAAGAAAGCAGCCCAACCACCATAAATTGACATTCCTAAACTAACAAAAAATCCATATTCAAATCCCAGAAAAGTTGCCAATATAAGCTGTAATGTAAAATGCTTTTTCAAGGGTGTTACTTTGGCAAGACCAGCCACTGTAAGAACACAAACGACATATGCTAGGATCTGTGGCACGGTCCAAATACCAAAACCTAATAGCAAATTTGACAAGATCATTATCATCATTGCTAATGAAATTCCAAAGCCAACGCCAAGAACTAATGTTGCAATCATTATCAAATCTGTAACAGGTTGAACGTTAGGAATTGGAATTATCTTAAAGACCCGTAAAACAGTCCCAAGTGCTGCCAGCATCGCAATTAGCGTCATTCGTTTGACCTGCATATGCTTACTTACTGAATGAACACGTACTTTCATTTACATCATTCCGCCTTGTCTAACGTAAATTGAACCTTATCTTTATTCTTTAGCGTTTGTTGATTAGCCAGTTTATTAACCTTTTTTCCGTTAATAGTGTACGTCCAATAAATCCCTTTCTTTTGGTTTTCCTTCATTCCATCAATCGACGTAATGAATCCCTTAACTTCTTTAACTTTCCAATTTTTCTTTAAGCCAGTGACAACCTTATCATTCTTTTTTAAGGTTGTTTTTTTAGTAGCAACAATTTTCTTCCCCTGTTTAAGGGTATAGGTAACATTAATTGTACTATTACCCTTTTGATCATTGTTTGTATAGCCTGTTAAAACAACAAATAATAAAAGCATAACTAATAAGCTACTAATTAACTTGATTTTCTTCATTAAATTATCTCCTCCTAGAATCACTATTTTCTTATAGCGCAATAAATTACAACTCATATTTCACCAAGTATCAAAACGAAAGCTAAAATAAATTGTGTACTGATATCTTCTCGCAAATTTAGTAATAATACAGTTTACGGAATAAAATTAAAATCCATTTCCTGCAAAGTATTCATATTATCTAGTACAGATTTTATTCCATCCAACCATGGCAGAATCATCATTGCACCGCTACCTTCACCTACACACATGTCAATATCAATGTATGGATTCAGCTTAAGTGCCTCTAATACAATTTGTGATCCATGCTCCTTTGATTTATGAGTTGGAATCATATAATCAGTTATACCAGGCACAATCAAATTAGCAAGTAACGCCGCGGAATACGAAAGAAAGCCGTCCAGCAAAACAGGTTTATGCACCGCCCCAGCAGCCAAAATTGCACCAGCCATTGCACCAAGTTCATAAGCACCTACTTCACTGAGAATTTTAAGAGCATCGTTAATTTTTCGGTTTGTAAAACCTGCACGAGCTAAACTCCTGTTAATCACATCAATCTTATGCTTCAATCGTTCATCTGAAATATTCGATCCTCTTCCGGCTACTTCTTCACCAGTCTTTCCTAATGCTGCCGCAACTATTGCTGAGGCAGCAGTTGTATTACCCATCCCCAGCTCACCAACTGCAATTACCTGGTTTCCTTCTTCAAACGCCTTAATTCCCATCTCAAAGCCAAATTGAAGAGCCTCCATTGCTTCTTGACAGGTCATTGCTGGTTCAACAAGCATGTCCTTAGTCGAATAACTAATCTTATGTTCTTCCACCAACGGAGATCTTAAATCAGCATTTATTCCTAAATCATAAACCTGAATGTCGCAATCAAATGCTTTAGCCAGAGCTGCAACTGCGGTATGTCCTTTCATCATATTAACTGCCTGAATTGCCGTAATTTTTTGCGGGCTCGCTGAAACCCCCTCTTTTACCACGCCATTATCTGCCGCAAAGACTAAGCATTTGCGTGGCTTTACGTTAAAGTCAACTGTCCCATAGATTCCAGCTAAGTGATCAGCAAGTTCCTCAAGTCGGCCTAAGCCCTTAACTGGTTTGGCAAGGTTATCCAATTTAATCTGCATTTGTTTCATTGCGCCTTGTACTAGTGGTCTGTATTTTGTCTCATTATATTTCATTTTATTTATCCTTTTCAGCTTTGTAGATGTCGCTCAATGCCTGCTCTAAGACTCTTGTTTTTGTCTCCGGAACCGTTACATCTAGCCCCTTGCGTCTTAAATATTCGCCTGTACTTCTACCAAGAGTAAAATAGCTAATCCTTTTATATTCATTGCTATCTACTTTTGTCATCACTTCATACATTCGATCAAAGTTAGAAGCACTTGTTACTAACGCCATCGTGATCTTCTGTTTTAAGAAGATTTTTAACCCCTTGCTTTCATGCAATTTATCCCATGTATTACGATAAATTACTACTTTCTCACCAGCAAAATCACCGTAATACTTTAAGGCTTTATCACCAATTAGCCAGCACGTTTCCTTAACTGCATCCGCTTCCAAAATAGTAGCCAATGAAGCACGATTTTCTACCGGCGAAATAATAATCGGGTTAGCTACTTTATTTTCTAAAAGTTTTGCAATTTTCTCACTGAGAACATAGATTGGTGCTGTTGTATTTAACGATTTTAATTCATTAATAAACGTTTTAGCGCCAAATAAACTAGTAATAACGAGTGCTTTACTAGTTCTTACCTTATTTTGATCTTCTTTTTTTAAATCTACCGGTTCCAATACCCGAAAAGGAAAATAAATAACATCTGTCATCTGCTCTAAACGCATTCGCCAGTAAACAGGAATCTTACGTTTAGGATATGTAATTAAAATTGCCATTGTCTTCACTCCTACAAGTTAAGCTGCTGCCTTTTTACCTCTCCATTTTTTAGTTCTAAAATACTATAACAAGATGCTTTAAAATCAAGTGAATAAAAATCTGCTGTCGGATCAACCAATTCTTGATATATCAGGCGAAGAGAGCCAAGGTGGGCAACGATAAAAACTACATCACTTTCCGTAACATGCTCCAATAACCACCGCAAGCCTTGATGTACCCGAGTCTGAAAGTGATCAAACGGTTCGACTGTCGCTGGTGTATATGTTAACGGTGCCACCAGCCATTTTTTCCAATCTTCTGGATACTTAGCTTCAATTTCATCTGCATCTAATCCTTCCCAGTTGCCAAACCCTTTTTCAGCTAAATCGGGAATTATTATTGTCGGAGTTGTCGGAAAGAATGCTTCTGTTGCACTAATCGTTTGTTTTGTCCGCTGAAGATTAGTCCTAACGAATAATGTAGGATGAAGCTTTCTTACCTTTTCTGCTAATTTCTGTGCTTGCTTTTTTCCTTTTTCATCAAGACTAACATCAGTCGACCCGTAAAATTTTCGCAAGTGGTTATAATTAGTTTCTCCGTGTCGTGCTAAAATCAGTTTCATAATCCAAACCTCAATAAAACAGTAAGTGTTACCAAAAAAATCAAGGGGGAAAGGCTGGCAAATGCTCCTAGTGTATCTCCCGGCGTTCCTCCTAACACTTTCGTTACCTTTCGGCGATAGAAAATGGCTACCAATGGGATCACTAAATAGCTAACTAATCCCTGCCATGAAAAACAGAGACTAACGACAATAATTGCAAAAACCTGTGCAATTATAATCCGCCATGTTTTAATCCCTAGCCAAATATTTGAAAGGCCCTTTTTATTGCCAGGATAAACCATTTTATAAAAGAGAAGCGACAAACCTGCCTTAGTCAGCATTGTTAAGCAAATCGTCAATAGAATCATATGAATAAGGTTTAAATAATGGCTAATAACAATTCCTAAGCCAATAACTAATGCATAATAATAGAGCAGTGCCAAGCTCCCCATTGTTCCCAGCCGACTGTCTTTCATAATTGCAAAAATTTTATCCGACGTTCGGGACGAGAAAAAGCCATCGGCCGTATCAGCGAGTGCGTCAAGGTGAAAGCCCCCCGTTAATAAGCCATCAGTAATCCAGTATAAAATCCACGCAAACCACAATGGAAAAAGGTAGGTAAAGCCCCAAAAGATTAGCCCTTCAATACATCCTAATAAAAAGCTAAAAAGGGTAATGTATTGGATACTCGTTTTGAATTTATTAGTTGCATCATCAACGGGAATAGGAATGTTCAGCTTAGTAAAAAACTGCCCAAATAAAATCAACGCATCTTTCATTTCATCACCTACTTAATTTTCTGTGCTAATCCGCTAATAACGAAATAGACGTCATCTGCCTTCTTGGCAATTAGCTGGTTAACCTCACCATATAAATCACGCAAAATTCGCGTCTGCTTGGTTGCTGGTACTACTCCTAAACCAACCTCATCGCTAACAATTACCATTGATTGGTTATTTTGTTTTTGCGCTATTAAAATTTTTGCCCACTCATCAAGAATCACTTGTCGAATTTTTGCTATTTCTGTCGAAGATGCTTGTTCTAAATAATTATCTATTTTTTCTGGAGCTACCTTAGTTAGCACAAAATCATAAAACAAGTTTGTAACTAGCATTATCGCATCATCGAGTAAGTAGCCATCTAAAGGATTATCTTCAATCGCTTCTGCAATATCTCTATATTGTTCTCGCGTTGTCCAATTAGCAGATCGGCGCTCTTGATGGCGTTTTATTCGCAATTGCATTTCACCGTCTGGATTTTTTACTACGCCAGTTGCGATATAGCAAACCTTTTCTTGGCGCGAATATAAACTTTCAGCAAATTCTGACTTACCACTCTTGGCCCCGCCTAAGACAAAGGTTAAGTTTTGTTTTCCCATTTTTTCACTTCTTTCAAAAAAGGCCGTGACAATTCCTTGCCACAGCCTTTTAATCTTTTATTTACTTGGTTGCCGCATTAAATGCTGCATCAAATGCTGCAATTGTCTTTTCAATGTCCTCATCAGTATGCTTAGTAGAAATAAAGTTTGTCTCAAATTGTGAAGGTGCAACATAAATGCCATGAGCTAATAATTCCCAGAAGCACTTTTCAAAGAGTTTCTGATCACATGCCTTTACATCATCAAAATTATTAATTGAATCACTATTATAGAAGTAACTCCACATTGTTCCAACATGATGAACAGTCATTGGTACACCATACTTATCTGCAGCCTGCTTAATTCCATCGGTTAATGCTGTAACTTTTTTATCCATTTCAACATAATCTTCAGGCGTTAATTGCTTAAGCGTACTGATTCCACCCGTCATTGCTAATGGATTTCCAGAAAGAGTCCCAGCGTGATAAATATTACCAGCAGGAGTGATTTGTTCCATAATTTCACGACGACCACCAAATGCACCCACTGGAAGTCCTCCACCAATAACTTTGCCAAGTGTTGTTAAGTCAGGGGTAATGTTAACTAAACTTTGCACACCATGATATGCTGCCCGGAAGCCAGACATTACTTCATCAAAAATAAGAAGAGCACCATGTTCCTTGGTAACATCACGAAGCGTTTGTAAAAAGTCTTGGGTACCAGGAATAACACCCATATTCCCCGCTACCGGTTCAACAATCGCACAAGCAATTTCATCCCCATGATCTGCAAATAATTTTTTAACACCGTCAACATCATTGTAGGCAACTGTCAAGGTATCGTAAGCAAGATCATCAGGCACACCAGGCGAAGTATTAATGCCAAACGTTGCCAATCCTGACCCCGCGTCTACTAATAGTGAATCACTGTGTCCATGATAATTACCCACAAACTTTACAATCTTCTCGCGGTGAGTGTACCCACGGGCTAACCGAATAGCACTCATTGTTGCTTCCGTTCCTGAAGATACCATCCGGATCATTTCAATTGATGGCATAATCTTATTAACAATCTTTGCTAGCTCAGTTTCCTGTAATGTAGGTGCACCATAGCTCGTTCCTTTTGCAACTGCCTTATCAAGCTCAGCTACTACTTGATCGTCTGCATGTCCTAAAATTAGCGGACCCCATGATAAAACATAATCAATATATTTATTCCCATCAATGTCGTAAATATATTCGTCTTTACCATGGTCAATAAAAAGCGGGTCGCCACCAACATTCTTAAATGCTCGAACCGGACTATTAACCCCACCTGGCATATATTGTTGCGCTTCCTTAAACGCAGCCTGAGATTTTGTTGTATCTAACTTAGTCAAAATAATAACCACCTTATATTAGAGCTTTTTAGCAACATCTTTAGCAAAGTAAGTAATAATCAGGTCAGCACCCGCACGCTTCATCCCTACTAGGCTTTCATAAACAATTTGATCTTCATTAATCCAGCCATTAGCTGCTGCTGCCTTGACCATCGCATATTCACCAGAGACATTGTATGCAACTAATGGTAAAAGGGTATGATTGCGGACTTCTCGCATTACATCAAGAAATGCCATCGCCGGCTTTACCATTACAAAGTCAGCACCTTCTTTTTCATCACTTGCCACTTCCCGTAAGGCTTCTAAACGATTTGCCGGGTCCATTTGATAAGTTTTACGATCTTTTGGCCCTTCTTTTGGCGAACCATCTGCTGCGTCACGGAATGGACCGTAGAATGAAGAAGCAAACTTAACCGCATAGGACATAATTGGTGTGTTCTTAAATCCTGCTTCATCCAACCCTTGACGAATAGCAGCGACATAACCGTCCATTGCATTTGATGGCGCAATAATATCCGCACCGGCTGCCACTTGGCTAACTGCTGTTTTAGCAAGATATTCTAAGGATTCATCGTTTAAGACTATTCCGTCTTTAAGAATTCCACAGTGACCGGTGCTGGTGTACTCACATAAGCAGGTATCTGCAATTACGATTAATTCAGGGTAGTTTTTCTTAATCAACCGAATCGCTTGTTGGACAATACCATTCTCTTCCCAAGCGCCGGTTCCAACCTCGTCTTTTTTCTCTGGAACACCAAAAATAATAATTGATTTAATACCAAGATCAACGATTTCCTTAATTTCATCCAAAATGGTATCAAGACTATACCGGTAAATTCCCGGCATTGACGGAATTTCTTCTTTGCCGTTGATTGTTGCATCCACAAAAACTGGCATAATTAAATCATCTTTATTTAAATGAGTTTCTCTTACCAAATCTCGCATTGCAGCACTAGTACGTAAACGACGATGACGATCAAATTGCAACATTATTACTAATCTCCTTCAATAATTCCAAAATTATCCTTAGCCAATAACTGATCAGCAACCATCTTGCCGACTCCAGGCTTATTGGCAGGAACTGCTATTTCTTTAATTAAGTGTTCACCATTCGGGGATGCTATTAACCCGTCAAAAACAATCTGGTGATCCTGTGAGTAAGCATGTCCGCCGATTGGGAAATTACAGCTTCCCCCTAATTCGCGCATAAATTCACGTTCAATTTGAATGCACTTTGTCGATTCTGAGTCATTAATCTGACTAAGCATTTTAAGAACTTTTTCATCAGCTTTTCTGCATTCAATAGCGAGGCAGCCCTGGCCAACAGCTGGAATAATACTATCTTTTAGTGACAGCTTATGGTAGTCGCTTAAGTCAATGTTCAAGCGCTCTAATCCTGCCTCAGCTAAAATAACCCCAGTAAGGTTTTCCGTGTCGATTTTCTTTAACCTAGTATCTATATTACCCCTAATTGGGATAATTTTTAAATCTGGACGGAGATTCAATAATTGTCCTTGCCGGCGTAGGCTATTGGTCCCAATTCGTGCTCCATGTGGCAGACTGTCAAGACTTGTAATTTTCTGCCGACTCACCAAGCAATCAAATGGCGATACTCGTTTAGGGAAGGCGCCAAGTGTTAATTCATCAGGCAGTACCGGCATTACATCCTTAAGACTATGAACAGCAAAATCAATGGTACCGTTTTTCAGCTCTTCTTCAATCTCTTTTACAAAAACACCCTTACCGCCAATTTTAGCTAAGCTTGCTTGCTGATTACGATCACCTTCAGTAATAACATTTTTAATTTCAAATTGTGTTGTCGGAAAAAGTTTCTTAAGCGATGCAATAACCAGCTTCGTTTGTGCCATTGCTAGCTTACTCTTCCGGCTACCAACAATTACTTTATCTGTCATTTTCTTGATTCTCCACCTTTAAATTGTCCATCCCAAAGATTTTACAGAAAAAGTCAATATCCGCTGTTGCTCCTGGCGTTACTGATAGCTCTTTGATCTCTTTGATTGGTCCCTTAATCATCTGGTTAATGATACTCTTCATATGCTTGCTAATTACTTTACGTTCATGGGCATTTAATTCTGGCAATTTACGTAGAAGACTATCGTATGCCTCCCCTTCAATTTTTAATGAATGCTCACGAAGCCCCCTAATTACGGGAACAATATGCAACTGTTTTTCCCAAACATAAAAATCATTAACTTCAAGGGGAATTTCTTTAGCAATTTGATTTAACATTTGATTTTTCTTGGTGTCATTCGTTTCTAATATTGAGTGCAAATTATCAATATCATAGTAATTAACGCATTCACTATTATTGGCGACATTTCGCGGAACACCCAGATCAATAATCACTTGCTGACGATCATTGGTTACCTGATATAATGGCTCTTTTACTGAAGCAGCAAAAACAGCAGCATCAACCTCTGCCATCACTGAATCTAACTGGCTAAATGGTCGTGCTTCCACTACCCCTTGCAACTCGTTAGCAATCTGTTCTGCTTTCTGGTCCGTACGGTTCAATAGCAAAACCTTGCTAAAGCCCATGTTACTAGCATTATAGGCAGTATGTTTACCAATATGTCCTAACCCAATTACCGCCAGGCTCTTCCCTTCTAATGAACCAAAATCACTTTTAATTTGATGTAATCCTGCTTGACCAGAGGACTGCGCCAGTTCACTTACCCGATACTCTGTATGCATTCTTTTAGAGAATGTAATTGCCTGCCGAAACAGATGATTCAATATTACTCCGGTTGTTCCTTGATCTGTTGCAACTTGAAATGCATTTTTCATCTGTCCTAGGATCTGTGGCTCACCTTTTATTAAAGAATCCAGCCCCACAATTACTCGAAAAAGATGACTTGCAGCATCATCCTTGGTAGTAATTGAAACATACTGATTAAATTCTTCTACCGTATAATGAAACCACTCCGCTAAAAAACGTTTAATGTAATAGCGACCCGTATGAATCTGGTCCACTACCGCATAAATTTCAGTCCGATTACAGGTTGAAATCAACAAATTTTCTAAAATACTCTTTTCAGCATTAAGCAACCTATTAGCTTTGGGAATCTCGTCAGCTGAAAAAGAAAATTTCTCTCGTAATTCAATTGGTAATTGATGATAATTCAAACTCACACACATCAAATACATTCTTATTCAAACTCCTTATGAAATCTCTTACTAACCCATTCTTTAATCTCATTTTTCATTTTTTTAGCAACACTGGGTGATTTTCCCATTGTCGAAATACTGATAAACATATCATCTGAGCTAAGTGTTGCTAAATTATAAAAATCAGAATTAGTTTTATCACTGGTATTATTTACTAATTGAAAATGTGTTGCCTCCGCTTTTACACGATCGTTAACCTGCGCGTCATTTGTACATGCGATAATAATATCCATCTCTTCAACATATTTCCGTCGATAAACATCCTGAATCCAATTAACCTTAGCTGGATCAATATTTGCAACTAACTCAGGACTAATAACTGTCGGTACTACATCAGCTAAGAGCAATTTTTTTATTTTACGATGGGCAACTTTTCCGCCACCAATTACTGCTACGTTTTTTTTCGCCAAGTTTAAAATAATCGGATATGGTGCTTCCATCATCTTAATCACCCTTTACTTTTTGTTGAATCATGCAAAATCTGTTCAAACTTTTCCATATCAACATTTTGTTCAAATAATAGAGCAAGTTTCTCATATTGCTGATCTTTATAATCGCTAATCGAAACATTAGTGTTAACAAGTGGCGCTAAGCCCTTGCTTGTCCTAATTTTATTCAAAAAATGCCGCGTCCAATAAGGATTATCAAAAATTCCATGAAGATAAGTTCCCATTACAGTTCCATCGCTACTAACAGCTCCATCTTCCCGCGATTCCGTTTGACCATTAGTCGTACAAATAACAGAGAAGGGCGTTGCATTTAAGCCTAATTTAGTAGTCCCCATATGAATTTCGTAACCCTTTAATGTATAATTCTTTCTTTTGGCGACGGCCTGTGTTGTTGTCTTTTGTTCGTTAAAGGTTGTTTCCGTGTCAATCAACCCCAAACCTGCTTGTTCCTTAATTGGTGATTCAATTGCTTCGGGATCATAAAGTTTTCGACCAAGGATCTGATAACCGCCACAAATACCAACGACCTTACTACCATCTTGGTGTGCTCGTAAAATTTCTTCATATAGCCCATTCTTTTTAAGAGCAGCAAGGTCCTCATTTGTATTCTTGCTTCCGGGGAGAATTAGAAGGTCAGGCGTACCTAATTCGTCTGCTTTTACAACGTAACGAACAGATACGTCCGGTTGGATTTCAAGACTATGAACATCAGTAAAATTAGAAATTTTATCAAGGTCAATCACAGCAACGTCCAATGCTTTTCCTGCTTCTTTTTGGCGCGATTTCCGAGTTAATGAAACACTGTCTTCCTCATCAATATCGATGTCACTCATCGGTAAGACACCAATAACAGGTACTCCCGTTAATTTTTCAATCATCTTATTTCCCGGCTCAAGCAAGCTTTTATCGCCTCGGAACTTATTAATAATAATCCCTTTAATCCGTCGTTGATCTTCTGGTGACATTAATTTAATTGTTCCGTAAATAGAAGCAAATACGCCGCCTTTATCAATGTCGGCAACAAGAATTACAGGGGCATCAACCATTCGGGCCATCCCCATATTAACGATATCATTATCGTTTAAATTAATTTCAGCAGGACTACCGGCTCCTTCTAAAATTACTGCATCATTTTCACCTGCAAGTCCTTCATACGCTTCCATTATTTGGGGAATTAATTGAGGTTTGAACTTGTAGTAGCTTGCAGCATCCATGTCAGCAAGTACTTTACCCATTACAATTACTTGTGAATCTTTATCGGTTGATGGCTTAAGTAGTATTGGGTTCATCCGTACATCTGGTTTTACCCGTGCTGCTTCCGCTTGATAGACTTGTGCCCGTCCCATTTCATCACCAACATCAGTAATAAACGAATTCAACGCCATGTTCTGTGATTTAAATGGAACAACTTTTTTCCCTTGATTAGATAATATTCGACAAACAGCTGCAGCTAACCAGCTTTTTCCGGCATCTGATGCTGTTCCCTGAAACATTATGGACTGTGCTGACATGATCATTCCTCCATAAGCTTAATAAAATTATGTACCGATGGAGTAAACTGTATCTGCCCCATCAACTTGTGTATTAAAATTTGGTTTCGCCAAAATCAGTTATGTTTTCCTTCAATCGCAAATAATTCTTGCTCACTATCGTATAATGGTAAGCCTAGTTTCTGGTGAATCTTTACTAGCCACGGCTGGTCAAGCTTATTTTCCCGCAATAATTGTTCATCATCAAAGACGGTTTGCTTATCTCCCTGCTTTAAAATCTTCCCTTTTCCTAACAAATAGAAATAGTCACAGGTCTCATACATAAAGTCCATGTCATGGCTTGATAAGATTATTCGCTGTCCGTTATTTACTAATTTTTGAATCAGTTTTTGCATTCTGATTCGACCATCTGGATCAAGGCCGGACGTTGGCTCATCAAGCAGGATCCACTCTGAACCAATTACCATCATTCCGGCAATCGCAACTCTTTTCTTCTGACCGCCGCTTAAATACTGAATTGGTCGTTCCTTTAATGGTAGAATGTCAAGTTCACTTAATACTTTTTCTACTCGTTTATTTATTTCTTCGCTAGGAACTTTAAGATTATGCAGTGCAAAAGCAACATCGTCTTTAACAATTGAATAAAAAATTTGCTGATCTGAATTTTGAAAAACAATTCCTATTTTCCGTCGCAGTTTTCGTAGTCCCTTTTTGGAATACTCTACAGGTTCTCCATCAATTAATATTTCTCCACTAGTTGGCTTTAGTTCGCCAACTAAATTAAGAAAAAGGGTTGATTTACCCGCACCATTGTGACCCATAAAGCCAATTACTTTATGATTATCTGCACCAATCTTTAATGAAATATCATCGAGAATTTTTACCCTATCGTCATAACTGTAGCTAAGGTGTTTTAATTCAATCATTGCATCCTCCTAGATATAAAATTCTCCATCATATAATTTAGCATCTAATGCTTTTGTCATCATTTCATAGTTAATAATAACTTGTTCAAAAAGCATCTTCGCTAAAATACCAGATGAATGAATCATTAGTCCAAAGGAATCATATCCGAATCGTAGTTTTTGTGCTCGATGAATTTGATCGAATGCATCAACAAAGATAAAGATAAAGCGATACATTAGCATCGTGACCTCAATCATAACACGGGGAAACCTAGCTGCTTTAAGCACCTGCAAAATCTGAATAAACGGTGTTGTTAATGCAAACCAATAAGTGCAAACAATTGCCGTCATACACTGCAACGCCATTTGCCCAGCTTTTGGCATCATAACCTTTGCCATCCCAATATAGATGCTTCCAAATTTTATTGGCCAAATTAGCGCGCTTCGTTGCGGAGAAACCGTCACTACAATTCCAATAATACTTAAAAGGACAAAGGGAATAATTGCATAAAACCAACTAAGATAGCGCCTAAAAGATACCTTTGTCACATAAATCGTAATTGCTGCAACTACTACCAAAACTGCTAACTTCAGCCATTGAATAGGTTGAAAAGCAAGAATAATTCCACCAAGCCATAATAAAGCCTTAAGTTTTGGTGACCAGTTAACAATTCGGTTTTCATAAGCATATTTATCAATACTCAGCATGAAATAGTCACCGCCTTCTTCTTAATTACTTACCTATGACTTGTTGCTTCCCATCATTCTTAGAATTTTCTCGCGCTTTTTTCTTGCCATGCGCTACACCAATAAAGTAACAAATAACTCCTGTCCCTAAAGAACCTTGAACGGTGAAAAGGAGACTTTCAATCTCGCCTGATGGTGGTGTCCAAATCGGTTGTGCCCACACCTTATAATGAGGATCAAACTTCTTTATTTGTTCAGTCCCTTGGTCATCACTACCTCCGTACTCACCCTTAACAAAAATAAATGGAATCAGAACCAGCAAGATAACACAGATTAATAAGATGATGTTAGTCTTTGTTCGCTTCTTCATTGTAAAGCCGACTCCTTCCAAAGATCATTACTGATTACTAAGTTGTAAACAATAACCGTTAATAAGCCTTCAGCAATCGCTAATGGAATTTGTGTTACGGCATAAATTCCGAGGAACTTGACAAGTGCTGCTCCAACACCACCGTTTGGATCTGGAAAAACAATTGCTAATTGAAAGGCAGTTGTTACATATGTTGACCAATCCGCAAACATTGCACAAAGGAATAATGATATAGACCGTCTAACCTTCATTGCTCGACAAAGCTTCCAAACGGCATACCCAACTATTGGTCCAACAATAGTCATCGAAAATTCGTTAGCTCCAAGAGTAGTTAATCCACCATGAGCTAACAATAAAGCCTGGAATAATAGCACAATAACACCCAAAACAGACATAACACCTGGGCCAAACATTACTGTTCCTAAGCCAACACCTGTCGGGTGAGAACATGAACCAGTAACTGACGGCAGTTTTAATGACGAGAGAACAAAAACAAAAGCTCCACAAAGCGCTAACATAACCTTAGCATTAGGAATATCTGAATTGACGATCTTATGCATTCGATATAGTCCATAAATAAAGAATGGTGCGGATACAACAAACCAGAAAATACACCACTTAGGCGGCAGCATTCCTTCCATGATATGCATTGCGTGAGCTGTCATCGGATAAGCAAGGGTATAAATAAAACCAATTGCTAAAAATAACATAAATTTTCGATATTTTTTCAATGCTCCCATAATTACGCCTCTTTTTTCTTTAATAACGCGGTTGAAAAATACGGTAGCTGATCGTCTGCTGAATATTCTGTTAACCGTTGCACCCTTTGATTAGCCATTGATGCATTTTCGACAATAACGGTTTTATCTAATAACTTTCTTTCTTTGAGGATTTGATAAACTTTTTTAAAATTAGTGGCAATTTTCATAATGACAACATTATCATTTAGGTCAATTACCTTTGCTAGCTTTTCCTTATCGGCCGTTGCAGGGACCACTTCTAGCGATTCCTCATCCAGCATTAATGGGATCGATAAGCTAGCTGCAATTTGGCTAAATGATGAAATTCCAGCAATTGTTTGAACATCAATAACTGGTATCAATATGTCGGCGAGGTAACTAAACGTACTGTAAACGGATGGATCCCCCAGTGTAAGGAAACCAACATTTTTACCTTGTTGCACATCATTTTTTATTTCATCCGCAATTTTACGCCAACTTTCCATCTTAGTATCCCAATCTTTTACCATTGGGAAATGGCGCTTTTTTATTGTCAATGTTGCTGGCAGATATGGGGCTGCAATTCTTTCTGCAACACTCTTGCTTCCTTTATGCGCTTGCGGTACATATAAAACATCTAATTTCTTGATCGTATTGATTGCTTTAACAGTCAATAATTCACTATCTCCAGGGCCAACGCCAATTCCATAAAAACTTGCCACCTAATTCATCCCCTCTCAATTGTCGTTCGTAATTTAGCAATAAACATTTCTTGGATTTCTTCATACTCACCCAATCCCTTTAATACAGGGTGACCAACAATGTCATTTTCTTTTAGGATCGTCTTCCAAGAGTTCGGCTGATCTGATGCCATATCATTATGGGCGTGATTTCCTGCCACCATCATCAATGGCTGCATATATACTTTCTCAACCTTTGCATGTTTTAGCCGCTTAATTTCATCATGAACGTCAGGATAGCTTTCTACAGCCCCAACATAGCTTTTTGTTTCTGCAAGCATGTGGTCTAAGCAAGCATAAGTTGTAAAGGCACTATGAGCTGTTCCATGTCCCATCCATAAAATAGCTTTCCCAGATGGTAAATATGCACTTTGCTTCTCCAGAAAATTAACCAGCTGTTCATAGTCCGCAAATTTATCAAGCAACGGCGGAGTAGCAACAAGTTTCTCAAATTGTGGTGAATAATCATCGATAGCATTTTGGACTAATTGATATTCAATTCCCGGAATAATATGCAAAGATTGTAAGTAAACTTCTTCGTAACCCTGCGCTTTTAATTTATCCAGCGCTTCTTGGATACTATCAACTTTGATTCCTTCATTTTTATAGATGCGTTTCCGAACAATCGTTGATGTAAATGCGCGGAATACATCATAATCAGGGAACTCTTCACTAATTTTATTTTCAGTAGCCCCAATTGTTTTTTCACGGGTTTCCGGATATGTTGTCCCGAAGCTTACCGCTAATATTGCTTTTTTATTCACTCGCTAATTCCTCCTTTACCTTCTCAATTGTTGCTTTAATATTTGGCTGACAATTGATTACTTTTTTAAAACCATTCTGCGTTGCAAAATCATAAATGGATTGTCCCATTACAAAGGCTGTTAGATCCTTTAATTGCTTAACCTGTTCTTCATCCAATGTATTCTTAAAATCCCGTAAACTAGCCGTGCTAGGGAAAATCACGGCATTAAATTCTTCAAGGTCAAACGGCAACTCATATATTTGCCTTTTTCGTTGGTAGAGACTAAGAAATTCTTTATGTAAATAAGACGAATTTTGTCCGCCAACTTCAAGTACATCATTAGAAAGTTTGATCGTTGTAACAACCCCATCTACTAACAACCCCTGTGTTGCAAGATGTTTGGCAACACTTTGATTGCCTGCAAGAATCTTTTTACCTGCCAATGCGCGAATATCTTGTTTGCTTGCCGTAAGCAACTTAATAAATTCTTTATAAGCAAGGTAATCATCAAATAGGATTGACGAATATGCATCAAGAGCTGGTAACTTAGCTGGGACGGATTCTACTATTGATCGCTGATAAAAGTCCGCAGTTGCACCTAAATCTTCCAAGCAGTTAAATAATCGCTGCCTCTTACTATATGGTACTAATACATGGATTCCTGCAAGCGGCTTAGCAACATTCAACTGCTTACTAAGCTTAACAACATTCCCTACCACTATTAATGCTGGTGATGATAACCCGTTTTTATTTACCAATTCCACAATGTTTGAAAGATCACCACTGACCATCTTTTGTCGCCATTGGGTTGCCCATTGAATAATTGCAACAGGGGTTTCCACCGCTTTTCCATGCGCTATCAATTGATGACATATATTAGGAAGTTGCGCCATCCCCATTAAGAAAACAAGCGTTCCTTCTTGGTTAGCGATGTTTTCCCAGTCGAGTTGCTGCCCATCCTTTTTATGATGTCCCGTAATCACGTGGAAGCTCGACGCAAAATCACGATGGGTAATCGGAATACCAGCAGCTGCTAATCCAGCAATGGCACTAGTAATTCCAGGAATAATTTCAAAATTAATTCCCTGCTGTTGTAGTATCTGCGCCTCTTCGCCACCACGACCAAAGACATATGGGTCACCAGCTTTTAACCGAACCACTTTTTTCCCCGATTTTGCATAATCAACTAACATCTCATTGATTTTGGACTGTTTTACTTTATGGTGCAAAGGCATTTTACCAACGTCAACGAGGGTCGCATCATCGTTTGTAAATGATAATAATGATGGATCAATTAACCGATCATATAATACTACGTCAGCCTCTCCCAGCCGCCGTTTACCGATTAATGTTAATAGTTCAGGATTCCCAGGACCTGCACCGAGGAGCGTTACTCTACCACTCATAATTTTCCTCCAAATACTCTTTTAGTTCGCTCAAATCAGCAACTACCGCAGGATAATTTAATTGCGGTCGACGAATAATAACACACGGAATTTGTAATTGTTCACATGCGGCAATTTTTTCCTGAATTCCGCCTTGGCGCCCGCTTTCTTTTGTAACAACCACAACCGAATTGGCACGCTTAAATAATTCATAATTTAATGCCACTGTAAAGGGTCCTTGAATCGCATCAATTTGAGATGCAATAAACCCCGTTGCAGTTAAATTCTCCATCACGCGAGTCGTTGGTAAAACCCTGACATGTAATCGGTCAACGCCCAATTTTTCCGCATATTCCGGTGCCGTTTTACTTCCGGTTGATAGGTAAATATTCCCCTTTACCGTTTTTAAATACTCACAAGCTTCCTCTAATGAATCCACCATTTTTAATTTGGCGTTTTTGCTGTAAATATTCTGGCGTTCATAACGCAAATAAGGTATTTGGAGTTCATTTGCCTTGTCCATTGCTAGTTGTGAAATGACTCGGGCAAAAGGATGGGTAGCGTCAAGAATGAAGTTGATTTGGTTATCGTGACAAAAACTTAACAGACTTTCATCAGTAAATGTTGTTTCAACAACGTTTTTAGCGTGACGTTGGGCAAGTTCCGCACCATAATCACTAATAACCGATAAGACAAACGGAACCTTATGCTTAGTCAATTCATCCGCAACGGCTAAGCTTTCTGTAGTTCCACCCAGTAAAAGAATCATAAGGTATAACCTCGTGGAGTAATCATCCTACCATCTTCAACATATGTATTTTTATTACCGACAATGACAATCGAAGTCATATTAATTTCAGTTTCATCAAGATCCTTAATCGTTGTAACCTTGTCAATCTCTTTTGGCCGAGCAACATCTTTACCAATCCCAACAACAGTATCAGGCGACTTATACTTGAGAATAATATCTAAAGCCTTACGAAGATGGTGTGGCCGACCTTTACTGCGTGGATTATAAAGACAAATTACAAAGTCGGCCTTGGCTGCTGCGTCGACTCGTTCTGTAATTACATCCCATGGCGTCATTAGGTCACTCAAACTAATGTGACAAAAATCGTTCATTAATGGTGCGCCAAGATGAGCTGCGGCTGCAATACTTGCGGTTACACCAGGAATCACCTTAACATCGATATGGGTATCCATCTTGCCTGCTAATTCAAGAACTAGTCCTGCCATCCCATAAATACCGGCATCACCACTTGAAATAATCGCAACATCTTTTCCAGTTGCTGCAATTTCAAGCGCTTTTTTACACCGTTCAATCTCACCACGCATTCCAGTAACAACCAATTCCTTACCCTCAATCATATCCTCAATCAAACGAACATAAGTAGCATAACCGACAATCGTATGAGTATTTTCAATTACCTGGCGTGCTTCTTCTGTCATCAACTCTTTTGATCCTGGTCCTAATCCAACTACATATAACATCTTATTTCCTCCTATATCTCGTGTAACCGACTAAGTGCTATTGTTACTTCGTGGTTAGCGTATCTTTCTGTAGCGTTTCGTTCACCGCTCGCATAATCAGCAGCTGCACAAGCAACATTTCCAACGCCAACCGTCTTCAAGACAAAAGCCGACTCAGGATAATTAATGCTTGCGTGCTGCAGTTCGTGCGCCGAGTAAAACTCCGCTTGAATATTAAATACCTGAGCTAAATATTGAATTGCTGGTTCGTTCTTTTTAATATCAATTGAGGCTATCTTTACAATTGATTCCCATAATAACTGATGTTTTGCACAAAATTCAGCAAATGTCTGTTGCATCATCTCATTAGTAACATTCTTTCGACAACCAATCCCAAGGACATTTACCCGCGGAATAACGTGGATTGCATCTTTATTTTTAGCAAATCCAGAATGATCTGAAACGATAACTAACGGTACCTCATCTTGATGCTCATTTATCTCTGTTAACACTTCAAAGCCATCGAACTGCTCTACATAATGCCGTAAATAAGGCTCAATATATAATTCAACCTTATTACCTTCAGCTAATAATCGATTTATTTTTTTCGTGTTTTCTTTAAAATTGGGGTACCAACCATTAACCCGTTTCGCCAAAATATCGAGCGATTGAACCTTTTCCGTATCTGTTGCGGTCGTAATAACCGGATTTGCTCCTGTCAGCCTAGCAATTAACCTTGTCCATTGATTTGCTCCGCCAACGTGTCCTGAAAGCAGACTAATTACGCTATTAGCCTGCTCATCCATTACGATAACAGCCGGGTCTACCGTCTTATCAACAATTACTGCTGCCAATGAACGGACTACAATCCCTGTTGCCATTATGCAAATAACACAATCATACTGTTTAAATAGTCGATGCATCGTCGCTGTAAACTCGCCCTTAGGATAATAATTTTCTTTCCCCTGAGCTAACCGTTGTGGTAAGACGACTTCCGTATGATATGACTGTTCTCGTAAGTGTTCTTGCAATTGACGGGCAGTTTTCGCACCACCTGCTGTTAACGCTATGATCACAAACCGTTTCATTTTTACTTACTCTTTTTACGGAACATCGTACTGAAGCCAGCATCATAAAGGTGTGAGTAATTGTATTCATCCCCGAGGAACTTTCCAACCATAATCAATGCAGTCCGGCGAATATCCGCGTCATGGACCTTTTCAGCTATATCTGCTAGCGTTCCACGGACAACTTTTTCATCAGGCCAAGTTGCCTTATAAATAACTGCAGCTGGCGTATCTGTCGGGTATCCGCCGTCCTCAAGTTGTTTAACTACTTTTTTAATTCCCTGAACGGAAAGGAAAATTACCATTGAAGTTTGGTGCTGAGCTAATGACTTAAGTGATTCGCCTTCTGGTACCGGTGTGCGTCCCGCCATTCTTGTAATAATGACACTCTGTGCAACTTCTGGGACTGTATACTCAACACCCATACTTGAAGCCGCACCAAGAAATGAACTAACCCCAGGAACACATTGATATTTTATTCCGCGCTTTTTCATTTCTTCAATTTGTTCACGAATCGACCCATAAATTGAAAAATCACCAGTCTGTAGCCGTACGACTGATTTATCGTTTTTCACCGATTCTTCCATTCGGTCAACAATATCATCTAAGGTCATCTTGGCACTATCATACTTTTCAGCACCATCTTTGCAATAATTTAGTAAGTCTGTATTAATTAATGAACCGGCATAAATTACTACATCAGCCTCTGATAATAATTTGTATCCCTTTAACGTAATTAAATCTGTTTCACCAGGACCTGCACCTACAAAACTTACAATTGCCATTTTAATCATCCTTTCTACTTTTGCGCGCTTACAATAATTGTTGGATTATTCGGCTTAAAGAAATGTCCTTTGCCTAACTTATGCCAGCGCAAAACACCTACTTCAATTAATTCAATCTCCTTAAATCCATTATCCTGTAATAATTTTTCAACCTGCATTGCATTCTCAAATAGAATGAAGTTCAAGCCAATTGCACCGCCTTCATTTAAATGAGTGCTTGCAAAGCGAATAATTTCATTAAGGTGCGTACCACTGCCGCCAACAAAGATTGCATCATATTTTTGATCTGGTATATCTGCTGGGGCGGTACCCTGAATTAATTTAATATTATTCAAGCCAAATTTATTTATATTTTGCTGAATAATATCAATACCATCCGAATTCATTTCAACTGCCGTTACAGCTAGTTGGTTAAATTCACGGGCAGCTTGAATACTAATGCTCCCGGTTCCTGCACCGACATCTAACATCGATTTCTTATTGCTTAAATCTAGTTTGTCAATACTAATTGCCCGTACCTCCGATTTAGTCATCGGTACCTTATTTCTTAAGAATTCTTCATCACGCATCGGTAATAATCACCACATTCATCTCATAATCACGATTCTCAATCGTTTGCTCATCATACTCAGTTATTTGTTCATCAGGATAGCTAAGTTTCTCCCCCACGTAAATAATTCGATGGAAACCACGTTTTTTAATTTCCTGACCAATTTCGTAGGGACCAATTACTTTATCCGTTACCATTCCTACTTTCGGATGTTTTAACAAAAAATCAAAGTCTGGCGTACGACCATGACTACTCGTTAGGTAACAGTCATTCATCGATATTTGTAATTGGTGAAACATATATTGAATTGAACTAATTCCCGGAACAATTTTGATTTTCTGACTACCCAATTGGTTTTTTACCCAGGTTCCAATACCATATAAGAGCGGATCACCAGACGCAAGCAACACTATGTTCTTTTGCGGATTAGCTTGTAAATAATCTTTTAATTCAGCTAACCGAGGTAGTTTCATGTGTTTTTCCGCCATATCTGGAAAAATAGCCAATTGTCGTGATGAACCAATCACCACATCCGCTTGGGCTAGATATTTGTGTGTTCCTTGCAGCATGTATTCTTGATCACCTGGACCGATTCCTAATACTGTAATCATTGCCACTCACCCTTGATCTCCTGAAGCGGTTTGCTTGCAGCTAAGAAGCCGCTCTCACGAGAAAATATTACTGCATCAATTTCAACGTGTGGTTCACGATGGGCAAGCAATTTTTCTGCACGCAGCTTAATCTTATCGGCAATCATCTGGTATACGTCTTGATAACCGGCTTCATCAATCATTTTAATCATTGAAATTGTTGTTAAACACTGGTTAATCTTTCGTAAAAATGCTGTTGGCACGCCACCCATTAAAGCAAGGTTAGCAACCATTATTTCAGCGCGAGCATCCGCATCTTTACTATGAGTAGAAAAAATTCCGCCAGCAACTTTAATCATTTTCCCTAAGTCCCCAACAATTAGCACTTTAGTAAAACCAAGCCGCTGAGTTTCATGTAAAACATAACCAACAAAGTTACTCATCTGTACGATCTTGGCATTCGGTATCCCAAGCTCATCCTTGGCGAAGTCCTCACCATAGTTTCCTGGAACTAATACAATAGTGTTATCGCCACGTTTTCTATGAATATTCATCTCAATTGAAATTGAGTGTTTCCAACTCGATTCAGACATCGGAGTAACAACACCACTTGTTCCTAAAATCGAAATGCCGCCAACGATTCCTAACCGCGGATTATAGGTAAGCTTTGCTATTCTTTCGCCTTCTGGAACCGAAATAACGATATCAAGGCCGCGATCCTCACCTACTTCTTCACGTGCCGCAGCCTTGATAACTCGCCGTGGTGTTGGGTTTATGGCTGGCATTCCCGGCTTATTGGCAAGGCCTTCTTTAGTTACCCTCCCGACTCCTTTACCGCCATCAAGATGAATCTCATTATCGTCACGTAGCTTTACCGTTGCAAATATCAACGCGCCATCAGTTGCATCCTGGTCATCGCCGCCATCCTTTTTTATCGCGCAGCTTGCTTGTTGTTCGTCAAAATCTGTTTGCTCAACATCAAAAATAGCTGTTTTACCATTAGCTGCATGTACCGTCACTGTCTCTTGCGGTTCCTGATTTAACAACGTCCTAATTGCCGCTACTGTTGCTGCAGTCGCTGTTGTTCCTGTTGTAAATCCTTTCCGTAGTTTACGACCGTTATAGTAGACGTAATTATCTTCTGAATTATTGTTTGGTGTGACGGCCATATTCATCACCTAACTTTTCAATATCCATGTTGTACATCACAGCATTAATCAGTGCCGCAGCCAGATTACTTCCACCCTTTCTGCCGAGTGCTGCAATTGCTGGAATATTTGATTCATACAGTGCCTGCTTACTCTCAGCTGCTTCAACAAAACCAACCGGTACACCAATTACGGCTGCTGTTTCCAATTGATTTTCATTGACCATCTCAATGATTTTGCAAAGGGCAGTTGGCGCGTTCCCAATAATAAATATTTTTTGTCGTGAATCATTAGCTGCTACTTCAACAGCGGCCATCGAACGAGTAATCCCCTTCTCTTTAGCCATTGTGATAACTTGAGGATCACGAATTAAACAATGATAGCTCACACCAAGTTTATCCAATCGCCGCTTATTAATTCCCGACAATGCCATGGTAGTATCAGTATAGATAACTCCCCGATTCATCAAGACACCCTTTATTTTTTCCAATACATTATGGGTAAACTTCAAATTCCTTAAATAATCAAAATCAGCAGTTGTATGAATTGCTCGTTTGATTACTGCTTCTTGTAACGGATTCTCAAACCGATAATCAGGGTCTATTTTTTCAATTTCTTCTTGAATAATTTGAAAACTCTTATCGGTTATTTGATGGGGAATTGTAATATAGCTTTCTTTTTCCATCCTTCTCACTTCCAAATAATTAATAATCTAATAAGTTCAAAACATCCTAAGCTAAGTAATGACGTCATATACAACATCGTAATCGTCCGTCTTAAATGCCAGTTAGCTGCAACTACCAAATGATTATTTCCAATGTATGGCTTTTTTACTAACTCGCCAAAGTAATAGTGCGGGCCACCCAGCTGAAGGTGAAGTGCCCCTGCTACTACCGCCTCACTAAATGCGCTATTGGGACTTAAGTGCTTCTCACAATCTCTTTTACCAACTGCAACCGCTTCCCTAGTATCATCACGAAGCACCCAACTGCTGATTATCAGGAAAAGCCATGTTAATCGAGCGGGGATGTAGTTTGCGATGTCATCTACCTTAGCGGAAAATTCACCAAAATCCCGATACTTTTCATTTCTATATCCAACCATCGAATCTAGCGTGTTGATTGCTTTATACATTAATCCGAGAACCGGCCCGCCGATAACTAAAAACAGCAGCGGGGCGACCACACCGTCACTCGTATTTTCAGCAACCGTCTCAATGGTCGCTTTGGTAACCTCCTCGGCACTTAATTTCTCGGTGTCGCGGCC
Organism: Limosilactobacillus albertensis; assembly: GCF_014145555.1. NCBI lineage: Bacteria > Bacillati > Bacillota > Bacilli > Lactobacillales > Lactobacillaceae > Limosilactobacillus > Limosilactobacillus albertensis. The sequence continues at coordinate 113,418 of NZ_JACIVD010000055.1, forward strand.
AACAATCATCCCTACTTGGTAACGCGCTTTTTTAAGGTTACCCTGCTTAAGACTTTTCATTATTTTTTCTGCCTCAATTGCTAATTGCCGAGCAGATAAACAAGTGTAACTTAAGTATATCCCTACAATCATGTATAAATAGTAATTAAACATTGCTAATCGCATTACGACATAGGCTACAAGACCAGTGCCACCGACCGTAATCAGCCATGTTGCTACACCTAAGTATTTACGCTTTTTCCTAGAATACTCCGGCTTATTAAGCTTTTTCGTTAGCACTGCGATTAATCGTCCAATTGCTTTTACTGGGTGTGGCCAAGGATGGGGATCACCAATTAAAAGATCGAGGATAAACGCGAGCAACACCATAATTACAATGTTCATTGCACCTCAGCTCCTAAATTACGCAAAAATTGAATAAATAATTGCTGATTTTGATAGAAATGAACGTGGAGGTAGCTAGCAAACGTTCTTCTTACTTGATATCCGCCATCCCATGTATCTACTATCTTGTTGTCTCGGATTTTCTGCATATTAAGAACTGGAGTTAGATGCTTATCTAGAGGTGTAAACGTAGAATGGTGAAATTCATGTCCAATAATTTCTTGTCCCTTGTTTCCTAGCAAGCAATCTTGTTTAGGATAGGCAACACAATAGCCAAACTTTTTTAAACGGGGAGTCATCTGACTTTCGCCATTAAAAATTCCTACCATTGAGTACTTCTTATTCTCTTCTCGTAATGTTTTCCCCAAGTACATCAAGCCGCCACACTCAGCATAAATTGGCTTTTGGGCTTGAGAAAATGCCATTATTTCGTTTTTCATTGCTACATTTGCGGCCAGCTGGGCAGCAAACTCTTCTGGGTAGCCGCCTCCAAAATACAAAGCATCCACATTAGGAAGCTTCTTGTCTTTAAGCGGGCTAAACGGAACTAATTCAACCCCTGCTTTTTTAAGCAAGCTTAAGTTGTCCGCATAGTAGAAGTTAAACGCCTTATCCTTAGCGAGACCTAGCCGGAATTTCACTCTTATTTTGGAAAATGGATCGCGATAAACATTAGTAAGCGGTCGAGCAATTTCAACCAGCTGATCAAGGTCAATATGCTTCTTAACTTCTTCCGCTATTAATGAAATTTTTTTATCAATGTTTGGCAGCTCATCATCTGGAACTAATCCCAATTGGCGCGATGGCAAACTCATTGCTGCATTGTGCGGTAGGTAACCTAAAACCGGTAAGTTCAAGTATCGATGAATCGCTCCTGCAATCAGTTCATAATGATTTTTGCTCATTACATTATTAATAATGACTCCCTTTATCGGTACAGCAGGATCAAACTCAATAAATCCCTTTAAGATTGCTGCGGCTGAAGTAGAAGTAGCCCGCGCATTAATTACTAAAATAACTGGAATATTTAATTGTTTGGCAATACTAGCAGTCGAATAAGCATCTTTATCTGTCCCAAGTCCGTCATATAATCCCATAACGCCTTCAACAATTCCTAAATCAATCCCTTTTGTGTTAGCCGTGAATAAATAGTTTAATGTTGCTGGTTCGGGTACAAGATAATTATCGAGATTACGTGCGGGGCGTTTTGTTATTCTGGTATGAAACTTTGTATCAACATAATCAGGGCCTACCTTATATGATTGAATTTTGTACTGGTCATTCAATGCTTTTAAGATCCCGAGAACTGCTGTCGTTTTGCCTGAGCCACTTGTTACCCCTGCGATTAAAACTTTTTTCATCGTTCACCACGCCCTAAAACTTTCTTTAGCGTATTCACAAGCATTACATTATCCTGTGGTCCCTTCACTGCCACTCGATAATATTCTGATCCAAGTCCTTCATAGTCGTCACATTGGCGAATTAAAATCCGTTGCCTTATTAACTTCTCTCTTAATTCGGGGTCAGAGCACTTAAACAAGAAGAAATTGGTAACACTAGGAAAGACTTTTATTGCTTTAATTTTTCTAAGTGCTTCATATAACGCCGGTTGTTGTACATCCAGCCATTGGTGAGTTAATTCTATATATCTCTTAGCCCTAAACATATTTTGACCAAATACATCAGCGATTCCATTAACCGACCATGTATTTTCTTGGACCTTCATTAAAGCTTTCAACTTGTTATTTTTTGTAATTCCATAGCCTAGCCTTAATCCTGGTATTGCAAAAAACTTAGTTGCAGCACGAACAATGTATACTCGGTCTTGATCCGTCAACTCGGTAACAAAGCTTTGCTGGCTACCAACTGTCAAATCGATAAAAGATTCATCTAAAATTAACAATCGATGATGCTTATTGCAGAAATCGGTAAGCATCCTCAAATCTTTAGGAGAAATTACCTGACCGGTAGGATTATTAGGACTGGTTAAACAAATGACGGTTATTTCATGATGGGCCCTTAGCAAATCAAGAAGGTTATCCATCTTAAGGGTAAAATCATTCTTCTCTTGTAACTGATAATGGTGGACTTTTACTCCCGTCCGCTTAAATAAACGTTCATATTCGCCAAACGTTGGTGCTAATATTAATGCATCAGTCGCTTTTTCAGCCCTAATAGCTTCATCCAATATTTCAGTAGCGCCATTTCCAACAAATACATCATCTGCATCTACATCAAGCTGCCCTGCAATTGCCTTCTTTAATTCAGGATACTTCGGATTAGGGTATACTTCGATGTTAGCAAATGACTGTACTAATACATTCCAAAGGTCAGAAGGAAAACCTAGTGGATTAATATTTGCACTAAAGTCCTTAATCTCTTCAACAGGGACATTTAATTTTTCCGCTACTTCCTCAATATTTCCGCCATGATGAATTTTACTCACAATACCACCGCCAGTTCTATAGTAAGCGTTTTCTTATACGCTTATTAGATTACGATGTTCAATTCACAAGTTCAATAGTTAACAACAGATATGACAAAGAAAGATTAATCATATTTGGATTAGTTAAGAAAAAATAATTATTAGTTTCTTGCAGTCCCTATTTTTGTCTTTTTTTGCAAATCTATTAGTATATTTTTGTAATTTTCGTTAACCACCCTTTTATTTCGATATGATAGCATTATTTTTTTGAGCTTTTTGGTTGCTTTTAGTATTATTTAGTCTACTATTGAAAAATCAGCCGACTCATTATTGTTTAAGTAGTAAAATTAGAGCAAAATAGTGAAAGGATTAATCCAAATGAAAATCTACACCAAGAATGGCGACAAGGGTCAAACAAGAATCATTGGAAAGCAAATTCTATTCAAAAGCGATCCACGCGTTGAGGCCTATGGAGAAATCGATGAGCTTAATTCATGGGTCGGTTATACCATATCACTTTTAACCTCGCAAACAGCAAAGTTATCTAATGAACTGGAAGAAATACAACAACTACTATTTGATTGCGGTCACGATTTGGCGACTCCTGCTGAAGATGAACGACATTCATTTGAATTTCATCAAAAAGAGCCAACAGCTTGGCTTGAACAAAAGATTGACACTTATACAGAAGTGGTTCCAGCAGTTAAAAAGTTTATTCTTCCTGGTGGCAGTCAGGTAGCTTCTGCACTTCATATTGCACGAACAACTACTCGTCGCGCAGAAAGACGCATCGTTCTATTGATGCAGGAAGAAGAAATAAATCAAGATGTTTTGACCTTCATTAACCGCCTTTCTGATTACTTCTTTGCAGCCGCCCGATATGCCAACTACCTTGATCAACAACAGGATGTACTCTATCGCAACAGTAAAGACGTGTTTCATTAGTCCAACAAAAAAAGAGAAATTACACTTCAGAATTAATTAATCTGAGTGTAGTTTCTCTTTTACTTTACAAAGATATTTTGAAATTGCGGATGTGTTTCTAAATAGCTTTTAGCAAATGGGCAATTAGCCTTTACCTGGTGATCCGCCCCTTCAACAAGCCACATTAGCGTTGTCATTATCTTATTTGCAAGTCCTTGACCGCGATATTCAGAAGCCACTGTAACTTCTTCAATCACTACCGTTTTTCCCTCTGAATTATCCAGTGTGATTGTCGCAATCTTAGCTCCTGAACCATCTAATAATGCCAATTCATTGGGCGAATAACAGAAATTATGCCCCATATCAATACATGCTTGATATGGCAAGTTGCTTTCACCAATAAATTTGGCAAAATCTTTAATATCCTGAGCTAAACGTCTTGCAAGTTTTGCATCATGATTACGGCCGTCTTTGAAGACTGATTGGACATTACCAATCGCAATTGTACAATTCATTACCCTCATCCCCAAGTAGCGTAATACCTGGTGAAGGTGTGCATTAGCAATAATTCCTCCCTTTTCGCCTGCAGAATCTGTCATTGCTAATACCGGCTTTCCTATCAAATGCTGGTTGGGCGAAGGAACTGAAAGAACATCCAATGCGTTTTTCAATCCCCCTGGAATCGAATAATTATACTCCTGTGTCACAATCAGTAATGCATCAACACTATCTGTTGCTTTTCTAAATGCTTGCCATTCGATTGGCGGCTTTTTCTCTAAATCCGGATTATAGAACGGTAAGATCGAGTAATTCAACTCTACAAACTCGAGACTAGTAGGAAGAGCAGTAAAATAATCAGCTACCTTTCGACTGTATGAATCTTTACTTAAGCTACCAATTAATACCCCAACTCTTGCCATTATAACCATTCCTTTCAAACTACTTACTTAGTCGCAGTTTCAACCAATCCTTTTGCAAATGTATTTAAACGTTCAATATCTTCTTCATAAGGTTCTAAATCGATCTTCACCTTTTCAGCTCCTGATGTTGCCCCTGCCTTTTTAAATGCTTCATCAAAGTGATCTACGGTTGTATTAAAATATTCACCATAAAATTTATCACCTGAGCCTGCAACTCCATATACCTTGCCCGTTAAATCCGTTTCCTGGAGGTCATCATAGAAATCAAGTCCCTCTTCGGGCATTGCGCCTTCGTCATATGTATATGCGCATACAACTAAAATGTCCGCCTTAGCAAACTCAGTAACATCTGTCTGAGAAATCTCTGACTCAATCACCTTTACGTTTAAATTTGTTAAGCTATCACAAACAATATTTGCAACTTCCTCATTATTGCCAGTCATTGTGGCATAAACTACATGTGCCGTTAACATTTTGTATTCCTCACTTAATTATCTAATATTCCATGGCTATGTGTAACCGCTTTTATTATAATACAGTTAAATAGTATAATTTTATAGAATTTACTGGAGGTAGTAACATGAAAAGGACTATGTTTATTGGAGCCATTGCTTGTGGAAAAACGACACTTACTCAACGGTTAGAACATCAGCAAATTAGATATAACAAAACCCAAGCTGTTGAGTTCACTTCAAACATCATCGACACACCAGGTGAATACATGGAACACCACAATATGATGAGCACGCTCCGTGTAACTTCAATGGATGCGGATATCGTGGTTTTATTACAGAGTGCTGTTGATAAGCGGTTAGTTTTCCCTGCTGGTTTCTGCTCAATGTTTAGTAAGCCAACGATCGGCGTTATTACTAAGATTGATTTGGTAAATGACCCAGCTGATATTGAATATTCAAAAAAACTATTGCTTAGCGCCGGAGTCAAAAAGGTTATCCCCATCTCCGCTGTTAAAAATATTAATATCGATAAATTGCTTGCAGAACTTAATTAATCAATATCCATAAGTGATTTATTAAATGACTATTCCAAATTATATATAATCCGGCTAAAACATATACGATCTTACTTCCATAATTACCATATTTTTCTAGTAATCCTGCAATCGGGCCAAATGAAATAATTGTTTTTCCTAATAAAATAAGAATAACTGAACAAATCGTAAAAATTATTCCAATCTGGATTATTTCCAGCCACGACAAATTTACCGCCCAAGGAATATAAACAGCTAAGTTATCACCGCCAAGACTTAAGCAAAACAAGAATAATGATGTAAAACCAGTGTTAATATTCTCATTATCATCATTTTGACCGAATACTGCTAGAAAAATTAAAACAATTCCCATAAAACCTGTAATCCAGTCAGGAAAAAGCGCCGCTAACCCTTTTCCTAACACTACTCCTAGAATCCATAACGTAATTGTTGCCGTAACAAAAGCAGTAATCGGCAATCGATAGTTATAGTTTCGTAAAACGAATAATAAGGCAATGAAAGTATCAATGTTCAACCCGATAAAAATCATTAGGACTGCCAAAAGATTCATAATTTACCAATTCCTTTAAGTGGCCTGTTATAATAACATACCTTCTGCTTTCCAATCACCGGATCAACTTGAATTTTGCTAACACTCAAGTTTTGCGGGTTCTTAAAAGCAGTACCATCTGTGTTATTCAAACACAAAGAGATAATATTTTTAATTACCCAGCCGTGTGTCACAACTAGGATCGTTTGACTAGGGTATTTTCGTGAGATTTCAGTAACAAACGTCCAGACTCTCTTCCGTGCATGTGCGAAGCTTTCACCATTATTAATTTCAATCGAGTGCGGATAAACATCATTGGTCTCCGAATCAAAATACGTTGTGTACTGCCTTTTCAAGTCATCAATTGCCGTTCCGTTCCACTGTCCATATGAAATTTCTGACAGTCGTGAATCAACCCGCACATTAATATTGGTGTGATTACAAATAATTTTACTGGTTGCTAATGCCCGCTTTAACGGACTAGTGTAAGCAAAATCAATTTGGTTGTGTTTTAACACTTCTTGATAGGCTTTTGCATCTGCAATCCCACGCTCTGTCAGTGTTGCAAGCCTATTATTTAGTGTTCCCTGAATATAATTTAGCCGATTCGCATAAGTTTCACCATGGCGGATTAAAAGAAGAGTTGTCATTACTATCACCTAAAATAATTATGTATAAGTAAAGCAGTTAATAATGTTACCGCTTTACTTATTTTAATCATATCGTAAGATGGGCAAAAGCTTAACCGTAAAATTAAGCTTTTGCCCATCTTTACTCAAGTATTCAAACAACTTAAATTACTTTTCTAAGTACAGATACTTTAACTGTTCAACCATTGAATTACTAATTTGCAATACATCATGTAAATAATTTTGCATTCCGCCATATTTAGAATTGATTAGAGAGATTGCCTGATCATAATAACACTTGTTAGCTGTTGAAAGATCATAAATTGAGTGCAAGTAATTCTCACCCAAATCAGCCTCCACAGCAAAGCGCAACCGTTCCTTTATTCTTTTAACAGAAGTCTTATTAGTTAAAATATAATCCTCATAAATTGTGGATTCTGGAACACCTAACAAACTTAGCAAGTAAATAGCTGCTAACCCTGTTCGATCTTTTCCTGCCGAACAATGGAACAAAATTCCGCCTTGCGTTGAATGCAGGCATAGTTTTTTTATAAATTGATGAAAAGCTTCCTGCGCCTGCTCATCAGTAACAAATTGGCGATATACAGATAGCATCCGATTAAATCCCGCTCGCGGATCTTTGGAAAATACTTTCCGCGCTTCAATAATATCAACGTTGCTTTCAGTAATATCATTATCAAATACTGGTATTCGAATATACTTTATCAATGATGTTAATTGGTCTGGATACAATGCAACTTCTGATGTTGAGCGAAAATCAATCACTGCCCTTATACCATACCTATAAAGTTCTCGTTGCTCAAATCGATCAAAATAGGAGAGATGCGCAGAACGAACGAGATTATTCCATTTTAAGACCTGACCGTTTAGCGTCTTATACCCGCCAAGATCACGGAAATTAAAACCATTATTAAACGTCAAGATCCGCTGGTGCATCGTCATTTTGCATCCCCCTCCTTTCTAAAGAAGTGTATCCATTCATATGATTTACTGAATGAATACACTTCTAAACTATGTTCGTGTAATCTCAGGAACATCAAAACCTAGTAATGCATGTAGTTTATCAACAACATGACGCAATGCCGATTCAACCTCGGAAACTTCACCGACGATAACAACTGACCCACTAAAACGATCAATAAAGCCTAACGTAACGTTACTAGATTTTGTTGCAATATCACCAGCAATAATTGATGCTTCACTAGGCGTAATTGTTAGAATCCCAAGTGCATTTTTAGGTGTCTGAATTCCCAATTTTTCGTAAATATCTGGCGTAGGATTGGCTACAATATGGGCTAATGTCACCTGCTTACCTGGAACATATTCTTGAATTGTTCGTTGAATATCCTGTCTAGCCATAACACCATCCCTATCCTAATGTTGCTGAGTTACATTCATTACATCACGAGCAATAATGATTTCTTCGTTTGTCGGAATAACTGCAACCTTAACTTTACTATCCGGTGCTTCAATGCTAAGTGCATTCTGCTTATTCTTTTCTTCATCAATCTTAACCCCGAGATAATCAAGGTTTTTACAAATTTGACTACGAATATAAGCAGCATGTTCGCCAATTCCCGCAGTAAATACTAAGGTGTCTAATCCATCAAGGTCAGTTGTATAAGCACCAATATATTGCTGAATCGAGTGAACAAATACATCTAATGCTAACTGAGCACGTTCATTGCCATTTTTAGCCGCACTTTCAATTTCTCGTTCATCATTAGAAATCCCTGATAATCCCTTTAAACCGGAATCTTCATTCATGATTCGGCGCATTTCGTGAGAATCAATATTAAGTTCTTCTTCTAAAAATGGAATTATTTCTGGATCAATATCCCCACAACGGGTTCCCATTACAACCCCTGCTAAAGGCGTAAAGCCCATTGATGAGTTAACTGACTTCCCGTCTAAAATTGCTGAAACGCTCGATCCATTACCCAAATGGCATGTAATCATGCGGCGCGTCTTTTCTTTTCCAAATAATTCCCGTGCCTTTTCAGAAACATATTGATGGGAAGGAGCATGGAAACCATAACGACGAATTTGATATTTTTCATAAAACTCATATGGCAAAGCATACATATAAGCCTTTTTAGGAATCGTATGATGGAACGAATTATCAAAAGTAACAACTTCCTTAGCATCTGGAAGAAATTTCTCAAAAGCCTTTATTCCCGCTAAACCATTTGGATTATGGAGAGGAGATAATACCTTTAATTCATCAATTCGTTTTTCTACTTCTGGAGTGACCGCTACTGCATGTGTATAGTAGCTCCCACCATGAGAGATACGGTGCCCGACACCGTAAATTTCAGACTTATCCTTGACAACACCGCTTGTCATCAGAACATCAATTATATGGTCAATTGCTTCTGAATGATTTTTTAATGGTAGTTGTCTGGTTTCTCCAGTTTTTTCAGTTTTGTATGAAAGCTGACTTGTTGAAGAACCGAGATTTTCTGCAGAGCCGCTAATTAATAATTTTTCTTCTGGCATCAAATAAAGTTTAAATTTGATTGATGAACTACCAGAATTAATTGCAAGTATTTTTTTAGACATCTAATCACTCCAAATAAACTAAGTTAACGAATTATTGCTTCGTAAATCATCTTCAGATCATCATCTGAAGGAACAACTGGATTGCCAGGGAATGTTGCATCCTTCTTCGCATTAGCAACAACTGTATCAGCGGCTGCTTCTGCTTTTGCGTGATCAACTCCAAATGCTTGGAGGGTCATTGGACAATTCATTTGCCGTGCCATTTCACGAATCTTTGCAATCAGGCGTTTAACAGCCAAACGGTCACCAACCCCAGGTGCAGCAATTCCGGCTTTCTTAGCAGCAACTGCAAACTTATGCAAAGCCTCTTCACAGTGTTCAGCATTATATGCAACAACATATGGTAATAACATTGTGTTTGCTAAACCATGAGGAACGTGGAAGTTAGCACCCAATTGGTGGGCAATTGAATGACAAATGCCAAGTCCAGCAATATTAAAGGCTGTTCCGGCAATATTAGACGCTTCATGAACAATCTTACGTGCGTCAACATTGTCACTATGACGGTAACATTCAACAAGACATTTAGTTACCGCATCAATTGCTTCTTCTGATAATGCAACGGTAAATAAATTAGCGTCCTTAGCAACTAATGATTCAAGGGCATGAGTTAAAACATCCATTCCCGAATAAGCAGTAACACTCTTTGGTGCAGTCATAACCAATTTAGGATCAAGCAAAGCACAGTCTGGTGTCAAGTAGTCTTCAAGAATTGGAATCTTACGATGTTCTTTAGTATCAGAAATAACCGCAGTATTAGTAACTTCTGAACCAGTTCCACTTGTTGTTGGAATTGCAATATACTCATTAATCTTGCACTTACCAAGCTTTTCACCAAAGAAGCGAATTCCTTTACCGGTGTCCATTGCAGAACCACCACCGATACCAATTACAATTGTTGGTTTCAGCTTTAAGAATTGTTGAACCCCTTCCATAATCTTATCCAGCGGTGGATCTGGGACAACATCAGAGAAAATTTCGCATTTATTACTATCATTAATATGGCTTTCAATTTCCTTTAATGTGTCACTGCCTGGTAAGAATGAATCACAAACTAATAAAATTCGTTCATTATGAAGAGTTTCTAACTCTTTCAAACTATCTGTTCCCGAATAAATACGGGTTGGCATACTAAATTTTTCCATCGGCATTATGCCTCCCATTAGTACCAATTACGGACTGAGAACCCTTGTGGCGAATTCAAACGAACACGGCGAGTAAAGGTTCTTGCAGTACATGTTCCTTCACCAGTTGGCGTGGCAATTGTTAATGCTGAAGCACCTGAGTGAGCACCATTATCAGCAACACCTGTTCCAACATAGGATGGACCATTAACAACAAAGATTGAACATTGCATCCGGTGAGCAGCATTATTGATATGCTTCAAATTATTAGAATGAATAGTTGCAGTATGGTGGTTGCCTTGCTCTACTTCAACAGCAGTATTTAAGACATCGTCAAACGTTGGGCAAGAAACAACTGGCAAGATTGGCATTAACATTTCTGTCATTACTAATGGGTGTTCCTTTGGTAATTCACAGATAATTTCTACTGGATGGCCAGTGTATGGAATATTAGCTTGGTCTAAGATGTAGGTTGCATCCTTACCAACAAACTTCCGATCAGGAGCACCATTATCTTGAATGCACATATCAGCAAGTTTATCAGCCTGCTCACGGTTAACAACAAAAGCACCTTCATCTTGCATCTTCCGGATTAATTCATCCTTAATGCTGCTTTCTGCAACAACTTCCTTTTCAGCAGTACATAAAATATCATTATCAAATGAAGCTGAAGTAATAATATTATGCGCAGCTAGGTCGATATCAGCTGTAGCATCAACCATTGCTGGAGGATTACCTGGACCAGCACCAACAGCCTTCTTACCACTAGTCATTGCTTGGTGAACAACAGCAGGTCCACCGGTTACAGCAAGCATAGCAATATCTGGATGCTGCATCATCTGTTGAACGGATTCAATTGTTGGCGTTTCGATACTTACAACTAAATTGTGAAGACCAGTTGCATCAGCAATGAAGTCGTTCATCTTTTCAATCGTCCAACGAGTTATGTTCTTAGCACCAGGGTGAGCACCAAAGTATAGCGTATTTCCACCAGCAAGCATCATAATTGCATTTGCAATAACTGTTTCAGAAGGATTTGTACTTGGGCCAACAGCACCAATAACACCGTATGGTAACCGTTCATACATAACCATTCCGCCATCGCCGTTTTCAGTGACTGGTTCAAGAATTTCTGGGCCTGGAGTGTTGTATAGAGCATTATGCAATTTAGCAATCTTTGCTTCTACCGTTCCCATTCCAGTTTCTTCTTTGATATCCTTTGCCATCTTTTCAATATATGGACGGAAGCCTTCCTTGATGGCATCAATTACTTGTTGCCGAACCGCAATTGGCTTGTCACGGTATACTTCTTGGGCAGCTTTAGCAGCGACAATTGCATCATTAACATTGGTAAAAATACCGCGATGTCCATCATCGTTAGTAACTGCTGCATTATTAGAACTAGCATTATCTAATTCTTCTGCTAGGATCTTGCGAACAGCACTTTCAATATCATTGATCTGCATATCTATTTACTCTCCTTCAAGAATTCTGCAACAGCAGCTTCACAAATTGATTGATCTTCTTCAACCAATCCACCGCTAACACCAATTGAACCAATGATTTCATCATTAATCTTCAATGGAATACCACCAGCAAATGATGCTAAGCGACCATCAAGCATTGTTTCCATTTGATATAATCCGGCACCAGGTTGGATGTCTTTACTGATATCTTTTGTTGGTTCCTTCATTGCAAGTGCAGACCATGCCTTTTTAGGAGCAAGCGTACAACTTACTAAGTTAGCATTTGGCATATGGTAACTCATTTGAAGTACTTGATCAGCCTTCATAATTGCAATTGTTACGCCTACGCCAAGCTCATTAGCACGGGCAACAGCTGCATCAATTACCTTTTCCATTTTATGACGATCAAATAAGTTCTTAGAATTATTGCTATTGATTACGCTTTCAACAATCTTACTAATTTGTTCTTCATTCATTCTTAACGCACGTCCTTTTCTTCCTGATAACGTTGATAGATTTTAATTACATTATCAGTAACAGTATTTAATAAATCCTCGTAGTCCTCATCACGAGCCACAATATACAAGAAATCAGATAATCGGTTTACGTATCGCTCTAACTCAGGACGAAACTTAACATCTTTTGATAATCTGACAAATAATCTTTCGGCTCGTCGACAAATCGTCCGACAAACATGGAGTTGTGCACCAGCAGTACTTGACCCCGGTAAGATAAAGCTATGAACTGGCGGCAACTTAGCTGTATATTCATCGATTATTTTTTCTAATCGACGAGTATCTTCATCGGTAATAATTTTACTTTTGTCTGTAAAATATTGCCTTTTTTCGGTAGCTATCTCACCTTGAAGAAAAAACATCTTATATTCAACTTCTTGCAAAAGTTTTTTATTACGTTTACTCTCGCAAAATTTATCTGCCAAACTGATATTGGCATTCAATTCATCAAAAGTTCCGTAAGTTTCAACCCGCAAAGAGTCTTTAGGCACCCTTGTACCATCAAATAAGCTTGTTTCTCCTTTGTCACCACCTTTTGTGTAAATAGCCATTTTAATTCCTCCAATGTGTACTACTTATCAAAACGGTCAATTATTCCTACAATAGTACAATCATTAACATCCCTAGGTTGGTCCTCATCACGTTCTCTATCAGCACGTCTTGCACCAGCGCCTCTTACGATTAATACATTGTCACCAATCCCAGCATTTACCGTATCGGCTGCGACCTGTTCAAATCTCACCGGCTGCTGGTCTGAATTAATCTGCTGGACAATCATTAGCTTTTTCCCAACTAGAGATGGATCCTTTTGGGTTGCAACAACACTACCTACTACTCTCGCCATATACAATTTTCTTCAGTCCTAATCTTAATTTTTATTTTTTTGTAGTTACAAATATCAATCGCTTCATCAGTAATGAACTGCTTTTGATATCTGACAAGAATTGATTTATCTGGTTTAGCAGCTATTTCTCCTCTTGTAATAATTCGATTATGACTGGCAATCACTGGCGATTCATTATCAACAACAAAGAGGATTGGCCAGTCTAAAATCATCATTCGTGGAATAAAATTAACCATTTGTTCGTTAATCAAAAAATAAAATTTAACATCATAGCTAATTCCTTCTAACACCCAGTTAACCCAAGCATTAGTTTTTTCCATTGAATACAAATCCTTTACTAGACTAATTGATATATTTCTAAGAATAACTTTTCCGTTCCGCAAAAAAATTTGTTCACTAGGCGGGGCAACCTGCTGATCAAAAGAAACATCCGTACTAGTACGCTTTCGTTCTTCTAATCGGTGCATAACCTGTTGTAATAGGCTATCCATTTATTCACCCCCTCGTAATCCTTAAAGAGTTAATCTTTTTTCTTAATGATAACTTTTCCGTAAGAATTGTTACCTAGTCCAACATTTGCAGCATTGGCTTCGTCTGTATCAATATGCATTTCAAGAACGAAATCTTCACGTGGACGGGCAACAACGTCATCAAAAATTGTCTTACGTCCACCATCGCCATCAACTTCAACCTGCATGGAGTCGCCAAGCTTAACACCGAAACGTTTAGCATCTTCAAGGCTCATGTGGATGTGTCGTTTAGCAACAATTACACCTTGAATTTCAATCTCAGCGTATGGTGATCGAACCTTAATTGACGGCGTACCATCAAGATCACCTGACATCCTAATTGGCGCATCTATTCCAAGCGTAAAGTTTTCAGAACGAGCGATTTCAACTTGTGAATGTGAACGATATGGTCCCATTAATCGAACATTCTTGATTGTTCCCTTTGGTCCGATTAAATCCACTGTCTGTTTTGCAGCAAAATCAGCATGTTGCCGCAACTTCTTAAGCATTTCTATTTTCTGCCCAGGGAAGAGTTTTTGAAAATCTTCTTCGGTTAAGTGAACATGGTGATTTGAAACACCAATCGGAACGAGATTAGGATTAAGGGTTTCCTTAATAATCGCCCGAATAAGCGTCCTTAAATGTTCTTCATCCATAAATAATCTTCCTTTATTTTAACTATTCAGCGTCACTGCCTGATACTGGTAAGATCTTTTCAACTTCTTCGTGAGGACGTGGAATTACGTAAGATGATACAACTTCACCAACGCCTTCAGCAGCTTGAACCCCAGCATCAACAGCGGCTTTTACAGCACCAACATCACCACGGATCATAACAGTTACTAATCCGCTACCAATTTTTTCTTGACCTGTTAATGTAACATTAGCTGCCTTTACCATTTGATCAGCTGCTTCAATTGATGCAACTAAACCTTTAGTTTCAATCATTCCTAAAGCGTTATTCATAATATATTCCTCCTATTTTTTCTTTAATTCGTTGTAATGAATGCACTTTTTATGTGGTTCACCTAATTTTCGTGGACATTTTGGATCACCGCACATGTTGCATGTGACCTTTTCATTAGAACTTACATCCTGTTCATTATCAGGACCGTCTACTGTTTTAGAATTATCTGATGACAGTGGCTCCTCATCTTTATTAGAAGATTCTTCGACCTGTTCATCTACTTTTTCATTAATGCTATCTCTAACTGGCTCCGGTTTAATAGTCACTGTTTTCTCCATCGGTTTTTGATTAGACTCTTTCTTCTTAGGACCCTGATTTAATAAATCTGTCTTTCCTAAAGAACTTAATCCCGAAGCAGGACGACCAATAACTACTGACGTTACATACACATTCGGCAAATAATCCTTAACGGCTTCAACAGCAACCGTTACAGCAGATAGTTCACCGCTAACTTGTAATGTAACCCAGCCATTTCCCTTTGTATTTTGAATACTACTAAGGTCAACATCCGCAGTCTTTAGCATTCGATCAGCAGCAACAATAGCACCAGATAATCCATTACATTCTACATAGCCTAAAGACTTCATAACTAAATCACCTGTTTACCATTTCCTTAAAGGGAATTCCCTTTACTAATCGCGCTGCATTTGCTCCTAGAATTCGTAATTGCTTACCATCGCTAATTGTTTCATCGAATAGCGGTTTATCTTCTTTTAAATTTTTATAGTGAACGATAAAACGATCACCATCAAAAGCAATCCCAACCGATAATCGCGATGCAAGCGCCGATTGATATGCTCGGCTTACAACGTTATCAATATCGATTTCTCTGACCGCTACTGGTATTTGTTCTTCTTCAATCCCGTTGAATAGTGGTGTAGCACTCTTGGGAATAGCAGTTCCATTTTCAACACCCACGATGATTGAAGGACGCTCTGAATCATTGTTCATATTGCTTCCTTCTTTCTTCGCCATAACGGAGAATCAATCCTGTCGCAACGGCATTCCTTGGTCCTTCTATTCCACGAACATTTCCACGACCAGCAACTAAATTAAAATGCGCTAATTCATCTGTTACTAATTGTGGTATCTCGAAGTCTAAGGCAGAACCACCAACAATTACGACAAATGGAATATCACGAATGTTACCTGTCGGGCTAACGTACCTAAGAGCTCGCAATGCATTTGTTACAAACACACGCTTTTTTGCACTTTGTCGAACCAGCTTGATCTTCTCAATGCTTGGATTTCCGGTAACCGGTTCATACCCATCTGGTTTAATTACAACGACACGGGCAAACAATGACGACGGAAGCGGATCTTCAAAGAACTGTACTGATCCGTCTTCATGCCGAATTTGAAATAGGTTTTCAACTTTAGCTAATGGATAGCGTTTAATATCTTCTGCTAAGTGAATATCATTTAAGCCTAATTCAGAATTGATAATCATTGTAACCATGTCGCCGGCACCAGCTAGGTGAATTGCAACTGTCCGATCTTCATTATTAATAATTGAAGCATCAGTTGATCCGGCACCTAAGTCAAGAATTGCAATCGGTTTATCTGTTCCTGGCGTTGTTAAAGCACCACGAATTGCAGATTCAACTTCAGCACCACCAATCTCAACCTTCGTATGGAATTCATCTTCAATTAACTTAGCAATTACTTCCATTTGAAGGTGATCAGACTTAACCATCGCAGCAATTCCAACTGCCGATTCATTAGAGAACTCACCAGCTAAACCGCCACGAACTTCTACAGGTACCTGTGTATCTACAGCCAGCAAATCTTGAATAGCGATTTCACTATTCTTCTTCCCAGTTAAGTCAGCCATTGTCTGGCGAACATTTTCAAGCATTCCACCAACATTAGTCCCAGATTCCCCGGTAATATCATTAATATGACGGAAACTAGAAACCTTCTTCATAATGGCATCAGCACCCTCTGAAACTCCGACTTCTTCTTTCCCGGTATCACCGTTAATAATAATATTACCCGCTGGGATTACACGTGCTTTAACATCCCCTGCTGGGGTCTTAATAACAACGGCAGAGCGGTTACCAATTAGCGCACGTGAGACTGGAACAATGTTTTTAGTTTCTTCAGAATTTAATCCAAATAAGGTAGCAATACCATATGGATTTGAAAGCTGCGAGATAACTTGTCCAGGACCAGCAACCTCAACAGCTGCCAGCATGTCTAACGGAACTTTATCAATCATGGCAACTTCATCAACAATCGGGATTGGCTTATTCAATCGATTATCAACTAACACACCATCATCATTTTTTAAAATTGCAGCTGTAATCTTATAACCTGAAGCAACATATGCATTAATCAATTTAGCAACGTCTTCAAAATCAATATCTTTAGGAACAACAACAATATAGTTTTTATTTTTATCAGTCTTTTTTACAAGATCTAATAGTTTAACCGTTATTCCTGCTCCTGTCCCAATACCGCCTGGAGTATCAGGATTGTGCCCGATCATGGTTGACTCAGTTACGACAGTTTCAGTAATTGTTTCCATCGCTACGTCACCAATAACCGGTGTTGCCTCATTAATCCTAATAAGATCAATATCATTAATTGTTAAATTAGCCTTATTAAGAACTTGATTGATGGAATCTCTAATTCCAACTAGGTTTTGCTTTGTACCCTTGATACCAGTAGTAGGGGCTATTCCAGAGCCAATAAAGTTAATTGTTCCATTATCGGCAACATCAGCTAACGCTACTTCAGTGGAAGAATTACCAATATCAACACCAATTACCTTTTCAGTTGCCATACAAAAAACTCCCTACTTTATCAAATACTAGTTATCACCCTTGAGCTTCTTTCGGCTCTCATAGTAATCTGCAGCTTCTTCAAACCAAGCCGCACATACTTCAGCGTGATATTTATCACGAAGCTCTTTAGCAATATCTAATAATTCTTGCTTTGTCGAACGGAATGGCCGTAATGCGTCATACATTTGTAAGACACGATCATCTGGCACACGTGTTAATTCAGCAGCCCGTTGCAGGTTCTTTTGAATTGCTGGTCGACCGGCATTTGCGGCAATCTCACCTTGGAGTTTTAGAGCTTCTGGAGTAATACGTAATTCTTTTGGATCAACTTGGTTATTTACAACCTTTTGTAAGGTAATGTCATCAAGGTTTGATCCCTTTGGCGTCTTTACTAAATTACGGTGTTTTTGGTAAAGAGGATAGTCATCCGCTGTCATTTCCTTACCATTATTTACTGAAGTAGCACTTGCTGAACTGTCAGAAGATGAGCTATTTCCCATCTGTGCCATGATCTTTGCTACTAAATCATCAACTTCACTCATCTGTTATGCCTCCTTAATCGAACGTAACTTTGATTTCTTCTTCAGGCTTTCCAACAACAACTTGGTGAGTTTCACGAATATGCATAATTGCTGAAATAGCTTGGTAGTGAATACGAGCAAGTTGATCGTTCTTAGCTGGAACTGGTTCTGGAGATTCGCCTTTAGCATACATTGCTGCATTTTTACCAATTGCCCGGAAGGTTTCTGGTGTAAGAACAGGAGCCTGTGGGAATAGTTCAAGATTACCTAATGGGTCTTGATCCTTTTGGTGAATAACAGTTGTTCCTTTAGATTGGATACCAATTGCAATTCCTGAACCAGATAAGTGATCACCTTGAACAGCACAGAAAGCAACATCTGAGGTCCGGTATACCTTGATTACCCGAGCCTTAAGTCCTTCTTCTTCAATACCGGCAATTACCTGTCGAAGAACTTCTTTATGTGGAATACCAGTTTCAGTTTTATCTAAAACTGTCGCAAATGCAGGTGCAACGGCAATTACAACTTCATCCTTTGAGTAACCTGGTTTTGCTTCACCAATTGGTTGGAACCAATCAAGTTTCTTTTCAGGAACCGCCTTACTATTTGGTTGTTGAACTTCTTCGGTAGCAGTTGCAGTGCTGTTATTATCCTTGTCAAAATTGATTTTAGTATCAATTTGATTAGTCTCGTTTAAAACTTCTTTAACGATCTTACGAAGTAAATTTTCATCGATATCAGCCATAAGAGATTACCTCCTCTCTATAGTTCCAAGTGTTCTGGATCAAGTGCGAATGGAAGATCTTTAATCCGATCCCATTCTTCCTTGTCTTCATATAGACGGTATCCAGTACCTGGACCTTGGTAGTCATTTCCGTCATTTACAGCAGAAGTGATGTTCCAATTCTTATCAAAGATTGATGAAGTTTGAAGGTAATCACCAACAACCTTTTGCTTTTGAAGGTTCAATACGGCTTCAGCAACGTCCTTAAATCCGTGGTTATAAAGAGCTTTAATAATATCAACAGCAGTAATACCACGGTCCATCATATCTTGAGCGGCTTTCATATCTGCAACCATGTCACGTTTTGGCATGTCATCGTGAGTGTTAGCATATGTAGCAGCCTCAACTTCTTCATCAGTAATCTTAGGTAGTCCAAGATCTTCAAATACAGCTTGTAATGCCTTGGCAGCCTTATTACGAGCCTTAATAATTGTTTCTTCTTGAACTGGATGAATACCATAGTATTGACCTAAGTCACGTTCCATAACATACATGTCGTCATAGTCCATTGCATCAGTGTTTGAACCAGCGAATGTGTTATCGTAGTTAGGAGTTGATGAATAACCAGAGTTAATGTAATCAGTACCGGCAATAAATTGACCAATAAACCGTTCAGTCCGCCGCATATCTGAGTGTGAGTATGCTTGGTCACAACCAGAAGCACATTCAATATCACACATCATACATAATAGGTTTTCACCAAGAACTTCCCGGATACCGTTAGGAACAGCACCTGGAATTTCAATACAACTTACGGCACCGTTTTGCAATCCTTGAACACCTGAAGCCTTGGTAAGTAAAATACAACGTGCTTCAAGATATAACATTGACTTACCTTCTGGGTAACCCATCAAAACTTCTGAACCGGCACCTGAAGTAAACCGCATCTTCAAACCACGTGATGCATAACATGATGCAAGGAATCCTTTAGACCATGGTGTATCATCACCGTCAGTAAATACCCGGTCAGTACCATAAACTGAAATAGTTTCAGCATAAGCGGTAAAACCACGCATTCCCAATTGCAATTCGGTTGCTTCTTCAACAGAACATTGTGTTAATACACCAGGACGACCAGTTTGAGCACCAATCAAAATTGAAATAGCATTAAATGGTGCGTAACGGGCAACGGCAGTAGTAGTTTCTTGTTCTGGGAAGCCACGAAGTGCAGCATCGGCAGCATCGGCAGCAATTTGAACAGGGTTATCAACCGTGTTAGTAACGTGACATTGGTTATCTGGTTTCCGACGCGGACGCATCTTCTTGATAGCCATAATCATTTCACCAAAGTCAAGCTTACTGATAATTTCTTCGGCTTTCGCTGGAGTTAGTGCAGAAGTAATTTCAATAATGGATTCACGTGATACATTTGGATCAACTAACATCCGTGCAATCTTAGTTGAGTCCATATTGATAACCTTTTCAACATTGTCAACGTTAATTCCATACTTAGCAATGTAGAGGTCAATTAGGTCAAAGTCTTCCCGCTTCTTGCCATCCATTTCGACAATCTTACCGTTCTCAACTTTTACACTTGGCTTAGGGTCATTTGGACCCATCATTGCAACGAAACCTTCTTCAGGCCATTCCTTAACAAATGTATCTTGATGAATTGGTCGCTTTTCTAGTTCTTCAAAACGTTTTTGACGTTTCATAATAAAGTAGTCCTCCTTCCAGATCTACTTAATGTATGATGGGAAATCATTAACTGGTTCTTCACCAAACTGTGACAACAACTTTAATCCAACTTCTCGTCCAGCCATAACAGCTTGACGAACGGCACCTGAATCACCGGTAATGGTCAAGCATCCCTCATTTGAGAAACTTGTTCCGTGACTAGGAGAAGTAAAGTTTAGTGGTTCTACACCAGCAGTCTTCAATGCTTTATCTCCCATAACAACACCAATACCTGAAGGACAACCGCAGATTAATCCAAAAGCTTTTCCTTCAACTGCGCCTAAGCCAAGATGAGCAGCACCGGCAGCACGAGCTGTAAATTGTAGTTCAAGGTGCCCGGCTTTCGCATTATAAACATCCCCAAATGTTCGATGAAGATTATCAAGAGCAACACGAATTGCTTGGCGTGCATCAGCTGGATCGTCACCACCAATGATGATTAAACATCCGTGACCACCGCCGCCTTTGGTATCACGTGGCCATTCAACATCAATACATTCCATATTAGTAGCCTTGATACCTTCATCCATTGCCATGATTTGTGGACCAGCACCAGTACGATCACTCAAAATTCCTAGTGTCTTATATTGTTTTGTAACATGCAATTTATCTAGTAATTGTTGGTCAACACGTGGAATCACCATTCCGATAGTGTCACCAATTTCACTAGCACCGACAAATTCGGGAACTGTGCTAGTAGAATTTAGAAAGTCATTCATTTTTTTGCCTCCTGCTTATAAAAGCTCCTAATAATAAAGCTCTTATTACAGATATTTGTATCTTGCAGTCTGTATAAGGGCTTTAACCTTTAAAAACTTATTCTTTATTTGGTAAGAGCTTTTCGACTTCAGATTGAGGACGTGGAATTACGTAGTTAGAAACAACTTCCCCAATATTTTCAGCAGCCTGAACACCAGCGTCAACTGATGCTTTAACAGCACCAACATCACCACGAACCATAACAGTTACTAATCCGTGACCAATTTTTTCTTGACCGATCAATTTAACATTAGCTGCCTTAACCATTGCATCGGCAGCTTCAATTGATGCTACAAGTCCTTTAGTTTCAATTAAACCAAGTGCTTCTTGTCCCATAAAAATTGCCTCCTAAAGTATAAACACAATCAGCGATGAAAGAAATCGCTTACAATTTGGTACATGTTCATTCTATAACATGGCGTTTATAATATATTATCTTAAAAATCTGTATATTAGATAGAAAGACAAAAAAGCATAATTATATGTTACTAAATTGACAAAATAGCGCTTACTTTGCATAAATATATGCTAGTATGGTAGGGGTATAGTTGATAATAACCTCTAAATAAGATAAGTTAGGTGGATTTTTTATGTACGAATATTCATCAAAGTTTCTTAACGACATCCAAAGAGTTACTAAAACTTTTCAAGATCTCACTAAGAATAATATTGTTTTCACAAGTGTGACTGGCACTGTTGTAGATTGTAATACGCTTCTTTTTGATTCAAATGTATCCCTAGATTATTTAAGGAAACTAGGATTCAAAAACTACTTTCTTTTTCCACTGGCTGTTAATTGTTCTTTGAGCGGATTTTTTATTCTTGATGCCTCACATATTGATGTTGACTTTATTAAATTGTGTGGAAAATATATCGAAACATCACTCAAAGAAATCATTAGCGATAAATCCAATCAAATTATTATCTTAGATCCAATTGAGGCTTCTAAGGCTTCCTCATTAGCTCAATCCCTTAACAGTATTTTAAGTATCTCTGAGTCTCCAACTGGTGCTGGCGTCTATCCGCTTCCAACGAATTTCACAGTTAATGGCAATAATGCAGGAGATTCGTCACCATCTGATATTGAAAAAAATATCATGATGGCATTAAAATATATCAACTCCAATCTCGAAAAATCATTAACCCTCGAAAACGTTTCCCAAAAAATATATTTATCTCCTTCGTACTTAAGTCGAATCTTTAAGAACTACTTTAATGACAACTTCATCAATTACATTAATTTGCAAAAGATTGCTCTTGCACAAGAAAAGCTTATTTTTACAAATACGCCAATAAATAAATTAGCTCATTCGGTTGGGTTCTCACAAACAAGTTACTTTACTAAGATTTTCAAACAGAAAGTTGGAATGACACCTTCAAAATATCGCAAATATAATTCTGCAATTAAGAAAATTTATACCATCCCGCGAAATCTCCAATGGCGATCTAATAAATCTGTTTATGAAATTTCAAAAGACTTCTTTAATAAGAACGAAATTTCATTTAAAGCCCGCGATTTAAACGGGTATCCTTATATCTATTCAATCAATGATTTAAACGATGTCCGTAACAAAGCCGGTTGGGTTTATACAGTAGATTGCTCACAACCAATTATTCCTGCAAGTGAAATAAACGTTTTTGACTGTTCCGTAATACAATGGATTTATACTGAAAAAATTATTTAAAGACAGCAAAAGCTCTTTCATGTCGGCCCGAAAGTCGATTTGAGAGAGCTTTTTACGTGTATTTCACTTTACTTATTATTTTAATCGTCAAACATTGCAATACCCAATGGCGTTACAAATTGTGGATAAAGCGGCTTATAAACTTTACGTTTTAAAGTCTTACTGAATGTATTTGTAAATTCCGTAAAGTTAGTAGCACCGCCCACAACGATTACTGGGTCGATAACTTCCGCACCCATGTTTTGAACAATTGCTGCCATCTTTTCTACAACTGGTTTAATAACGGCATATACTTCAGCTTCCTTATCTTTATCACGCTTTAGTTGTTCTGCTTCGTCATTCTTAATCTTATAGCGTCCGCCCAGAACAAGCGTCATGTGGAAACCACCCGTTGCTTCATCAATAACATGAATGAGCTTATTATTCTTGAAAACACTAATTCCAGTGGTTCCTCCACCAATATCAACAACCGTACCATTAGCTAATCGCAGAAATTTAGCTGCCGCTGTTGGTTCATCTTCAATACCTGTACAAATCATACCAGTTTCTTCAATAACATTAGCAACCACTTTAGCACTTTTTTCACCAGTCTTCGGAGGAATTGCACCACAGGCTGTCTTAAGCTCACATCCTAGCACTTTCTCAGCCTTTTCCTTTAGGCGCCTTAAAATATTAACTGATTCCATAAAGTTAACTACGATACCGTCTTGAACTGCATGGTCATATTCATATGCTCCATACACAATTCTATTTTTAGAATCAAGGACCGTTAAAACAATTGAAGAAGTTCCTAAATCTACTCCTGCCTTTAGTTTTTCTTCAGGCTTAACTTTGCGCATGGGCTTATCGCCGTTAACAATCATCGCAAATTTTTTTAATTGTTCATTACTATTCTTTAATATTTCTTTTTCCATTAGCTTTCTCCTACGGGCTACCACATTTAAACTAAATAAAGAGGCTGCTTAGCCTCCTCTTTTCTATCATCATTAAACAAGTGCTGTTTGTAAAGCACATGCAAGAAGGCCCCCAACAATTGGGCCACACATTGGAACCCAAGCATACCACCATTCTGCAGCACCCTTATTTGGAACTGGCAAAATAGTATATGCCAAACGTGGTGACCAGTCACGAGCCGGATTTAAGGCAAAACCTGTTGTCGTACCAAGACATGTACCAACAACAGCAATAACCAACCCGACAATAAATGGCTTCATTCCTTGAGTAAAGTTACCAAGATTTAAAAGTACAAAAATAAATGCAAAGGTTGCAATCACTTCTGAGAGAAAGTTAAAAATTGGACTATTCACCGCTGGACGGGTAGCAAAAATACCAACACTATTTCCTTCTTCTTCATTTGGAGTTGCTTTAAATTGTGGATAAAATTGAATAATTACTAATACTGCACCAACAAATGCACCGAGGAATTGACCAAGTAAATAAGGTACCACATTACTCCATGGGAACAAGCCAAAGATAGCAAACGGAATTGTTACTGCTGGATTTAAATGTCCCAATGAACCGAGAAAACCTGCAACATAGACCCCCATCGTAACTGCTAATCCCCAGGAAATACAAATGAACCACCAGCCACTTTGTTTACCATATGTTTTGTTTAAACTATTACCAGCACAACACCCAGCTCCCAATAGGATAAGAACCATTGTGCCAAAGAATTCGCCAATAAATCCATGCATACCACAACACCAACCTTTTTAAGTTATTCCCAAATTGTATGCGCTTTCTATACAAGTATAATGTTAGCACACCTATCATATATTTTATTGTCTTTATAAGATTATTTGTTTATTAACAGCAATATTTTACAATTTAGTCTGCAATAATTTAATGTTCTTACTAGAAATAATTTTCAATTAAGCTGCCAGATAAAATCCAGCGACAATAAAAATAACTGTTATCATCATCCCACAGCAAATATACCGTTGCGGTTTTCCTTTAACGTGTCCATAGCGATAATCATTATTATAACGTTGAAGAGCACTAATCAGCAGGCCGCTTATCCCGTTAATAGGAAGACTAATTACAAAGCAATAGAGGCTAAAGATAAACCTCCGTTCAATCATACTAAAAACAAAAAATAGCACTCCGCTAATAATAGCAAGCATTGCAGACGCGAGATTTATTCCAACCAGCAATTCATACATTATGCTATTATTCACCGAACCTTTACTAAGTATCCCTGGTAAATTTTGCCAAGTTTCCCAAGTAAAATAAATTAGCAAACTACAACCACATCCCCAAAGCGGCAGTTGCCAACTATCATGCACGTTAACGCAAGCAGGAATAATAAGGCCAGATAAACATAAAGTTACTGTCGGCAAATACATTGAAGCAAGCTTTCGCCTTGTAACGGGCCGCTCAAAAAGAGTAAAGAACTCACCAAGAAGTGCTTGCAAAAAATTCAAAATAATAAAAGCGGCCACAAAAAAGTTTAAACGATTCGGTACTAAAATTGCTTTTGGCTGCCCCCATGCCATGACAATGGAAACAATTAGGACAATTGCTAATAATAATGTTCGCGGACCATACGTTGAATAATCACGGTACTGTTCAATTCGCTGAGATATTAAGAGTAAATTATAGATATTAGCTACTAAAATTGCGGCTGACATAAGTAAGATTGACTCCTGTAGTTGGACCGAATAAGGTGGCTGAATTCCTAAAACGATATAGGCAGATGCCATGCAAGCCCAGCCAGTCGTCCACATTAACGGAATAATCGGCGTTAGTATAAGCGGTTGACTTGGTAACCATTGTTTCATGTGAAACACCTCTTCCCTCAATAAGGTATCTTACCACAGCGATTGGTTAAAAATCTGGTAAGATATAACAATAGATAGTTTAATCAGGAGGCTTTTTCATGTTTCAACCACAATTAGGATTAAAGGGAAGCAGTCAGCAATCACAAATTGACAATCGGCTAAAATACAAGCCAACGACTTACGAGTTCTTTACCGCCAGTGGTGATTTTACTACAGAAGGGTATCACCGCCTATATGATGCAGTCCAACATGTTAAGGATAGCGGAATTACGCATATCGTTCTCCACCATCCAATGAATTTCCATGAGCATCATTCAGAAGTTGTTGCTCCAGAAAGACTATACCCTGACCTATATCGCTTTATTGAGATGACGACAGAAAAACTCCTCTATCTTGCAGATGATTTAGACGTTCAAGTTTTAATCCACGGCGGATATGCCGGCCCTGAATCACACTATTTTGTTTCACTTTATCCAAACGTCGAAACAGCACGAGAAACAGTCTATCAGCGTTTAGACCGTTTTGCAGCAGCTGGTGGCGATCACATTATGTTTGAAAATTCAATTGCACCAGTCTTTGCTTACGGAGATCCTGTCCAAGAAGACGAGATCCTTGCTCATAATTACAGGTTGGCTTTCGATACTTCTCATTGTTTTATTGAGCTTCACGGTGACAATCAGGGACTCCAGCAATCTTTAGAGCATCTGAAGAATAATATTGTTCATTATCATCTGGTTGATTCGATGGGGGAAACTCATGACAGCCTTACGTTAGGAACTGGTAAAATTGATTGGGCAGCTGTATTGCCTCGTCTGAACACATCTGCAACAAGTATTTATGAAATCAACCTAAAAGATCAAAATGATTGTCGTGAACAGCTTGAAAGTCACGAATATTTGCTAAATCTCTATAATAAACTTACCAACTAAGGAGCCGCGCTTTGAAACGTTATATTAATCATCACCATCTTTCTTTGGTCCTTGCCCTGTTTATTTTTTACCTAGCAATTACTTATTGGGGCAATATTGCTAAAATTATTCAAACTATTTTTTCAGCCGCAATACCACTATTAATTGGCTGCTTGATCGCTTATGTCGTTAACTTGCTATTGAATCAGTATGAGCGTTTATATACACATTTATTTTCAAAAAGTAACCAGCAAAAATTCAAACGACCTTTTGGAATCATAATGTCGTATTTAACAATCATCTTATTAGTTGCGATTGTTTTTTCGCTTGTTATTCCTGAGTTAGTCACCTGTGTTAAATTGTTAATTGCAAATCATAGTCACGTAATTAATAACTTCATTGATTATTTTGAACATAACAATGACTTTAAGGGACTTCTCAATAACTTTAACACGCGCAATATTCAATGGGAAAAGATCGGGAAATACCTTACAACTGGTGTAGGCGGCACCTTTAGAACTGTTATTTCGACAGCTTCTTCTGTTTTCTCAGCTGCTACAACTGCCGTAATCGCTATCTTCTTCTCAATCTATCTCCTGATTTATAAAGAAATGCTGCACCATCAATTTTTAAAGCTGCTTACAACATATTGCAGTCGTTATCAGGCGCAGATAATTAAGGTAGTAAGGGTGTTTGATGAAAGTTATAGCAACTACATCATTGGTCAGTGCAAAGATGCTGCCATTCTAGGAATCTCATGTTTTATTGGAATGACGATCTTAAGGATGCCCTATGCCTCAATGATTGGTGTTGTAACTGCGTTTGGCGCTTTGATTCCAATAATTGGCGCAATTCTTGGTGCAAGTATTGGTGTTATTATCATATTTGCCATCTCACCGCTTCAAGCCGGTATCTTCTTAATCTTTATTATTCTTTTACAGCAATTAGATAATCGGATCACCTATCCATTAGTCGTTGGTAAGTCAATTGGCTTACCAAGCGTATGGGTGTTTGCAGCAGTTATTATTGGTGGTGGAATTTCTGGAATCCTTGGAATGATGTTTACCGTTCCTTTCTTTGCCGCAATTTACAAATTAATACGGACTGACGCGCAAAAACGCGCATAATAAAAATAAATAAAGGGTAAAATGAGTAGTATCTTTGAGATATTTGCTTCATCTTACCCTTTTTGAGTACCTTCAAATTTTAGTATTAAATAATTTAGTTTTATTCAAATGTCATTTGACTGGTGTAAAGTTCATAATAAAAACCTTGCTCTGCCAATAACTGCTGATGTGTTCCTTGTTCAATTACCTGACCATCTTTTAGAACTACAATTTGATCAGCAGTTAATATTGTTTTTAAGCGGTGAGCGATTATGAAGCTTGTCCTTCCTGCAATTACTGTATCCATTGCCTTTTGAATTTTAGCCTCGGTTACCGTATCAACATTTGATGTTGCCTCATCCAAGATCAAGAAGACTGGGTCGGTTAAGATCGTCCGCGCAATTGAAAGCAATTGTTTTTGTCCCGTTGAAAATATTGATTGTTCATCGGAAATTTTAGTAGCATAACCATTCGGTAAACTAACAATAAAGTCATGAATTTGAGCTTCTTTCGCTACTGCTTCGACTTCCTCCTGACTAGCGGTTGGCTTACCATATTTAATATTATCTGCAATCGTTCCAGAAAAAAGTACCGAATCCTGTAAAACGATGCCAACATTATTTCTTAACGATTTTAAAGTAATATTACGCACGTCAATACCATCAAATTCAACATGCCCAGAGTTGACATCATAGAAACGATTAATTAAATTCATAATCGTCGTCTTTCCAGATCCTGTTGGTCCAACAATTGCCACGGACTTTCCCTTCTGCACAGCAATATTTATCCCGTGTAAAATCTCATGATCAGGCTGGTAGCCAAAATGAGCATCTTTAAGTTGAACATTCTCTTGTAAGCCAGTCAAGACATGACCGCTTTCTTCCTGTTTTTCTTCTGGTTGTTCTTCTATAGCATTCAATCGTCGAGCACCAGTGAGAGCTAATTGAAGCATCGAATAGATAGAAGTTAATTGCGTTAATGGTTGAAAGTAAGTTTGTGAATATGAAACAAAGGTAATAATTAATCCAAAACCAACTGCACGATCGACTTGGCCAGTGACGATCATCCATGAACCACCGGCAATTACAATTGCAAGGTTGAGTAGCGATAAACCTTGAAGAAGCGGAAAAAGCATCCCGGAGTAGAACTGCCCCTTAAACATTGCATTGCGCACCCGGTTATTATATTTCCTAAAGCTGGATACTGACTCTTGTCGCAAGCCGTTGGCAATAATTACCTGTTGACCGTTGAGTTGCTCGTTAATGTATCCATTTAACTCACCGATTCTATTCTGCTGATTATCCAGATATATTCGCGCTTTTTGCATAATAACAAGACTGATAATAAGAATCACCGGAGTTGTAGCAATTGTTAAAAACGCCATTGTGGTATTAGCATAGAACATAATGATAAGCGTACCAATAAAAAGCGTCCCTTGCGAAATAATCTCAAATACTGCTTCATTCAATGCATTAAAGATATTATCTAAGTCTGAAGTGAATAGTGAAAGAAGTTTTCCATCTTGGTGGTTATCAAAATACCGAACCGTCATCCGTTGAAACTTACTAAAAAGGTTTCCCCGCATATCATTAGTGGAATTAGCGTTAAAGCGGGACATAACCATCCAAGCAATGAAGAGCGCGATTATTCCTAAAACATACGCGCCTAGCATTAGGCCTAATGAATGGTAGAAGTACATCAAGTGCCGCTGACCATGAAAGGCAGCTGTTACAAACTGCGTTAGACTGGTTACTGCTCTCCCCATAAAAAGTGGTGCTAATATTTGTGAAAGAGTTGAAATTAAACTTAAAACTACTACAATAACTATCCCTTTCCAATAGGGTTTCAAGTAGCGATAAAAGTAATTTAACGCCTGCTTAGTAGCGCTTTTTTCTGGCTTTTTATTCATCTAGATCCGGCCTCCTTTCATTAGCCTTTTGAGTTCGATAAATTTCTTGATAAATTGGTGAAATCTTAAGCAGCTCTTCATGAGTACCTTGAGCCACTAATTTTCCCTGGTCAAGCACAAGAATTGTATCAGCATGCCGAATGGAACTAATCTTTTCTGCAATCATCAATGTCGTAGTATTGGGGAGATCGTGTTCAAGTGCTTGCTGAACTATTTTTTCTGATTCTGCATCTAAGGCTGAAGTCGAGTCATCTAAAATGAGAATTGGTGGCTGACCAATTACTCCTCGAGCAATCGAAAGCCGTTGTTTCTGTCCTCCAGAGAAGTTGGCCGACCGTTCTTCAACTTGATGATTAAAAAGTTCTGGATACTGATCAATAAACTCTTCTGCACGGGCAATCGTAGCAGCTCGTTCCAGTTCCTGAATACTTGCTGTCCTTTTTCCTTGTCTTAAATTATCAGCAATAGTTCCTGAGAAAAGAAGGGACTTTTGTAAAACAAATGCAACTGTTTGACGTAAAGTTGGTTCGCTCAATGTTTTAATATCATAACCACCAACTTTAACCGTTCCTACGGTAGGATCATAAAGACGAGAAACCAATTGAGCTAATGTTGACTTCCCCGCACCAGTAGCACCAACAATGCCAACCATCTGATGCGGTGCAATCTTAAACGAAATATCTTTTAATGTTTCTTCTGTGCTACCTGGATAAGTAAATGATACATTGTCAAACTCAATTGAACCCTCTAACTGGCCAAATTGATCCTTAGCTGGATAAATGACCGTTGGTTCAGTATTAAGAATTTCGCCAATTCGCCGTACAGAAACCATTCCCCGTGAAAATGTCATAATTACCATTCCACCAATCATGATGGCAAAAAGTAGGGTCGTGATATAAGAAACATACGGACTAATCACCGTAACATCTGTTGGATGATTGCTGATTGTAACTCCAATCAGATAAATTACAAGACTAATTACTAAGTATGTGATCAACTGGAACATTGGCATTACCGATGAGAACCAATAGCCGATTTGGATATTGGATTTATTTAATTGATCTGAGGCCTGATTAAACCGGCGAATTTCATTTTCTCCTTGATTAAACGACTTCACAACGCGTATTCCCTGTAAATTTTCCTTAACCTTCGTTGAAATTCGATCTAACTGTACTTGGTACTTAGCAAAGAGACTATTCATATTCTTTACTATCCAGACACCTGTACCAATAATTAACACCACCATTACAATTGGTGCCCACCAGTAACGAGGAATCGTAACAATTGCTAAGATAAAAGAACCAATAAGGATAATCGGAATTCGTAACAACATCATAAAAATTGTCATCATCATATTCATCACTTGGTTCATATCATTTATCAACCGGGTTGTTAATGATCCAGACGAGAAATGTTCAATATTTGCCAGTGAAAACTGCTGAATCTTAGCATAAGTTTCTTCTCGCAAATCACTCGTCACTCCTTGAGCGATGCGCACCGCAAAATACACATTAAAAATTCCCGCAATTATTGCTATCAACCCCAAGCCGACTAACCAGATTCCATTACTAAAAACTGCGTCCTGTTGATTAGCTAACAAAGCTTTTTGAATATTCTCCAATAAGCGTGGTTGCCATAATGATGCCAAAGCTGTAACCACAATGGAAAACAATGCACCAACAACATCACATTTATAGCGCCTTAAACGTTGCAATAAAATCTTCACTTATTAATTTTCTCCTTTTGTAAATTATTCCAGAAGAGTTGCCCCCACTGCTCTTGTAAATGTACCAATTGATTCATTTTTTCAGTTCCAAACTGTTTAACCGTCTTCTCTTCAAGTTCAAATAGGGGCGTTAACTTATTCTCGGCAAAAGTTCGCCCAAGCGGTGTCAGCGTACAACGCTTAACCCTTTTATCTTCAGCAACCATAGTCATGGTTAAATAATTTTTATTCAATAACTGTTTAATCGCTTTATTGACTGATTGTTTGGGATAACCAGTATGGTCGATTAACTGGTGCTGACTTTGTCCAGGGTTAAGATAGAGTTCACATAAAACAGTACTAAAGCATTCATTCATTCCGTGCTCTGCACTCCAAGTTGCATATCCCTTGCCAGCTAGGGTAATTGCTAACCATAATTTTTCAATTTTCATGTTTGACATAATATCCTCCTAAAAAGTCCCTGTGTAGACTTTTATTAAAGTAGTCTATTCAGGGACTTTTGTCAAGCTATTTTATTACTGAAATTATTCGAGAAACAACAAAAAGAGTTAAAAACGCAAATAGGGTTCTAGAGTTCGGCAAAGCCGAACTCTAGAACCCTATTTATGCACTGCTCTGTTCATATTTTATCTAAGTAAGAGGGATTATATCCCATTTTCCCTTAGGTTACTAATTTTTATTATTATAAATTCTCTGGCACTTCAGCAACCGGATGCTCTTTAGTTAAATGATAAACCTTTGATGCTTCAACACCAAAATAATGGTTAATCAGTTCGCTTAATTTTTCCATTGCTTCATTGGCCCGCTCAATCTGTTCTGAATTGGTAGCTTCCATTACAGCAACAACATCTTGTGAATCCTGCGTTAGCATAGTCCGCTGAGCTTCACGCCAATTCAAACAACGGCAAACTGCACCCTCATCATCATAATAAATTACTTCTCCTTCAAGAGCTGGCTCATCGTCTTCTGCACCAACTGGACGGAATTCTTCACCACCCTTAGCTACACCAAGATGAAGGTCCCCAGCAATTTTATTACGATCTTCAATTCCAACCGGAACACCATAGCTTAATGAAATACTGTTATATACATCAACCAGGGGTTCAATCGGTTCAAATTGCCGGCCTTGATTAGCACGTTTTAACAATGCCTCAACGGAGGAACGAGCACCCTTTTTCTTCTTAAATTGTTGGAAAGTTTTACGCCATTGGTCAACAACAGGATTTAAACGAAAAGTTTCATTAGTTAAGAATTTATCAGCTTCATGAGTAGCATCTGCTAATAATTTTTTACGTTCAGAATATGTATCCTCGTTATCATGGTTATCAATCCCATTAGCAAATAGAATATTAATTTGTACATCAGGAAAAAGTTCCCAAAAACTTGGATCAATCGTTACTTGCTTCATAAAATGATCTCCTCATTTAATTAATATTGACGTTTGCCACCATGCTTAACCGTGTCCCAATCGCCATCAATATTTTGGCGGATCCGAACAAGGTAATCATGAACTTGCTGGGCCTCTTTTTCTGAAAAACCCTTTAAAGCTTCACTATTAGAATATTGATTTTCACGAATAATGAATGGGTAAATGTCTTTCCCTTTTTGGGTTACATATAACCGCTTAATCTTCTTATTCGTTTGATCGCTTTTTCTTTCAATAAAGCCGTTCTTTTCAAGTTTCTTTACAGCACGGGCAATCGTTGTACGGTCTACCTTTATCAAGTTCGATAATTGTTCTGAAATAATCCCTGGGTGTTCATAAATCCGGACAACATAGAGATATTGACCACGTGCCAAATCAATTTGTTTAAATTCGATATTAGCAATTGAGTCTAACGCACGATCAATCATCCCGATTTCACGTAGAATATCAATCATTGATAAAAATTCTCCTTAGCATCATATTAAATCCTTTTTGTTGTAATTGCAACAAAAAAATATAAGATCATTTCTCCTCTAATGGAGCTGGCTGGGCAATTTTTTGCATTGCATTCAATAGCTGGGCAGCGTGCATTCGCGATAATACAGACTTTAATGCTAGTGTCATTAGCCGATCACTTTCCGGGTTAATCACGTTATCACTTGGAATTTCTTTTCCAGCCAGTAGTGCATTTAATATTTCAACAAAACGATCATAAGCAGCCTGTGGGTATGAATTTATTGTCACCTGTGCGATTCCTGCACGAATATCGTCTAAGGAAAAGTTAGATTTTAAGAGTCCAATAAGTAATAAGTCCACTAATTGATTTACCGCATATTTCTTTTTTATCGGTGCTTGGATGACCTTCTTTTTAACATAATTATTTACCATTGACTTCGTAAGCGGTTCAATCCCTAAATGGCTTAGCTGCTCATTTACAATTGCTACTACCTGGTCAACATACAAGCCCAGCGTCGGAAGCTCTTTCCACCGTGGAAACCGCACTCGTGCCAGGTTATTTTGCCATCTTTGATATTCCTCTAATTTATCCATATCTTTACCCACCTTTTTACGGCGCAATCCCAATCGACTGATTCTTAAAATCATCGGTAGTGACTGCTCGTTTAATCACTTGCGCTACCTGTGCCATTCCAATTCTTTCACCCTGTAATGATTTACCCTCGTCAACGATTTTCAATGTCGTTTCATCGCTAATAATTGGCAATGCTCGAACAATCGTATATGGTAATTCAAATTCATCAATCATTTTTATTGCATATTGATGCGCAAATACTATTTGGGTTGCTTGTTTCCCATACCACTCTTGCAATTGCTGATTCGTCGCATCGTCTGCTGTTCCGGCAATCGAAAGCATCACAATCTTGGCTGGCAGAAACAGTGAATGGTCAAGCAAAGCAGCTAATTCCTGTACTTCATCATCTACAGCTTCATTAACAGTAGGCAGCCAGCATAAAACATCCCCGTTTTGAATTTCAAATTTAAAATTAGTAAGTGCAACTGCTTCTGGAACCTTTTTCATAACTGTTGATACTAATTTGTCATGACGGCGGCTAACAATAACTATACGACTCATCATAACCTCCTAAGTTAAATTAATATGCCATTAGTTCATCTTCAATTGTTGCGTCCTCAATTCGGACATCAGTTATCGTGCTTTGTTCTAACAGCGGAAGCAGTGCTTGAATATTACCCGTGAAAAGGAACCTTGTTTCATCACTTGCTTCTTCCAACATATGGGCACCTAATTTTACGGCATTATCAATTGGAAAACCGGTTCCCATTACAGTAACCGTGCAGTCAACCCCGTCATTCATCGATAAGTCACGAGCAGAAGTTAAATGACTACCGCTAAAGTAATATAAAGTATCCGCAAAACGCATTAATGTCGAGACATTCTTACTTGTAAATAAGACTAACGCGTTGACTTTCTGAGTATAATCTTTGACAAGGCTACCAAGAAGCTGACGGCGGTCTTCTTCAATCTCATCAAACGCATTACTTAAAATAACAATTGGGCGTTGCCAAGCGAGCAAGATAATTACTCGCAATTCAAGCTGTTGGGATTCACTCAACTCTCCTACTACTTGATCAGGTTTTAAATTCAGCGCCTTAATCATCTCGAAAGTTTGCTCTGGTGTTAAAGCATTTTCTTTATGATGCAATGCATGTTTGACTGCCTTTTCAATTGTTTTCCCTTTTAGGACTACATCATCAATTCGGCCGATCTCATTTTTGCTTTGGCGCTTATACTTTTTGAATGGTACCCCGTTAATTGTGACATCCCCATTCAAAATTTTTCCGCGGACTGCTAGTAAATCCTCTAAAGCTGTTGCAGCCCCTGTATCATTACTACATATCCCTACTACTTGTGGTGACTTCAACTCTAATGAAACATTATCTAACTGATCTCCTGACTTGGCATCAAAAATCAAGTCGTTAATTGTAATACTACTCAACATGCGACCTCTTCTCTTAAGTTCTTTATCTTTATTAATCTTATCATTTTTTAGTTAATGAACGAAATAATCCAATATTTCTTTTTAGTTTTCTTTAACTGGTAACCTCTTCGGCGAATGGTAAAATAATACACAGGAATTATACTCATTTATCGAAACGAGGAATGTTATTTTGAATGACAGCCAGTTGTTAACTAATTTTATAATTATTATCATTACCTTTATTTTTGCGGCTTTCTTTGTTGCAGCGGAATTTGCCCTTGTTCAGGCGAGAGTTACCGCCTTAGAA
Organism: Limosilactobacillus albertensis; assembly: GCF_014145555.1. NCBI lineage: Bacteria > Bacillati > Bacillota > Bacilli > Lactobacillales > Lactobacillaceae > Limosilactobacillus > Limosilactobacillus albertensis. Next base: position 149,079 of record NZ_JACIVD010000055.1, read on the forward strand.
GAAATGCAGGAAAAACGTGATAAACCGTCACCAAAAATCAACCGGGCAATTAAGATGGTTACCAATTTGACCGAATACCTATCAACTACCCAGGTTGGGGTTTCGATTTGCGGGATCATTCTTGGTTGGGTCGGTGAAGATACAATCGAATTTCTTTTGGCAAATGCTTTATCTTTACCAAATTGGCCATTAAATAATAGCGCCATTCATGTTATCAGTGCGATTGTCGGTGTTTTACTTCTAACATACTTTGAAGTGGTATTAACTGAAATCGTGCCAAAAAACATTAGTATCGACTTGCCAATTAAAACACTGATGTTTGTTACCACGCCGCTCCATTATTTCCACATTACTTTTTACCCATTTGTTTGGTTACTTAATTCTTCAGCCAATGGAATTGTTAAAATGCTTGGAATGAAACCAGCCGATGAAAGTCAAGACGTTTTATCGCAAAGTGAGATTATCAGTCTATCACGCAATGCCGTAAAAGGCGGTGAATTAGAACATAACGACCTGTTATACATGGAACGGGCATTTGACTTCAATGACAAAGTTGCTAAAGATATTATGATTGATCGTACCCAGCTAACGGTTATTGACATAAGCGAGACTGTTGATGACGCAATCCAGCTATACTTAAAAACAAAATATAGCCGATTGCCCGTTGTTGCCGACAATGATAAAGATAAGATTCTAGGCTATGTCTTTAACTATGATCTGATTCGGCAAAAGCAGATTAACGGCAACGTATCGCTTGCCAAAGTTCTCCGTCATTTACCCACCACTCCTGAGACGACTCCTATTACCGAAGTTCTTAAATTAATGATTAGGACACGGGTACCAATGGTCGTTGTCGTCGATGAATACGGTGGTACTAGCGGCATTATTACTGATAAAGACATTTATGAAGAACTGTTTGGAACTGTTCGTGATGAAATTGATAACGTATCAGACAATATGATTTCAAAAATTAGCGAAAACCAGTATCGGGTTGATGGTAAAACAACTGTTTATGACTTTGAAAGATTTTTTAACGTTGAGCTAAAGATTCCCGAAGACAATGATGTCGTAACATTATCAGGCTATATTTTAGATAATTATCATAACGTTCATGAGGGAGAAACCATTAAATTGGCTAGTCTATCCTTAAAAATTAAAGACTACCACCATTCTTATATCGATAGCTTTATTGTTACTACCCCGGCTCAGTAAAATTTTACATTTTGACAACAATAAGGGAATTGTTCTTTTATTTAGCACCAGATTCCACTAAAATAGTCTTTGTAAATTTTACAATTAAATTAAATCTAATCTAGAAGGAAGAAAAAAGTATGGCACCAATGAATATTATTTATATCTCACTTGAGGGAAATACCCGTTCCTTCTTAACGCGGATGCAAGGTTATGCTAAACAGCAGCACAGTATTAGCGCTGACCGACCATTACTCGAATTAAAAGAAGTTAGCGATCAGACCATTCCTGCTGACGAAACAGAGCCATTTTTCGCTTTTGTTCCTACATACTTAAATGGGGGAAATGGGATTGATTCTGGCTTTACCGAAATCATGACAAACGCATTGGGAGAATATATTTCTTACAACGACAACGCTAAGCAATGTATCGGTGTCGTTGGTAGTGGTAATAAAAACTTCAACGAACAATACTGTTTAACTGCCCGTAAGTATTCACGAGAATTTGACGCACCATTTCTCGCTGATTATGAATTACGGGGAACATCCCAAGATATTGAAAGAATTTACACTATTCTTTCAAAACGTTGGAGCGAAATTAACGCTTAAAAAGAGAGACTTGGAAAAATAAAATTTTTCCAAGTCTCTTTTCGTTTATGCAACAGGAAATTGGAAATAAATTCATTCCCTTTTACATCTGTCATCCCTGTTTACTAGCACTTATCAGCCAGGTTATCCCGTACCTATCCACTATTTGACCCATCACATTACCTAATACCCAATCGCCAAAAGGCACCGTAACTCGTTGACTTTCAGAATTCGCCAAACGATTAAACAAATCTCGCGCTTTATCTTCTTCATTCTCAAAATCAAGCAAAATAGAAATTAAAGTAGATGTCTGGGGATTTCCCATCGTTGCATCTGCACAAATAATCTTTTGCCCTGCAATTAAAAATTCGCCGCGTAACGTTGTCTGATTCAATTGGTCAATCGGCAATCCGAGATTCTCTGCTTGTTCCTTAGTTAAGGGTTCGTGATATGTAACTTGAGCGCCAAATTCTTGCTCGTAATAAGACATGGCTTCCTTAGCATTTTCAAATGTCAGGTATGGGTATATCGCCGTCATAGTGTTCCTCCGAAAAAATATTCACTGTTGATTATATGTTTTGAATCGGTTTCAGTCAAACTGGTTCTTAAATTGGATTAACTACTTCTAACCGTATATTAATCATAACTGAAAGAACATTATGATATAATTGTCTAGTCTATTATCAGGCCGATATAAAATGAAAGGATGAATTTTTTGGAAAAAGTCAAAAAGCATAGTCCGTTGTTAATCCTTGGCTTATTGCTCCTCGGTGTCTGTATGCGGATGCCGATTACAGCAATTCCCTCTGTTGTTAAAGACATTGCAGGCACATTTAATGTTGAAACAACCAGCCTTGGAATCTTAACAACAATTCCATTACTTTGTTTTGGATTATTATCTTCTCTTGTCTCTGCCCTTGCTCAACGGATCGGTAATGAATTAACAATTGAATTAGCAATGATTTTAATGTTTGTCGGTTCATACCTCCGAATTTTAAATTTCTCATCGTTAATGATCGGGACAATTTTAGTAGGGGCAGCGATTACTTGTATTAATGTATTATTACCCGCAATTATTTCCGATAAGCTGCCTAACCGTATCGGTAGTGTTACGGGAATGTACAATGTTGCCATGACCCTGTTTGCAGCAATTGGTGCTTATGCTATTACGCCAATTACTCACGCTACAAGCTGGGAAACCGCTGTGATTATCATTAGTATCATTGCCCTAATTGCAGCAGTCGTTTGGGTACCTAACCTACGATATAATCAACGAGCTGCTAGCGATGATACTGCTAACGAGCCTGAAACAAATATGTGGAAAAATGCTAATGCTTGGTGGTTGCTCTTGTTCTTCGGGGGACAATGTTTTGTATTCTATAGCATTGTTGCATGGTTACCAACAATCGCAATGGATGCCGGCTTATCCAGCGACCAAGCAAGCCTAGTAGCCGGATTGTTACAGTTATTCTCAATGCCATTTGCATTCTTGGTACCTGTAATCGCTACTAAGATGAAAAATCGTCAGCCTATTATGTTATTCGCAGGTATTGTTTCGCTTATTGGAACGGGGATGATGTTCTTCCCTGTTAATTCCTTTGTTTATTATGCATTTGTTGCGCTTTTCCTTGGAATGGGTACAACGACAACATTTGTCCTTGCCATGACCCTATTTGGACTTAAGACAAAGAGCGCCGCTGATACGCGAAACCTTTCAGGAATGGTTCAATCAATTGGTTACTTGATTGCAGCGTTAGGACCAATTGTAGTTGGTAACCTATATTCTCAAACCCATAATTGGATTGCTAGTTTAATTGTAATTGCAATTGCTGCTATCTTCTTTACAGTTTGTGGAGTTATCGCCGAACGAAAACAATTTGTTTAACTTTTTGAAGAGCGTCTAATTAGCTCTTCTTTTTCTTTTTTATTAGGTTTTTAGCAGTTAGCCTAATTAATCACAAATTTATTTTAAAAGTTTTTTGATCTAGACCACTTATTGATAATCGCTTGCCAACCACTTATTAATAAGCCATTTATCATCAATGGTCCATTTGGGTTTTCTAAGAATTCATCTCAGAAAACGTTTCCTTTACTAGTGCAGATTGTGCTTTAAGAGTATATAATTGTCACGGTATAAGAATTTTCTGAAATTTCAGAAGGAGTGAACATTTTGGCTACAGAAAATAAGGCTGTCATTACATTATTTGGTGCTACTGGTGACCTTGCAAAGCGTAAACTTTATACTGCTTTGTTCAAGTTATATCAAAAAGGCTACCTAGCTGACCACTTTGCATTATTAGGAACTTCACGTCGTCCATTAACCGACGAAGAATTCCAAAAGATTGTTCGTGAATCAATTAGTAACATTCCTGAAACTGAGAATGGTCAAGCAGATGCATTCTCAAAGCACTTTTTCTACAAATCTCATGATGTTACTAAGCCTGAACACTACGAAATTCTCAAGCAACGTCTCGCTGAATTGGATGAACAATTCGGTACTGAAGGCAACCGCCTCTTCTACATGTCAATGGCCCCACAATTCTTTGGTACTATTGCACTAAACTTGAAGAAGCAAGGATTATTAACTGACAATGGCTTCAACCGTCTTGTTATCGAAAAGCCATTTGGTCGTGACTTTGAATCTGCTAAAAAGCTTAATGATGAATTGTCACAAACATTTAGCGAAAATCAAATTTTCCGGATTGACCACTACCTTGGTAAGGAAATGGTTCAAAACATTCAAGCATTACGTTTTGGTAATACAATGATTGAATCTCTCTGGAATAACCGTTACATCGACAACATCCAGGTAACATTAAGCGAAAAGCTTGGTGTTGAAGAACGTGCTGGTTACTATGACCAATCTGGTGCTTTACGTGATATGGTACAAAACCACATCATGCAAATCGTTGCTCAATTAGCAATGGAACAACCTGTTGCATTTACTGATGCTGATGTTCGGGTTGAAAAGATTAAGGCGCTTCGTAGTCTTCGTCTTTACACTCCATCCGAAGCAGCTGCTAACTTTGTTCGTGGACAATATGATGCTGGTGAAGGAACTAACGCTTACCGTCATGAAGATGGCGTTGATCCAGAATCTGGCACTGAAACATTTGTTGCTGCTAAGTTAATGTTCGATAACTATCGTTGGTCTGGTGTACCATTCTACGTTCGGACTGGTAAGAAGTTAGCTGACAAATTTACTCGTATTGACGTTGTCTTCAAGAAACCATTAATCGATATTTTTGCCAACCCTCGTTCTGAAAGTGATCAATCCCTTAACTCCAACGTATTGACTATCTTTGTTGAACCTAACTCAGGTTTCGCAATTCAATTAAACGCCAAGCGCGCCGGTCAAGGTTTCACTACTGAACCCGTTGACTTACAATTCTTACAAAGTGATTCTGACAAGAAGGAATCTCCAGAACCATACGAACGTCTCTTCCACGATGCACTTGAAGGAAACCACACTAACTTTGCTTCATGGGCAGAAATTGCTTACGCATGGAAATTCGTTGATGTTATTCGGAAGCTTTGGGACATTGAAAAGCCTCAATTCCCTAACTACACACCAGGTTCAATGGGACCAGCAGCTTCAGATGAACTGTTAGCCCGTGATGGTCGCAAGTGGGTTTACCGTTTAAATCATTAATCATTTCAAGGGGCTGTGACATAAGTCCTTTAAATTAAGAGAACCGTTCGGAATTTCATTTGAAATTCTGAGCGGTTCTTCCTTTTCTTAAAATTAATACTAAATATGGACAGCCTCCCGGCGATCTTTTTCATATTCAGTGCCATTAGGGCAATTCCAATCTGACTTTTGGCTTTCTTGAGACCACGCACCGTGAACCTCTTGAAACCCAAATAAGCTTTCAAATTTCCAAAAACAGTTTCTACATCGTACTTGCGACGAGAATACGTAGTGGACTTTGAAAGCGACTTACGTGCTTTAGCTTTAAAATACTCCCATTGTGGATTAACCATAATATACTTAGTATTTCCACGTGGCGTTAATGCCTGAGGAATAACTTGGTGATTTTCATCGTACTTTTCGGCTTGATATACCTTAAAGTCGCGATGGAACTTATATTTATCGTTTCGGTAAGCGTATCGTTTAAAATTAAAGCGGACTCCAGCTGGATTGACATAGTAATCATCGTCTTCATGGTATTCCCAATTCATAACCTTTCGATCATCAGAGCGCCATTTGCGACTATTCTCTTTAATCATCGTGCTATAAGGAATTAGGGCGGTGCAATCAGGCAACTCATCTTCAAGATATTTATAATTACGTTCAGACCCATAACCAGCATCGGCTACAATTTCTCGTCCCAAAACTTCGTTCTGGGCGAGCTGCTTAAGAAATGGAATTAGTGTTCTCGTATCAGTGGGGTTTTGCATTAAGTCATAACCAAGCGTAAATTGCGAATTAGTCATAATTTGAAGATTATATGCCGGCTTAGTTTGTCCATTACGCATTGGATCTTCTTTAACGCGCATAAAAGTAGCTGCGTGATCTGTTTTAGAGTAGCTATTCCGTGAACCAGCGATCTGCATTTGAGTACGATATTCTAAATTTTTTTGGCGACAGTGTTCTAAAGCGCGGCGATATTTTTTGGCGTGGCGTCGTTCTTGTTTGGCCGGATTAGGCGAAACCTTAGCGGTTTCGCTTACCTGTTGATTCAATTCTTCGATACGTTGTTCAAGAAGCGCAATAATAGTATCGAGCTGATCAACGTCAAAGTTATTCTCGTCAACGTCGATTTTAACTTCAGCTTGCTTGATTTCTTGAAGCAGTTTACGGGCTTTTTCAACGTTTAATTCACTATATTTGATCGTACGCTTCTTCCAAACAAAGGAGTACTTATTTGCGTTAGCCAGAATTTTAGTGCCATCAATAAATGAAGCCTCATCAATCATTCCTTGAGCTTTCAAGTAGTCATGAAACTCCTTAAAACTGCTTTGGATCATTTCTTCTAAGTCCTTAGAAATCACAAAGCGAGCAATCGTACGGTAAGTTGGTCGCTGTTCTTGAGTTAACCACATTGCGACAATATTTTCACGAGCAAAGCGTTCAATTTTCCGACAGGAAATAATACCGTAACTGTAGGCTAAAAGGACCAATTTTAATAACATTCTCGGATCGTATTCCCTTGGTCGCCCCATAATATTAGGCTTGCGGATCGCAAGGCCTTCAACTAATTGGTTAATATAACGAGCAGGATGGTTTAATTCAGGTTCATAGGCAGTAGGTATGTTCAAACTAAGTTGATTCATGTTATAATTAGTTTCCAATGTTTTATATATCCTTTCGAGGGTATTTTGAAGACATCGACGGGCTGGTCGGTGTCTTTTTCTTTTA
>NZ_JACIVD010000056.1:0-64889 GCF_014145555.1 Limosilactobacillus albertensis
ATTGACTTCGCAAATGTTTTGCTTCAAATCACATCGTGATTGAAGACCCTACACATTTGATTCGTCGAAACTTTGTTCAGTTTTCAAAGGTCTACCAGTTAACTAACTAAGCAGTCAATCAACATATTTATTATATCATGCATCAACTTAACTTGTCAAGAAGAAATTTTAATTAATTTTGAATTCCTTCTAAATTAATAACTCAATCAGCAACTTTATTAATATATCATGTTGTCAATCAGATGTCAACAATTATTTATAACTTTTAATTTGAAGCATCTCAACAGCACATCACTGTTTTGACAACGATAATTACTATACATGGATTTCACTCCCTCGTCAACACTTTTTCTAAACTTTCTAAATTTATTTTTTAAATACAAACATTTCACTTTCTTTTATAAAATTTATTTGTTTTTAAAGTTTAAAAACAAATAAATACGCCCCTAAAGCATATCCTTAAAAGCGTATTTACTAACAATCATTTTATTCTTATTTTACACGGGCTAAGTAATAATGTTTCTTACCTTTTCGTACAATTACAAATTTACCATCAAAGTGTGCCTGCGGATCGATTTCTGCATCAACATCATCGACTTTTTCACCATTAATTCTAATTGCGCCGCTTGATACATCTTGCCGTGCTTGGCGACGTGAAGGTTCAATGCCATTATCGGTTAACCAAACAACAATATTTTCTTTCTTGTTTTCTACATCAACTGAAGGCATATTCTTAAACCCTTGTTCAATTTCCGCAACAGAAAGGTCTGCCACATCCCCAGAAAACAGTGCTTTACTAATTCGTTCCGCTTCCTCAACCGCTTCTTGTCCATGAACAAACTTTGTTACTTCTTGGGCTAAGCGGCGTTGGGCTTCCCGTTTCCATGGTTCGTTTTTAACCTTTTCCGCCAAGTCATCGATTTCTTCTTTGGACAAGAATGTAAAGTACTTCAAATACTTTACAACATCACGGTCATCTTGGTTAATCCAGAATTGGTAGAACTCATATGGTGAAGTCTTTTCCGGATCAAGCCAAACTGCACCACCAGCGGTTTTACCAAACTTAGTTCCATCTGCCTTCAACATTAATGGAATTGTAAGTCCATATACTTTTGTGGCTGGTCCTTCTATCTTGTGGATTAAATCTATTCCGGCAGTAATGTTGCCCCACTGATCAGAACCACCAATTTGTAGTTGAACGTCATTATGACGGTAAAGATGAAGGAAATCGACTGATTGAAGAATCTGGTAAGTGAATTCAGTATACGAGATTCCGGCATCCAATCGGCTAGCTACGACTTCTTTATTTAACATTGTATTAATATTAAATAATTTACCGTAGTCACGAAGGAAGTCTAATAAGCTAATCTTGGAAAGCCATTCATAATTGTTAACAATCGTAAAATTCTCTGTACCAAACAACTTCTTCATCTGAGCAGTCAAAGCTTCTTCGTTATGGTGAACCTGATCCATTGTTTGAAGCTGCCGTTCTGATTTTCGCCCTGATGGATCACCGATTGCGCCGGTTCCCCCACCGATAATAATAACCGGATGATGTCCAGCTAATTGGAACCTTTTCAAAATCATAAATGGAATTAGGTGTCCAATATGAAGACTATCTCCTGTCGGGTCGGTTCCGCAATAAAGGGCAATCTTATTTTCTGATGTTAATTTACGCAAACCTTCTTCGTCTGTAACTTGATTAATAGCGCCACGCCATTCTAGCTCATTAAGAATATCCATGCTTTACCTCCAAAATTCTCGGATACAAAAAATCCCTGGCCTCAATAAATGAAGTCAGGGACGATTTACCGCGTTACCACCTTGATTTGCAGCTAAATAGCTACCACTCTAGTCGATAACGAGACGATCCGTTCAAATGCTGAAAGACTCCGTAAGTGTAATTCGCACAACGGTATTGGCCAAGTTTACAGTAACCACTTGCTTCCTAAATGTCCAACCGCTCGCTACTAAAATTACTTCTTCGTCTTTAATTATTGCCGTCATTGTACATGGAATCAGCGACTACTGTCAAGCACTATTTAACATGAGATTACTATCCAAAAAATAAAAAGCTGAAGACATTCTCACTCTCCAGCTCATTGTTAATTATTTATCTTTTTTAGGTTCGTGCTTAGCAGCTGATGATGGTTGCTTCTTAGTCTGCTTTTCTACGTATACTTCATGGACATAAGCTTCACCTGTTAAATCGGCAACCGGCTTAAATGTATCTGTAAAGAGAACATCCATTTCCATCCCTGCCCGTGCCTTATTATAGTACAAAGCAAGAATTGCATAGACAACTGGGAGATAACAAGCAATTCCCACAATTACAACAACAATTCCCACATATGTAAGGACATATGTAGCTGTATAAATGCCGTAAAAGGCAAGACCGCCAAAGATCAAGCTCCATACTAAGATTGGAAGCAATTCTAATACAAACACGATTGCAAAGTAGTTCCACTTCCGTCCGGTCATAAAGCGGCGACTTGCGGTTAAAGCATACCGCATTGATTGACCAAGAAATTGTGGCTGCTTTTCACGATATAGGAAGTACGATTGCGAATATTCAATACTCTTCCATAAAACAACAATATCGTTAAGAATACGAATTGTCCAACCGGTATAAACAGCCGCCATCCCTGACAAATGAGGCAGTAGTAAGGCACTAACAATACTAAGCGGCAAGCTCCACAAGAACGTAAACAATGTAACGTAAAGCATGATCCGCCAAAGTTGATTTTTCCGCAAGTGCTTGTAATGCATCCAAATTGACCCAGCACTAACCGGTTGTTCTGGATAAGCTAATTTATCCTGGTAAGTATACTGTGTTGCTACTGCAAAAAATGAATAAAAGAATGCTAATACCGCAATGATTGCGAAAATCCCCAGAACTTCTAACAATGAGAACAGGATTGCAACCGGGGAAGCCATCCCGTACATTACCATCATCATCGTCATACTCATTGATGCTGCAATATTAGAATTAAGCAACGTCAAAATTGAAACTAAAGCAATAAAAATAATTGAAACTCCAGCAACTGGCCACATCGCCTTTAAATAGTTAGGCTTTACCAGTTTCTTCAATGAAGTTACGAATTCCTCCATTGGAAGTGTTCGTTGTTTTTCCATTTTCATTTAAATTCTCTCCATCTTATTAGATTCTGATGTTAATCATACCACAACTCATTATAAGCTCAATTTATTCGCTAAATTATTCATTATTTCTTCACAGTTAGATTAAAAATGGAGAGGCTACAGAAAATATTACTTTTCCTACCTCTCCATTTTAATAAATTGTTTTTATTTTAGTACTTTTCCTTGCTTAATACATTAAGCTTGTCATCGAAGTCGTAAACAACTGGTTGACCAGTAGCCATTTCAAGGTTCATGATATCTTCGTCAGAAATGTCTTCAATGTACTTGCTCAATGCACGAAGAGAGTTACCGTGGGCAGCGATAATAACGTTCTTGTTATCCAAAAGCTTTGGTGCAATTTCGTCTTGCCATAAAGGAATAACCCGTTCCAAAGTAACCTTTAAGTTTTCACCACCAGGAATGGCACGTGGGTCTAAGTTAGCGTAACGACGGTCTTGAGCAGCAGAACCTTCATCGTCAGCACTTAGCAATGGAGGTAACACATCGTATGAACGACGCCAAATATGAACTTGTTCGTCACCGTACTTTTCAGCAGCCTTCTTTTTGTTGTGACCTTGAAGTGCACCATAGTGACGTTCATTTAGACGCCAAGTCTTGTATTCAGGAATCCATAATTGATCGCATTCTTCAAGAGCGTAATGTAAAGTCTTGATAGCACGCTTCAAAACAGAAGTATATGCGTAATCGAACTCAATGCCGTGTTCTTTAAGGGCCTTACCGGCATTCTTTGCTTGTTCAACACCCTTTTCACTTAAATCAACATCAACCCAACCAGTAAATTGGTTAGATAAGTTCCATTCACTTTGACCGTGACGAATTAATACTAATTTAGCCATGTTCAATTGACCTCTTTCTTCTTAAATCTCGCTTTAAATAGCATTACTTCATTATTTTAATCCATTCGCCGTCAAATTCCAATAGCGAGCCCTAAATTCCTATAAGCCTGCTTTGGCTCCAATGTCATGACGGTAGAAGCATTCTGGTTCATCAAGACAGGCTAAATAATCATAAACCTGGTCATGCGCCTTTTGAAGGGATAAGTCTTCTCCTATAACCATTAGCAACCGCCCGCCAGCACCAACCAATTCATTAGCTGTTCCGGTAACGTTTGCATAGTCAATAGTAATATTATCAGCCACCGGAAATACGCCCAATTTCTGCCCGTGGACTGGCTTAGTTGGATATCCTTTTGATGCTAGGACAACACCAAAACAAGCATCTGCGCCTTCGATAACTTCCGGTAAAGGCCGGTCATTAATAGCGGCATCCACAAGTTCAAATAAGTCTGTTTTCAGCCGTGGCAAAATCACCTGTGTTTCCGGATCACCAAGGCGAACATTATATTCAATTACTTTAGGCCCTTCATCAGTCAAAATAAGACCAATATACAAAATCCCATGATAGTGGTAGCCACCAGCAACTAAACCATCAACTGTCGGCTTAACTACCTCATCGACCATCCGTTGAAAAACAGCCGAAGAAAGTTGGGGCAGCGGGCTATAGGCGCCCATCCCCCCGGTATTAGGACCTTCATCCCCATCAAATGCCCGTTTATAATCTTGAGCCATTGGCAGAATCCGATAGTGCCCATTACTAACCAACACAAACATTGAATATTCTGAACCAGTTAGGCACTCTTCAATAACCAACCGTGCCTGCCCATTAGCAAACATCTCTTTAATCGTTCTAACCGCTTCATCCCGGGTTTTAGCAATAACAACTCCTTTTCCTCCCGCCAAGCCGTTTTCCTTAATTACTACGGGAAAGCCAAACTGGTCAACACCATTAATTGCCGCCGTCTGGTCACGATAGGTTGCGTGGCGAGCGGTTGGAACATGGTAATTCTTCATAAAATTAAGGGCATAGTCTTTTGAACCCTCTAGTTGAGCTGCCCGAGCGTCGGGACCAAAAGCCTTAAGTCCGGCTGCTTCAAATTCATCAACAATTCCATCAACTAAACAATCTTCAGGACCAACAAACGTCCATGCAACCTCATGATCTTTAGCAAACTGAATCAGCTTAGCAAAATCAGTCTCTGCAATTGCCACCGGAACCACACCGATTGCAGCCATCCCAACATTTCCCGGCGCGCAATATACCTGCTTAACACGGGGACTTTTTTGTAATTTTTTTGCAATCGCAAATTCACGACCGCCTTCACCCACAACTAACACATTTTGCTTTTTCATAAGGTCCTCCTAAAACTTAGTGGCGGAAATGCCGAATCCCCGTTGTTACCATTGCAATTCCATACTTATTAGCCATATCAATTGATTCTTGATCGCGAATTGAGCCACCAGGTTGAACAACCGCCTTAATCCCACGTTTACCTGCATATTCAACACAATCACCAAACGGGAAAAAGGCATCTGATGCCATTACTGTTTGTTCATCGATATTATTGCCAGCATGTTTGACCGCAATTTTTAATGAATCAATTCTATTAGGTTGTCCTTCTCCTACGCCCAACGTTCGCTCATTATTTGCTAATACAATTGCGTTTGATTTAGCATGTTTGACCGCTTTCCAGGCAAACATCAAGGTTTTAAGCTGTTCCTCCGTTGGCTGCGTCTCAGTAACACATTGCCAGTCATGATAATCTTCTTTTAATGTATCTTGTTCCTGGAGTAGCATTCCACCCATCACGGATACTACCTCATGCTTCGTCGGTTCGTCCTTCCTACTAAAATCAAGACTTAGCAAGCGAATATTTTTCTTCTTTGCTAACAACTCATAAGCATCGTCATCAAAGCCGGGTGCTATAACAATTTCTAAAAAGATCTTATGCATTTTTTCTGCAGTTGCTAAGTCGACCTGCCGATTAAGTGCAATTACCCCGCCAAAAATAGAAACCGGATCTGCTTCATAAGCGCGGTCCCAAGCCTTAACTAAGGAATCACCACGGCCAATTCCGCATGGGTTCATGTGCTTCATCGCTACTACTGTCGGCTCATCGAATTCACGAATACACCGTAATGCTTCATCCGCATCCTTAATATTATTGTAAGAAAGCTTTTTACCGTGTAACTGCTGAGCTTGCAAAATCGAAAAACTCTTAGGAAGGGCGTCTTCATATAACCATGCTTGCTGATGACTATTTTCACCATAGCGCATCGTTTCTTTCAGGTCCCAGGTTAAAGTTAATTTTTCTGGGTCGTTAATGCCGATCTGCTTTGTAAAGTATTGCGAAATAAGGGCATCATAAGCGGCAGTATGGCGAAATGCTTTTGCAGCGAGTTTTGCGCGCGTGGCAAGCGTAGTGTTCCCTTCATTTTTAATTTGATTTAAAACTTCATCATAATCAGCTTGATCCACAACAATTGTCACATCATGGTAATTTTTTGCTGCAGAGCGAACCATGCTCGGGCCACCAATATCAATGTTTTCAATTGCATCATTCGGTTTAACTCCCGGCTTTTCAATTGTTTCTTTAAACGGATAGAGATTGACGCACACTAAATCGATTGGCGTAATCTTCAACTCTTTTAAAGTCGCCATATGTTCAGGAAGGTCACGACGCGCTAATAATCCCCCATGAACATACGGATTTAGTGTTTTTACCCGTCCATCAAGGATTTCTGGAAAATGAGTAACTTCTTCTATTCCAATGGTTGTAATTCCTGCTTCATCTAATACCCGCTTTGTTCCGCCAGTCGAAACAATCTCAAATCCGTTTTCAACCAACCCCTTAACAAATGGGACCAAGTTCTGCTTATCGGAAACACTTACTAATGCTCTTTTCATAACTTAATTTTGCTCCTTTTTTAATGCCTGTTTAAGTGCCTGCGGATATAAATGATGTTCAGTTTCATGGACTCGTGCTGCCAATGTCTCAATAGTATCCGTTGGTAAAATCGGCACATGTTCCTGCGCAATAATAGGTCCTGAATCTAATCCCGAATCAATATAGTGAACCGTTACTCCTGTTTGTGCCCGCTGATCATTAAAAGCCCGCTCAATAGAATGTAGCCCAGGATATTCTGGTAACCACGCTGGGTGAAGATTAATAATCCGATGGGCATAATGATCTAAAATTGTAGGACCAATCACCCGTAAATATCCGGCTAAAGCAATAAAATCAACCTGATATTCCTGTAATACTGCTAATAATCTTTGCTCATATTCTTCTTTTCCGCCGCAGGATTTAACAGTAAAGCTTACAGCTGGAATCCGTAATCGTTTTGCCCGTTCCATCACTGGCGCATTGGGGTGATTGCAAAATAGCAATACTAATTCACCCGGTAAGTCACCATCTTTAAAATGGCGGGCTAAAACTTCAAAGTTAGTACCATTTCCTGATGCTAAAATTGCAACTTTCATTTAGAAACCTCACTTAATAACAATCTTCTCCGTATTGGGCAAACAATGACGAAGGTAGCCGATCTGGTAACTAGGCATTTGCTGCTCTGAAAGCAAACGTTGAACCTGGGGCGCCTTTTCTGGTGCTACCGCTAATACCATCCCTAGTCCCATGTTAAAAGTTTGAAAACAATCATCCCTTGTTAGGTCCCCTAAAATACGCAAATAATCAAAAATCGGTAATTTAGGCCACCGGGATGAATCAACAACTGCTTGTAAATTATTGCCAAGCATTCGGGGAACATTCTCAATTAATCCCCCGCCTGTGATATGACTAATGCCATGAATCAATTTCTGATGAATTAATGGCAAGACTGCTCGAACATAGATTCTGGTTGGTGTTAATATCGTTGCGCCAACACTCTGGCCGCCTAGCTCAGCCGGACAGTCGCCTAACTCAACATGGTGATCCTTAAATAAGATTTGCCGAACTAAGGAAAAGCCATTGGAATGCAAACCGCTAGACGGTAAACCGATAAGGATATCTCCTTTTTGTGGTCCATTTGTCGTTAACAGCTCTTCTTTTTCCGCTACCCCCACAATCGTTCCTGCTAAGTCATATTCGTCCTTATCATACATATCTGGCATTTCTGCCGTTTCACCGCCAATTAATGCTGCCTCCGCTTGCCGACAGCCAGTCGCTACTCCTTGAACAATTTCTGCCATTTTCGCAGGATTATTGTGACCAGTTGCAATGTAATCAAGGAAAGTTATCGGCGCGGCTCCCTGTGCTAGGACATCATTAGCACACATTGCTACCACGTCGATTCCGATTGTGTCATGTTTGTCCATTTGTTGAGCAATTAATAGCTTAGTTCCAACTCCATCCGTTCCTGAAACAAGGATAGGCTGTGCTACTTTTAATTTGCTCAAATCAAACATTCCGCCAAAACTGCCAATTCCGCCTAGTACTCCAGGGCGAGCAGTAGAGTTAACCGCTGCTTTTATCCGGTGAACAAGCTCATACCCAGCGTTGACATCAACACCTGCGTCTTGATAGCGGCTCATTTAACCTGCTCCTTTCTCACCATTCGTTCCTGTTCATTTAATGACTTTAAATATCCTTCTTCATAATCATAAAGAGGGGTTGGATACTTTCCATCAAAATAAGCAACCGTAAGTCCGCCATTAGGGGCATCTCCTGCATCAGGCACGTCAATCGCCCTGATCAGCCTATCCTT
This sequence comes from Limosilactobacillus albertensis, assembly GCF_014145555.1. Classification (NCBI taxonomy): domain Bacteria; kingdom Bacillati; phylum Bacillota; class Bacilli; order Lactobacillales; family Lactobacillaceae; genus Limosilactobacillus; species Limosilactobacillus albertensis. Next base: position 8,703 of record NZ_JACIVD010000056.1, read on the forward strand.
GCTCAAAAAATTAAGTGAATCCGCACCGATCAGTTTTCTCATCTCTTCAACCGAATGATGAGCAGCCATGAGTTCTGAGCGCGTTGAAACATCGATTCCATAAAAGCACGGAAATTTAAATGGCGGAGATGAAATCAACATATGTACTTCTTTGGCGCCCGCTTTCTTAAGCATCTGAACAATCTGCTTAGAAGTAGTTCCACGGACAATTGAATCATCGACTACCGCAACCCGTTTTCCTTTCACTACTCCTCGTACCGCCGAAAGTTTCATATGAACCCCAAGTTCCCGTAATTCTTGGGTAGGCTGAATAAATGTTCGCGCAACATATTGGCTTTTTATTAATCCCATCTCATACGGTAAGCCGCTTTCCTCAGCGTAACCGCTCGCTGCCGACAGGGATGAGTTAGGGACGCCAATAACCATATCTGCATCAACCGGATGTTCCTGTGCTAGTAATTTTCCCATTCTTTTACGCGCATTATGGACGGTTACCCCATGAATAATTGAATCCGGACGCGCAAAATAAATGTATTCCATCGAGCAGATTGCTAGCTGCGTTTGCGTGGTGTAGTGGTCAATATGCAGGCCATCGCGATCAATAATAATCAATTCGCCTGGTAAGACATCGCGAACGAATTTAGCGTTGACGATATCTAGCGCACAAGTTTCACTAGCAACCACGTAAGCGCCATTAGTCAACCGTCCAATACATAACGGACGAATTCCATTCGGATCAAGTGCGGCAATTAATCGGTCTTTTTGTAAAAGCAAGTAGGCAAACCCGCCATGGACAATATTCAAACTCTTTTTCAAAGCCGGAATAAAACCTTTATTGATATATTTACGAATTAGGTGGATTAAGATTTCCGTATCAGAATCGGACTGAAAAACTGCCCCTTCATTTTCTAATTCACGTCGAAGAGTAATTGCATTAGTTAAATTTCCGTTATGTGCTAGTGCAATACCGCCATCATGAAAGCGAAAGAGAAAAGGCTGAACGTTAGCAATCGAATTATGCCCGCTTGTACCATAACGAACATGACCGATTGCCGCTTTACCCAATAAGCGTTTGAGTTCTGCCGGATCAGCAAAAACTTTCGACAATAATCCCCGGTCACGGTGTTGATAAAGGTTTTCGCCATCTGTTGAGATAATTCCTGCTCCTTCTTGCCCACGATGTTGAAGGGTATGCAGGCCGTAGTAAGTTAATTGACTAGCATCTGTGGCACCAAAAACACCAAATACCCCGCACTCTTCATTTAGTCCCTTGATTTCAGCTGACACGGAATCGCCTCCTCCCATACTTTTTGCAGCTTATCAACACGAGCATTAAGTTCACTATCTGCTAGTTTTGCCATCAGCCAATGACTATTCGTAACTTCGCCGATCATCGTCGCATCCCCGGCTAATTGCTTTTCAAATTCAATTGCCTTTTCTGGAGCGACTGTTACTACAAACCTGCCTGGAGTTTCACTAAATAGTTGCGCAGCTGTGTAATCAGAAAGATTTAACTTAAACCCTCGTTTTGTCTTAAACAACATTTCAGCTAAAGCTACGCCTAAGCCACCCTCGCTAAGGTCATGGGCGCTTGTAATCAATCCTTTTTCCATTAACAAAAGTAATTTCTTCATGTATTCATGAACGTGGTGAAGGTCAAATGGTTGTACAAGACCGCTAATGTCCCCTGTTAACATTTTTTGCAACTCCGAACCGGCATAATCATCGCGGGTGTTACCAACCAAATAAACTTTATCGCCAGGGTGTTGCACGAATGATGGGATTACATGCGCAACATTTTTGATTAGGCCAACCATTCCAACCATGGGAGTAGGATGAATTGCACGGCCATTATTCTCGTTATATAAGGAAACATTGCCTGAAATAACCGGTGTATTGAACTCCCGACAAGCATCCGCCATTCCTTGAACCGATTGATGGAGCTCCCAGAAAATTTCAGGATCAGTTGGGTCGCCGTAATTTAAACAGTCAGTAATAGCTAACGGTTCCGCCCCGCTGGCAATCACATTTGCGGCCGCTTCTACCAGGGCGATTTGTCCGCCAACCTCTGGATTTAGGTAAACAAAACGACCATTTCCATCCGTTGTCATCGCTAATCCCTTTTGAGTTCCCCGAATCCGCAAAACTCCCGCATCACTTCCGGGACCGACAACTGTATTCGTCCGTACTTGTGAATCATACTGCTGATATAAGCTGCTTTTATCAGCAATCGTTGGCTGCTGAAGCAAATCTAACAAGGTTCGGGTCGGATTAACGATCTGCGGATACCATGGCGTTTGTTGCTCTGCTTGGATAATTCGGTCTGGTTTTTTCTCCAAGCTTTCTTCCTCTAATACATCATCAGTCAAACTCGAAACCGGAATATGACAAACTTCTTCACCATCATGAAATAACACATAGTCATGTCCTGGTGTAATTCGGCCAATCGTTACCGCTTCAAGACCATAAAAATCAAAAATTTCTTTTACATCCTCTTCATGTCCCTTTTTCACGCACAATAGCATCCGTTCTTGCGATTCGCTTAACATAATTTCATAAGCCGACATGTGCGGTTCTCGTTGTGGTACAAGATCAAGGTTTAGTTCCATTCCGCTTGCTCCTTCAGATGCCATCTCTGCACTTGAAGAAACAATTCCCGCAGCACCCATATCTTGAATCCCGACGAGCCATTCCGGATGATTCTTAATTAGATCTAAACATGCCTCTAGCAACAGTTTTTCCATAAAGGGATCACCAACTTGGACAGCTGACCGTTGTGTATTATTTTCATCATTGAAATCAGCGGAAGCAAACGTCGCACCGTGAATGCCGTCACGACCTGTCTTAGCACCCACATACATTACCGCATTGCCTATTCCAGCAGCCCGTCCTTGTTGAATGTCTTTTTGATCCATTAGCCCAACGCTCATTGCATTGCATAAAACATTACCTTGATAGCACGGATCAAAAGTTGTTTCGCCAGCAACTGTAGGAATTCCCATACAATTTCCATAGTCGCCAATTCCTCGGACAGTATTCGCTACCTTCATCCGCATCGTTTGATCTGTTAACTCGCCAAAATGCAGCGAATCTAATGACGCAATTGGTCGTGCACCCATACTGAAGATGTCCCGGAGAATCCCCCCGACCCCCGTTGCAGCACCTTGATACGGTTCGACGGTCGTGGGATGATTATGACTCTCCGCTTTAAATACCACTGCTTGACCATCGCCAATATCAACAACACCAGCACCTTCTCCCGGTCCTTGAAGTACCCGTTCATTTTTGTTGGGAAAAAGGCGTAGAACAGGTTTCGATTTTTTGTACGAACAGTGCTCACTCCACATTGCTGAGAATAAGCCGGTTTCCGTGTAATTTGGTAATCTTCCGAGGAGGTGTGTTCGAATGTAATCATATTCGGCCTCCGTTAGACTCCAATCTAAGTAAGGTTTTTTCTCTTTAATTTCTTCTGGGGTCATTGCTTGTCTCATCAATCATGCCTCCGCTTTTACTCTGCCATTTTCTAGCAAGGATTCAAATAACCGCAACCCATCAGTATTACCAAGCAGCGATTCAACTGCCCGTTCTGGGTGAGGCATCATCCCTAGGACATTTCCACGCTCATTAGTAATTCCGGCAATATTATGTAAACTACCATTCGGGTTTCCTTCTGCATAACGAAAGACGATTTGATTATTTCTTTCTAGCCGATCCAATGTTTGCTCATCAGCATAGTAGCTACCATCAGCATGAGCAATTGGCAATGATATTCGTTCGTGTTTTTGATATTGGTTGGTAAATACTGTTTGTGAATTAACAACTTCTAGGGGAACATTTTTGCAGATAAACTGCTGACTGTCATTAGGTTTTAACGCTCCCGGCAGCAATCCGGCTTCCGTTAAAATCTGAAAGCCATTGCATGTTCCAAAAACTGGTTTCCCAGCATCTGCCATCGCAATTATCGCTGGCATAATATTAGTAAAACGGGCAATTGCACCTGCTCGTAAATAATCCCCATATGAAAAACCGCCTGGTAACATTACCGCATCAAAACCATTAAGACTCTTTTGATAATGAGATACATACTCAACATCAGCATGGCAAACAGAGTGAAGTGCTTCATAAAGATCGACATCACAATTTGAGCCAGGGAAAACAACTACCGCAATTCTCATTTAGGCTTCCTCCATTACTTGGTAAGTGTACGTTTCCATGTTGAAATTAACGAGTAGTTGATCCGCGATTTCTTTTACCGCCCTTGCAACATCTTCACCAGTTGCCGTTAAAGTTACATCGAAAAACTTTCCTGCTTTTACGGCAGTCACTTCATCATGACCCAACGATTGAATTGCTTCTTTAATTGTTTCACCTTGGGGATCAAATACCGATGGCTTATATGTCACGAAAATCCGAACATTTGTCATTTAATTTTCCTCCTTGATAACCGCCTGTAAGCGTGCCAGAACTTCATCATAGGTCTGTGTTAAATCAGCAAGTTTACGCCTGTATACATCCTTATCCAGGTGGTGATTGGTAGCCGTATCCCATAAGCGGCAATTGTCCGGTGAAAATTCATCAGCCAAAATAATTTCACCATTACTAAGGCGGCCAAATTCAAGCTTAAAATCAACTAATTGCATCCCCGCCTTGGCAAACAAAGGACGGAGCAGCTCATTTACTTTTCGGCAAACATTCCACATTTGCGCAAGGTCTTGATGACTAGCAATCTTTAGGGCAACCGTCGCCGATTCGTTAATAAACGGATCATCAAGGTCATCGCTTTTAAAGAAAGTTTCTTCAACCGGATTGGCAAGAACAGCCCCCTCTTTAAGTCCATACCGTGTAGCAAAATGTCCAGCAATCACATTCCGCGTAACAAACTCAAGCGGAAACATCTGACACTTCTTTACTAGATCCTCGTCAGCAGATAATTTCTTTATAAAATGAGTAGCGACCCCATGATCCATTAGGTAACGAAAAATAAGAGATGAAATTGCGTTAGCTGCCTTTCCCTTTCCCGCAAAGTGCTCTTTTCGTTTACCGTTTAGTGCAGTCGCTTGATCCAAGTAAACAACTCTTAAAACATCTGGATCATCGGTTTGCCACATTTCTTTTGCTTTACCGGTATACAATAATTTATCCATCTCAAGGAACTCCCTTTCAAAAACACGAACTATAATTAATATTTTTAGTTCTAACTTCGGTTTCCATGAACATAATATACTATCACCCTCTCACCTCTGTCAATATAAAATACGATAATTATTCATTATTTTAAATTTAAAGTTCGTGTTTTATCAAAAATTAGATAATAAAAAGACGGTGACAACCATTGAAGTTCGTCATCGCCTTTTACTCGTTATTTTTAGTTTAATCCCAACCGCTTATAAATATCATCAACATGGCGAAGATGCCAGTGATAATCAAATGCGTCATCAAGGTCTTCTTTAGTTAGCTGCTTTTGAACCGTTGGATCATCTTCTAATAACGGACGGAACGGAATTTGCTCTGCCCAGCACTTAGCCGTATATGGCTGAATCAGGTCATAAGCAGCTTCACGGGTCATTCCGCTATTAACCAGCTTTAGTAAAACCCGGCCACTGTAAATCAAGCCAAGCGTCTTGTCCATATTTTTCTTCATCGTTTCAGGGAAAACATCTAAGTTCTTTAAGATTCGGCCAAACCGCCGCAACATGTAGTCAAGCAATGAAGTAGCATCAGGTAAGATCATTCGTTCAGCACTTGAATGTGAAATATCACGTTCATGCCATAAAGAAACATCTTCGTAAGCCGGAACCATAAATCCACGGAGCATCCGCGCACAACCGGTAATGTTTTCCGAGCCAATTGGGTTACGCTTGTGGGGCATTGCTGATGACCCCTTCTGCCCTTTAGCAAAGTGTTCTTCTACCTCATGAATCTCGGTCCGTTGAAGCGATCGAATTTCTGTTGCCATTTCTTCCATGCTGGTTCCAATAAGAGCAATCGTTGCAATGTATTCCGCATGGAGATCGCGAGGAAGAACCTGTGTTGAGATTTCCTGTGGCCGTAAGCCAAGTTTCTTGCAAACATATTCTTCAACAAACGGATCGATTTCCGCAAAAGTCCCAACAGCACCAGAAATCTTACCAGCCTCAACACCTTTAGCAGCGTGTTCAAACCGTTCTTTATTACGTTTCATTTCTGAATACCAGCGAGCAGCCTTCAAACCAAATGTTGTTGGTTCAGCATGAACACCATGCGTCCGTCCCATGCAAACGGTATACTTATATTTTTCGGCTAATTCCTTTAATACATCCATAAAGTTATCAATATCTTGACGTAAGATATCGTTCGCCTTTTTTAAACGCAATCCTTGCGCGGTATCAACAACGTCTGTACTAGTCATTCCATAATGAACCCACTTGCGTTCAGGTCCCAATGATTTTGAAACATCACGGGTAAAAGCAATCACATCATGATGCGTCACAGCCTCAATCTCAGCAATTCCTTCAACAGAGAACTTAGCATTTTTCTTAATTTTCTCAACGTCCTCTGCTGGAATGTGCCCCAACTTGCTCCATGCTTCATCAGCGGCAATTTCCACATCAAGCCAGCACTGGTATTGCGTCTCTAAACTCCAAATCTTCTTCATCTCTGGACTAGTATAACGATCAATCATCTGTTAAAAATCCTCTCTATCTTTTTCTAAACGTATTATCGCATAGGAAATATAGGTACGTAAAGCCGAACTTTAGTCATTCCATATTCCGGTATTATCAATTTCTTCTAAGGTTGCTGCAATGTTTTTAGTTAAGACCGTAACATGCCCCATTTTACGATTGTGCCGTACTTCTGCCTTACCATAATCATGGAAATGCCAGTTTGGCTTGTTCCTAATTTCAGCACGCACTTTCTGCACATGCTGGCCTAAGACATTAACCATTATTACTGGTTCTAATAGTTCAATCTTTGGCAGCGGCCAGTTACAAACGGCACGATTGTGAATTGCAAACTGGGAAAAGTTGCAGGCTTCAATCGAATAATGCCCTGAATTATGCGGTCGTGGTGCTAATTCATTAATATAAATTTCCCCATTAGCAGTTACGAACATTTCAACGCCTAAAATCCCACGAAGATCTATCGCTTCGGCAATCTTAACCGCCATTTGTTGTGCTTCTTCTTGGAGACGCGGCGGAATTCTAGCAGGGACAATACTCAAATGAAGGATTTCATTATGATGAATATTTTCTGAAACAGGAAAAACAGTAATCTCCCCATTTTCATTTCGCCCTACCATTACAGAACATTCTAATTCAAAGGGAACCCACCCTTCTAATATGCAATCACCACTAGCAAGAATATCAGCACACTTCATTAAATCCGTATCATGATAAAGAACCTCTTGCCCATGTCCATCATAACCGCCCTCACTAGTCTTTAAGACCGCCGGATAACCTATCTTTTTAATCGCCGTCTGCAATCCATCAGTATCGTGAACAGGTAAAAAGGGGGCTGTTTTTAATTTTGCTTTGCGTAAGAAGTTTTTCTCGCGTAAACGATTTTTAGTGATATAAAGTAAATGCGTGCCTTGCGGAACATAAACCCGATTGGCAACATCTTCAATCGCTTTTAAATCAACATTTTCAAATTCATATGTTAGGACATCCGCCTTATTAGCTAATTCTTCAATTGCCTTAACGTCAGAATACGGGGCGATAATTTGCTCATCAGCCACCTGTGCAGCAGGACATTGCGGAGTCGGGTCAAGGATAACAACCTTCATTCCGGTTTGCTTGGCATCCAATGCCATCATTTGTCCTAATTGACCGCCACCGATAATACCAATAGTCGCGCCTTGCGGAATAAACTTATTCAAGATCTTTCCCACTTTCTTTTGCTTGGTCATGCATAACTTGTCGATACTCAATGATTTTTTGCTGGATTCTTTTATCTGTAATTCCTAATATTTGAAGTGCTAATAACGCTGCGTTTTTTGCTCCGGCTTTACCAATAGCAGTAGTTGCCACTGGAATTCCGGCTGGCATTTGGACAATTGATAAGAGTGAATCCATTCCGCCAAGAGCCTTCGTCTGCCCTGGAATCCCGATTACCGGCAAGGGAGTATTTGCGGCAACCATCCCTGGCAAATGAGCTGCTCCTCCCGCACAGGCAATAATCACTTTAATCCCATTATCAACAGCATTCTGCGCAAAAGCGAACATTTCGTTTGGCATTCGGTGTGCTGAAATCACCTTTTTTTCGTAGGTTACGCCAAATTGATCCAAGATTGCGCATGTCTCTTTAACTGTTGGCCAGTCTGATTTACTGCCCATTACTACACTAATATCACTCATATCTCTGCCTCCTCAAATCTGCTTTAAGGATAGCAAAGACTTTTTTATAATTCAATACAAAAGTCGAACTTAATTAATATTTAAATTAAAATAGTTCGTTAAAATTCACAAAAAGAAAAAAAGGCCGAATCCATTTCCAGCCTCTTTCCTAAATTATATTAGTTTAACTCCTTCAACATCTGGGTGTAAGCGGACTACTTTTCCCTTTAGCCCCGCAGCATGTACTGCCTGTTCAAATAATCCGTAATCGTCATTATCGATAACTGTCATTACTGTTGGTCCAGCGCCGCTTAAATACGTTGCTAGTGCTCCGTGTTTTTTCCCTAATTCACGAATTTGATCTAATTCTGGAACCAGCTCTTTGCGATATGGTTCATGAAAGCGATCTGCCTCCATTAATTTAAACGCTACATCATAGTTTTTAGCAAACAAACTAGCAACAAAGGTATTAGCAACCGCGCTCGCATGAACAGCTTGGGAATATTCTAGTTGATATGGCAAGGCAGCTCGCGCATCAGCTGTTTTTAGATTATAAGGCGGGATATATGCAGCAAAAGCATAGGGGAATAAGGGCGCTTCAATCGCAGAAAAATGCCCCTTAATATGCGTCCCTACTACTAATCCCCCTAGAATAGCCGGTGCGACATTATCAGGATGACCTTCAATCTGACTGGCAATCTCAACTTTTTCTTCCTTACTAAGGTTCAGGTCCTTAAGCTGATTTGCTAATTCGATTCCGGCGACAATTGCACTTGAACTGCTTCCTAATCCATGTGCTACCGGAATTTCACTCACTACCCGCAGGTGCTGTGGCGGTAAATCCGGTGCGACACTTAATGCCGTTGTTACAATCATATTTGTCTCATCATGAGGAAGCTTACCAAGTTGGTGATCAACCTGCCAGTTATCGCTTGGGCCAAGGACTTCTAATTTTAAATACAAAGAAACTGCAATCCCAATCGAGTCAAATCCCGGACCAAGATTAGCACTGGAAGCAGGTGCTTGAATAATCATTATACTTCCTCCTATCCCATCACTTTATAAGCCGCCGACAAGTTAATTGACTGATCATTATCCACTTTAGTTAGCAATGTCTGTAATTGTTCTTTGCTCATCCGGTGAGTAATGATTGCAATGTGCGCAATTTTGCCATCTTTTGTTTGGGTTATTTCCCGAAAACTAGCATTAACATCCGTCATCATCTGTGTTAGCTTCAACATTTGCCCGGGAACGTCCGGTAAGGTTAACGATAAATAGTATGGGTATTTTATATCAGCAAGTTTTGCCGGAATATAAGGTTGTTGGTAATTATTAAAGAGATTCCCATTAGTTACCAGGATAATGTTTTTCGTTACCGTCGTTATATCGCTTAACACACTGTTGGCAGTTGGCAAGCCCCCTGCACCGCGGCCATAAAAGAGCGTATCACCGACCGCTTGGGCTGTAACCATTACTGCATTAAATTCATTATTGATTGTTGCTAAAGGATGATCGCGAGGGATTAATACTGGACCAACTTCGACAAACACTCCATTATTAACCAGCTTGGCAATTCCTAGTAATTTAATTACGTATCCAAATGCCGCTGCTTGTTGAACATCAGCGTCATTTAACCGGTCAATTCCTTCCACCGCAATATCCTTAATATCTAGTTGGGTTCCAAATGCAAATTGGCTTAATATAATCATCTTGTAAGCTGCATCCTTACCCGTTACGTCATTGGTTGGATCGCTTTCCGCAAATCCCAGCTGTTGTGCTTGGGTAAGTGCTTGGTGGTATGACCATCCCCGCTGGCTCATTTGCGTTAAGATGTAATTCGTTGTTCCGTTTACAATCCCTTTTACTTCAGTAACCTTATCTGCTGTAAAGCTATTAGCAATCGTTCGCAAAATAGGAATCCCACCAGCCACACTCGCTTCAAACATTAAATCACAGTGGTTTTCATGCGCGACAGCCATCAATTCTGGGCCATAAGACGCAATCAAATCCTTGTTCGCCGTAACCACGTTCTTATGATTTTTTAATAAGGTTGTAATATATTCTTTAGCCGGATGAATACCCCCCATAAGTTCAACTACAATTTTTATTTCATCATCATTCAAGATTTCATCAAAATCAGTTGTTAAAGAAGTTTCATCAGCATACTTAGTATAGTTATCAAGGTTTCGAACTAAAGCTGTTTTAACTGTTAACTTGCACCCAGTAACATCGAGAATTTTATCCGCATTTTGTTGAACCATCTGTAAGACTCCTGACCCGACCGTACCCAGACCGAGCAGTCCCAGTTTAATGTTTTTCATTTTCCCGCCTCAGTTTCTCATTGTTTTTTCATTTCCAGCATTGTACCATAGCATATAAGAAACATACAATTAAAATAAAATCACCTTTGAAATTGGAGGAACTATCATGGACTACCGTAGCACTCAGGGAGACTTATCAACGATTTTAAAATCACCAACTGCTATCTTACAAGGACTTGCTCCAGACGGCGGTCTTTATGTACCGCTTCATTTTCCTCAACCAACTTATAACCTTGCAACCTTAATTTCGTTGCCGTACCAACAACTTGCTGCAACTATTCTTAACTGGTTTTTTGATGAATTTACGGGTGACCAACTACTAAAAAGTGCAAATACCGCTTATGGTAGTCAGTGGGATAGCCGCTTAATCGCCCCATTAACACCCAAACATGCCGGCAATTATTACCTTGAGCTTTTTCACGGGCCAACACTGGCATTTAAGGATATCGCCTTACAAATGTTACCCCAATTAATGACACGTGCTGCACAAAACACCCAATTAGAAAAGCAAATCGTTATCCTTACCGCAACTTCTGGTGATACTGGAACGGCCTCAATGCGGGGCTTTAGCAATCAAAAAGACACCCAGGTAATCGTCTTCTACCCTGCTGGCGGGGTTAGTCCGGTTCAATTACGCCAAATGCTGGGACAGCCTGGAGCAAACCTCCACGCAATCGCAATTAAGGGTAATTTTGATGATGCCCAGACAAGTGTTAAACATATTTTCAACGATCAAGCATTTAATGACCGTCTTGCACAAAATAATAACTGCTTTTCCTCAGCTAATTCAATGAATATCGGGCGGCTTGTCCCCCAAATTGTGTACTATTTTGCTGCATACGGACAGCTTGTTTATGCAGGCGGGATCCAACTAGGGGAGAAAGTTAATTTCACCGTGCCGACTGGTAATTTTGGCGATATTCTCGCTGGTTACTACGCTAAAAAATTAGGCTTACCAATTAACAAGCTCCTGTGTGCTTCTAATGAAAACAATGTATTGACCGACTTTTTCAAGAGCGGAAAATATGATCGGCGCCGCAACTTTTACCTAACTAACTCACCAGCAATGGATATTTTAGTATCAAGTAATCTTGAGCGGCTCCTCTTTGATCTTTATGATGAAAACTGCGTAACAGTTGCTGAATTAATGAAGCAATTAGCTACTGACGGTCACTATCAAGTAGATTCCACCGTATTAAATAAGCTTCAGGAGCAATTTGTGGCTGGTTTTGCAACCCCCGATGAAGTTGAAGCCGAAATTAAACGAGTATATTTAAATGATGGATATGTTATTGACCCGCATACCGCAGTGGCATCACATGTAACACATCAATATCAGCAACAAAGCCATGACACAACTCCCACGGTTATCGTGTCAACTGCCAGTCCGTATAAATTCCCTGAAACCGTCTACCATGCACTAACCACTCAAAAAGTTAGTCAAAGCGGCCTCCCTGCGCTTCAACAGTTACATGGCCTTCTGGGCGATCAACTTAGCGCTGGTGTCCAAGCATTAGTAGATCAAACGCCACGCCAAGAAAAAGTTATTAACCCAGCAGATATGGAAACCTTGATAAGTAAAATTTTAAACTTAAAATAAGCTACTCTTGACGTTAACGAAAAACAGGTGTCACGATTCAGTAAATTTGAATTATGACACCTGTCTTTTATATTTATAAAAAATAGACTACTAAAACAAGGAAAATTCTAGTAGTCCAATTTATGAGTTCTCTACTGTACTATTTATACGCCGTCATGTTAATCAGCATTTCCTTCTGATTTAGCAATTCCATCTCGTAAAGTACTCATATCAACAGTACTTTCACGAAATTCCTTATTATCAACCGGCAAATGCTGTTCCAAATTATCAAAGACTTCAAAACTCCCTGTCAATTCGGAAGCATCAAATGCCAGAAGGTGACCAGCAAATTGACGATCATCACTGATAAAGTGAAGGTGCCATCCCGCTGCCGTTATCGTTCCAAAGATTTCTGGCGCATAGTAGCCGATGATTGTCCCTGCGATATTATCGGCCGTAAATTCAGGCTGGTGTTGAGCCACATCAAGCAACGTGGGATATGGCTTTTCCTGTTTAGGAGCAATCCGAATTTTAACATGTTCAAAATTTCCATTTAACTTTAGAAAGGCAAAAACGTTATTAAGTTTGTGGGCTTTTACAAAATCATTATTAAGTTTTGCAAAATTTACATCTGTTAACGTGATTCCTTTTTGTTCAGCTGGAAAATGGACTGACGCAAATGGCATTGTTGCATTCATATCAGTAATATGATTTACTTTTCCACTTGCGACAGCTTGGTAAACCTCATTGTCTAAAATAAGAACTTCACCATCTAGCCCTGTAAATGTACCAATTCCCATTGACCCGTGTTTTAATAAATCACGAACAGTAATTGTTCCGTCAAAATTGCCAGCCATTAAGGCAGCCAACGTTCCGTGTTCATATAAAGTTGTGATAATATCAGTCCTTTCTATATTAGCCAAGTTGTGAATCAATTAAGTTAGCAGCTAATTCTTTATTGTTAGTGTAGTCAACCGGAACATCCACTACAACCGGACCATCAGTATCAAATGCTTGGTTCAATACCTTGGTAAGGTCAGCAGGCTTATTAACCCGTAATCCGGTTGCACCAAAACTTTCCGCATATTTAACGATATCAACATCGCCGAATTTAACACCTGCTGCTTCTGGATACTTCATTTCCTCTTGAAATTTAACCATGTCATAATGACCGCCATCATTCCAGACAATCGTAACAACATTTAGGTGGTGTTGAACTGCCGTTGCTAATTCAGCGCCGGAGAAAAGGAATCCGCCATCACCGCAAACAGCAACCGCCTTATGTTCCGGATAAAGCATTGCCGCAACCATCGCCCATGGTAAGCCAACACCTAGCGTCTGCATTCCGTTGCTAATCAATAGGTGACGCGGCTGGTAACAACGGAAGTGCCGAGCCATCCAAATATAATGCGAACCTACGTCTAAAGCAACATGCATATCATCAGTCACGTTTTCTTGAATTGCCTGGACAACCGCCAATGGGTGACTTGCGCCATTACTTGTTGGTGCCTGAAGTTTCTTATCTTGATCAAGTTCTTTTTTGTACTTAGTCAATTGATCAGTAGCAGCCTTAGGATACTGGTAGCCCTTCAATAGCTTATCAAGTTCCGTTAGACTAGTGGCGATATTACCAACTAATTGCATAATCGGCGTAAAGTGGTTATCTATTTGCGCTGGTAATGTATCAAGGTTAACAATCCGCAGATTACCTTCTTTATTCCAATTCCGCGGTTCATATTCGATTGGGTCATATCCAACAGTAATTACTAAATCACTTTGTTGGAGTAATTGATCGCCAACTTGGTTACGGAATAAACCAATTCGCCCGAAATATGACTGTTTTTCCAAGTCCCGTGATACAACTCCGGCCGCTTGATAAGTTTCAACCACTGGCAAAGAATAATCACTTAGCAGTTGACGTAAAGCAATTGTAATCTCTTCATCTGCTCCCCGCTGACCAACTAGGATCACTGGCATTTTACTATTTTTAATTAATTCCACTAATTTTTGTAAGTCATTTGGATCTGCTGGACCCATTTTGGGTGTTTCATAAATTGGCAATGGCTTTTCAGTCACTTCGGCGTCGTCAACATCTTGAGGAAGACTAACAAACGCTGCTCCCTTCCGTGCATCTTGACTCGCTTCAAATGCATTTGCCATAATTTCAGAAATATTGTTAGGATCTTGAATTTCAGCACTGTATTGGGTGATAGGTGCCATTATTTCTGTTGAAGGGGTACTTTGGTGGGTTGCCCGGTGAAGGTCTTTTCGTTGTACTTGCCCACCAATTGCTAATAGCGGATCACCTTCTGCATTTGCAGTCATAATCCCAGTTGCTAAATTACCGACACCCGGACCAGAAGTTGTGATTGCGACCCCGGTCTTACCAGTTAATCTCCCGTATGCTTGCGCCATAAAAGCAGCATTCTGTTCATGACGAGTAACAATTAATTTAGGGGCATCTTCACTATCTTTTCCATCGAGGGCCTCAAATAATCGATCAATTTTAGCGCCAGGAATTCCAAAAACCAAATCAATACCGTGTTTTCGCAAACTATCAATAACGACATCTGCACCATGAAGCTTCTTTTCCATAGCCATCCACCTCTACTTTTAAAAAGTTAAAAATAATATATTCTTACTGTAAGCCTATTTTCGGTTTTTCACAAGAAAGTCATTATGTTCACATGCCTTTATTGCCGTGTTGTCAACCTGCTTCCCTAAAAAAGTTTGTGAAAAAAGCACCGATGTAACAAATTACACAATCGGTACTTTTTAATAATTATTTAAAATAATCCGGTAATCTTGCCGTTATCATCAATTGTCATGTTTACCGCTGCGGGTTCTTTAGGTAATCCAGGCATCGTCATCATATTACCAGCTAAGGCAACGACAAAACCTGCACCAATTTTTGGAACTAGTTCGCGGATGTGGAAAATAAAGTCCGCTGGTGCTCCCAGTTGCTTTTGATCATCCGTAAATGAGTATTGTGTTTTAGCAATACATACCGGCAAATCATTCCAACCATATTTTGCGAACCGTTTCAATTGATTCTGCGCTTTTCGGCTAAAAGATACTTCTTTGGCGCCATAGATTTGCTTGGCAATCTTTTCTAATTTAGTTTGCAAGTCATCAACTTGAACATTGTAAATATGAGTGAATTCGCTTGGCTTATCGGCGAGTTCAACTACTTTATTCGCCAAATCATGCGTTCCTTTTCCACCCTTAGCCCAAGCATCAGTTAAGACGGCTTCAACATTTTGCTTTGCACAGTCATCTTTAATCATTTGGATTTCTTTATCTGTATCCGAAATAAAATGATTAATTGCCACCACAATTGGCAGTCCGTATAATTGCATGTTCTTAATATGACGGTTAAGGTTTGCCATCCCCTTCTTTAAGGCATCGAGGTTCTCATCATTTAAGTCTGCAAGCTTAGCACCGCCATTATATTCGAGCGCACGGACGGTTGCTACAATTACAATTGCATCAGGATGTTTGCCAAGGACACGCTGTTTAATATCAAGGAACTTCTCCCCACCGAGGTCAGCACCAAAGCCGGCTTCGGTCACTGTATAGTCAGAAAGGTTAAGCGCCGTCTGTGTGGCTAAGACGCTATTACAACCGTGAGCAATATTTGCAAATGGTCCACCATGAACAATCGTTGGCGTATGATCGAGGGTTTGAACAAGGTTAGGTTTTAATGCATCTTTCAGAATAATCGTAATCGCATCTTGGAAGTTGAGCTGACCAACCGTTACTGGTTCTTTATCGTACGTATAACCAACCACAATCCGACTAATCCGTTCTTTTAAATCATGAAGGCTAGTGGCAAGACATAAGATCGCCATCAATTCAGAAGCAGCCGTAATGTCAAAGCCTGTTTCACGTGGAACGCCCGCCATCGGACCACCCAGACCAGTGACAACATTCCGCAAAGCCCGATCATTAACATCTTCTACCCGTTTCCAAATAATACGCCGCGGATCAAGATTCATCGCATTGTCACGCATAATATAGTTATCGATCAAAGCAGCAAGAGTATTATTGGCACTTGTAAGAGCATGTAAGTCACCAGTAAAGTTCAGATTGATATCTTCCATCGGTACAACCTGACTATATCCGCCACCAGTTGCACCACCTTTGATCCCAAATACAGGACCCATTGATGGTTCGCGCATTGCAATTGTTGTTTGATAATTCAACTGATTCATTGCATCGCCCAGACCAATTAAAACAGTTGATTTTCCTTCACCAGCAGGGGTCGGATTAATTGATGTAACTAAAATCAATTTATGCTTTTTGTCTGGCAACGGCTTTACATTTAAATCAATTTTAGCTTTATACTTACCGTATTGTTCAATATCGTCCTCTGAAAGGCCGAGTTTTCCAGCAATTTTAGTAATTGGTTCCAGTGTCGCTTGATCTGCAATTTCAATATCTGTCATGAATATCAACTTCCCTTCTTTAGACCTATCTCAATTTTATTATACACTAACTCAAGACTTTTTCAGCCATCTGGCAAAATAAGTTCTATAATATCTAACTTTAACCAATTAAAACGTCAATATTGTTCGGATAATTTAAAATAATTTTCAGAAACTATAAAAAAACTTCAAAGATCAGTTAACGGATTGATCTTTGAAGTTTTTTCTTCACGCGCGCTTTTTTATTCGTGTAGCACCACGGATTGGTTTTACACCTAAAACATCAAGAAGGAATGTAAAAATCGGTACTCCTACAATTAAGCCCCATGTTCCAAAAAGATGTTCGCCAATCAGCAACACAATAAAGGTATAGAATATTGGCAAATCAGTTCGGCTTGACATGAATTTAGGGTTTAAAACGTATGCTTCAATCGTGTGAATAATAATAATCATAATGATAATATAAACAACATCACGGACGCCGCCAACCGAGTAGCCAACCATCGCTAATGGAATCGTTGAGATAATTACACCGGCAACCGGAACCAAACTAAAAATGAAGACAATTAGGGACAGCGCAAAGATTTGCGGCATATGCATAAACAGCAATCCGATTGTTGTGATAACGGTATTGCAAATTGCAATGAAGAACTGGGCCTCCAATACTACCCCAAAAGTATTAACAAATTTTTTGCCAAAATAGTCAATATCCTGGAAGAACCAGCCAAAATCACTGTCTAAAAAGCTATGCGAAAATTCATTCATCTGCTTTAACTCAAGTGTATAGAAAAAGCTCAAAATCAGTGACATTACAAATGAAACCGTGATCGCGCCAATGCTTGTTAGGGTACTAACCGCAATCGTTATTCCATGACGGACCTGACTCATAATTGTTGCGGTACTAACATAGTGGTTAATGTAGCGGTAAATCATCGTTGCTTGATGAGTACTGTAAAAGTGCACTACCGAATTAACCATCTTAATTACCTGACGAGATAAAACCGGTAAATAACGGGTTACGCCCAAGTATAGCAGGACAATCAACAAGACATATGTAACGATTACTGTGAGCGTTGTCGATACTCGCGGTAACCACCGTTGGACAAACCGCACCCAGCCAACAACCAGGTAAGTAAGAATAAAAGTAAATAAAATTAAGTTCATCATTGATCTTATTAGCCATAGCACAATTATGATCAATAACAAGACAGTAAAACGTCGTAGCTTCACGTTTTCGATGAAATGCTTCCAAGCATCCGTCATTCAATCATCTCCATATTTTCAATACTAATTAGCATGGTAGCAAGCTTTCATTTTTTCGGCAATTAGTTTACCGCTTTCTTATGAAATATTTTTTACAAATTGTCTTGAAACACATTTATTTTAAGGGTGTTATAATAAACATTATTACTGTAGAAAGAAGGATGCGTTTCATGCTAGAAAAGACGTTCTACAAGTCACTTTTAAAGCACTCGTTCAATATGCCTGTAAAGATTGTATTTTGGGATGGGTCAAGTGTTATTTATGGTGACGGAACTCCTGAGGTAACTATCACATTTAAGGAGAAGATTCCGATTCGTGATATTACTAAGAACGCCTCAATTGCTTTAGGGGAAGCTTACATGGATAAAAAGATTGAAATCCAGGGCAGCATTCAGGAATTAATCGAATCAGCTTATGAAAGTGCTGATAGTTTCATGCGTAGTTCTAAATTCCGCAAGTTCCTCCCGAAGCAAGGACACTCAGAAAAAGAAAGTGAAAATGATGTTCAAAGCCACTATGATGTTGGAAATGACTTCTACAAGTTATGGCTTGATGATACTTTAACTTACTCATGTGCTTACTTTACTGATGGCAACCACGATGACCTTACTAAGGCACAAGTCGACAAGGTTCATCATATTCTAAAGAAGTTAGATCCAAAGCCAGGTAAGACTTTACTTGACATTGGCTGTGGCTGGGGAACATTAATGCTAACTGCTGCTAAAGAATATGGCCTAAAAGTTACCGGGGTTACTTTAAGTGAAGAACAATATCGTTTTGTCAAGGAACGGATTGAAAAAGAAGGCTTACAAGACGTTGCCGAAGTTAAGCTAATTGACTATCGTGAACTCGGTAACCAAACTTGGGATTATATCACTTCTGTTGGAATGTTTGAACACGTTGGAAAAGAAAACCTTGGCCTTTACTTTAAGGACATTCAGGGTTACCTTGCCAATGACGGTGTTGCTTTAATCCACGGAATTACCCGTCAACAAGGTGGTGCATACAATGGGTGGATTAACAAATATATTTTCCCTGGTGGTTATGTTCCAGGTCTTGAAGAAATGATCGGGCATATTGAAGAAAATCATATGCAAATTGCTGATATTGAAATGCTTCGGCGTCATTATCAACGAACACTTGAGATTTGGGATATGAATTTCAATGAACACCGGGCACAAATCCTTGATATGATGGGTGAACGCTTCACGCGAATGTGGGATTTGTACCTCCAAGCATGTGCAGCGTCATTTGAGTCTGGAAACATCGATGTTATCCAATACTTAATTACCAAGGGGCCATCTGGTAAGAACTTACCAATGACACGGGATTACATGACCAAATAATTGAATTAATAGCATATGGGCTAGGAGAATCTTTATTTCTCTTAGTCTTTTTATTAACTTTATGGCTTTATATCGTTTTTTTAGTTCGTGTTTTATTTAAATAAAGGGTTGATTTAAATAAAATTGTTCGTTATTATAATGACACATTCGAATGTTGTTGCCCTATTGCTTTTAGAATTTCAAAGGAGTAATTCACCCATGCAAAGTAAATTTTCAACTGTCGAAGAAGCCTTAACGCAATTAGTAAATGGCGGCTACATCATCTTAGCCGATAATGAAGACCGCGAAAATGAAGGAGACCTTGTTGCCCTCGGTGATGAAATCACAGCTAATACTGTTTACGAAATGTTAAAGGAAGCTAATGGTTTAATGTGCGTACCAGTAAGTGAAAAGATTGCTGCAAAACTTGCTTTTAAACCAATGGTAGAACATAGTACCGATCCAAACCAAACTCCTTTTATGGTTACTGCCGATGGGACCTTTGAAGCAACAGGAGTTACAACCGGTGTCTCTGCCTTTGACCGTGCTGCAACTATTCGGCAAATTGCTAATCCCGATGCTCAGGCTACCGATTTCAATCATCCAGGCCATATCCAACCGCTTTATGCTCAGCCACACGGGCTCCGAGACCGGATCGGCCATACTGAAGCGGCAGTTGACCTTGCTTACTTAGCTGGCAAAGCACCAGTTGCAGTAATTATTGAAGTATTAAATAACGATGGGACAATGGCGCGTCGAGATAGCCTAGCAGCACTTGCTGACCGTGCCCATGTTCCGTTCATCACGATTAATCAAATTATTGAATACCTAGATGCTAAAGAAATTAACTATGCTGCTGACCTTGCTAAAGCTCATGCTTAAACATTGTATTCCCTTTCATTTTTGATTAGGTTAAAATATAGACATGATCACCGATGAAGGGATGTTTAATATGGACGGTGCTATTTTTTCATTTAATAATATCTTTGTTGATACGGATAAGTTGTCTTTCACTGCATGGCAGCGTTTTGCAATGTATGAGTTTGGAATGGGATTACCAGGAAAGCTAGCTCCGCAGTTTGCTAACCTAACTCCTGAACAAGGTCTGACCCTGGTATTAAAACACTTCAATGCCAATCCGGACGCAAGTGAAAAAGCAGCAATGATTACCGAATGGCAAAAGATGCTTAGTGAAGAAACTGATAACTTAAGCGAGAATGATCAATTTCCAGGAATTAAAAGGCTATTACTAAATCTATATGACCACTATGTTAAAATTGCCGTCCTGGATACCAACGGAAATGTTCAAAATATTCTCAAACAAGTCGGTCTTGATAACTATGTCGATGGTATCATTAGCTATCATGACGATGAAAACCCGTATTCGGCAGCCATTAACCAGCTAAATCTTAATGGACCCGCTTGTATTGGAATTGGCACAACAGCCAATGAGATTGCAAATATTCATGAAACAAACGCGATCGCAATCGGTATTGGCGACGCAACCCAATTAGCCAGTGCAGACTATCAGGTAGTTCAAGTTGGCGATCTCCGTTATCCAATGTTACAGAAGATATGGGAAGATAAGCATTAACCACCTATTAAATTTTATTCTAAATATAAAGATCCGAGCCATAATTTTTGACATGATAGGCTAAAACGTCCTTTCAGAAATTATAGTTCGGATTTTTAATTATATTCTTTTAATTGTTATGATTCTTGTTCTTTACTCCAGCTAAGCGGATCTTTGCGCCACTGTTGAAGCGACTTTAAATGGTCGGCACTGATTTGATTATTTTCCTTAGCGACTTTAATTAAAGTCATATAGTCAGTCACTGAATAGTATTTAAGACCGTTTGCCATAAAATTCTGTTCTGCTGCTGGCAGGTTATATGTAAAGACAGAAACAACGCCAACCACTTTACCGCCAGCATTATTAACCGCCCGAACAGCGTTTAATACACTACCACCAGTTGAAATGAGGTCGTCAATCACTACGACTTTTTGTCCTTCTTTAAGGACCCCTTCGATCTGCTTTCCTTGACCATGATCTTTCGGTTTAGTCCGAACGTAAATCATTGGTAATTCCATATTTTGGGCCACCCAGGCTGCATGGGGAATCCCCGCAGTTGCGGTTCCTGCTATTACGTCAGTATCAGGAAAATGAAGTTTAATTTGTTCAACCATTCCATTAAAGATTGCTTGGCGCACTTCCGGGTAAGAAATCGTCAACCGATTGTCAGTATATATAGGCGATTTAAGACCGCTTGCCCAGGTAAAAGGATGTTCCGGATTTAGGGTAACAGCATGAATATCTAGTAATGCTTTGGCAACGCGTTGTGAGTATGTCATTTTTCTTCCTCCTCGTTTAAGAATGCTCTTTGGACTTCCTGATAAGCAGCCACTGGATCAAAACTCTGAGTGATTGGCCGGCCAACAACAATTGCATTACTGCCAGCTATTCTCGCTTGTGCTGGTGTAACTACCCGTTTTTGATCATCTTTAATTGCATGTGCTGGTCGGATTCCCGGAGTTACACAAAGAAAATCATCGCTGGTTACTTTGCGGATGGCCTTAATTTCGTGTGCCGAACAAACAACTCCGGCAAGGCCAACTCTTTCTGCTAACTGAGCATAATTTTGGACCGATTCAATCAACGACAAGTCAACATGCTGCTGCTCATGAAGAATTTGCTCATCAATTGATGTTAGCTGGGTAATCGCCAAAAGCTTAGCTGGTGCTACTCCTGCTTCTCTTGCTCCTTCTTCTAACCCTGCTAAACCAGCAATCATCATCTCACTGCCGCCAGCCGCGTGAATCGTTGTAAAATCAATCCCCAATCTGCCAATCGCTGCCATTGCGCGGTGAACCGTATTGGGAATATCATATAATTTCAAATCAAGGAATACTTTAAATCCTCGCTTCTTTGCCTCACGAACAATTACCTGACCAAGACCGTAGTACAGTTCCATTCCAATTTTTACGATTGGTTGGGGGTCAACCATTAATTTATCAAATAAGTCGATTGCTTCCTGCTTAGTTGCTACGTCAATAGCTACCATTGGTACAAATCGTTTCAAAATCTAACCTCCCATAAATCTGTAAGTTTTTTTATCCCGTAATGATCCATTACAATTGGTAAATCGGCCGCAATTTTGGGACAGGCTAAAGGATCATGAAAACTAGCTGCACCGATTTGAACTGCATTTGCACCGGCCATCATAAACTCAAGGACATCTTCAGCAGATTCAATTCCGCCAACACCGATAATTGGTAAGGAAGATACCTGCCGCACTTGATGAATCATCCGCAATGCCAAGGGTTTAATTGCGGGTCCCGATAATCCGCCGGTTACGTTAGCGAGTACTGGCCGCCGTGTTTTGAGGTCAATACTCAGACCAGTTAATGTATTAATCATCGTAAGGCCATTTGCTCCTCCTTGCTCGGCAGCTTGGGCAAGCGGAACAATATTAGTTACATTCGGGGTCAGCTTTACATAGACTGGTATTCCTAATGCCGCTTTAACTACCTGTTTCACTAATCGCTGAAGTACTTCTGGATCGGTTCCCATCGCCATCCCGCCATGTTTTACATTGGGGCACGATACGTTTAATTCAATCGCTTTAACACCCGCCGTATTAGCAAATCCATTGACAACGCGAACGTACTCGTCTTCAGAAAAACCAGCAGCACTGGCAATAATTGGTAATTGTGGAAAGTGTTTTCGTAACCACGGAATTTTTTCGCTTGTTGCTGCGGTAATGCCCACATTCTGAAGACCATTTGCGTTAAGCCAACCAGCACTGGTTTCACAAACTCGTGGCCGCGGGTTACCTTGCCGAGGATGAGCGGTTGTTGACTTTAACACAATTGCGCCTAAACGATTGAGATCATATTTTTTAGCAGTCTCCTGACCATAGCCACAAGTCCCGCTTGCCGTAATAATTGGATTCTTTAGTGAAAGGCCCGGTAGTTCAACTGCCAAACGCTGTGTTGCTTCCATTTTTAATCCTCCGTATATACGAGTTTACCGTCGACAAAAGTTTTCTTCGTCATTCCATATATCTGGTCACCCACAAAAGGAGTATTATGCCCTTTCGAGAAAAATTGTTCTGGACGAATTATGTCTTGGTGATCAATATCAAATACGGCAATGTCTGCTGGATCGCCTACTTTTAGCAACCCCGCATTCTCAAGGTTAAAAACTGTCTGTGGCTTAGCAGTCAGCCAATCGATCAATTGCGTAAGGGTATAAATACCAGTTTTAACAAAATGGGTATAAAGTAACGCAAAGGCTGTTTCAGACCCGACAATTCCATTTGGTGAATTTAAGAACCCCTGCTGCTTTTCTGCATCGGTATGGGGCGCATGATCAGTAGCAATACAATCAATCGTGCCATCTAGCAGACCAACTAAGCAGGCTTGCTGGTCAATCCGCCGGCGCAGAGGAGGATTCATTTTGAATTCAGCGTCATCCTCTTTAATATCCGCATCTGCGAGAAGGAGGTGATGGGGCGTAACTTCACAGGTAACATTAATTCCTTGTTGTTTTGCATAACGAATAAGGTCAATACTTTCTTTTGTCGAAACATGGCAAACATGATAATGGGCACCGGTCGCCTGCGCAATTACAAGGTTACGGGCAATTTGTGCGGTTTCGCTAATCGCTGGCATCCCTGGTAGTGATAATTTTTTGGCAATAGCTGCTCCATCATTAATCACCCCATTCTGTGCAAGCTGGTTATCTTGTGCATGGTCACATAGCGGCGCATTAACTTTCGCTAATTGTTGCATTGCTTGATACACGACTCCGGCATCTTGAATACCAGCGCCATCATCGCTAAAGAGACGGGCACCAGCTTGATACTGGTCAGCAACATTAACGGGTTGCTTTCCTGCACGATTAACCGTGACTGGTGAATATTGGAGGATCTTTACCAATCCGGCTTTCTCGTTGCGGTTAACCTGTTCCTTAAATTTTTCTGGTGTGTCACATGTAGGATTAAGGTTAGCCATGGCGGCAATTGTCGTAAACCCGCCGTGTGCGGCAGCCTTACTTCCCGTTGCAATTGTTTCTTTATTTGTATAACCCGGCTCACGGAGGTGGACATGAACGTCAATCAATCCTGGTGTAATCAGGTTATTGTTTAAATCTATTTTTTCCGCATCCCCAGGTTCATGAACATGTTCGCCAATCTCTATAATTTTGCCGTTTACAATCAGCACTTCACTCTTAACCAATCTATCGTTATAAACTCGGCGACCGTTAATCAATAATGTTGCCCTGCTCACCACGATCACCTCTTTACATCAATCCCTGGTAACGAAGCACCCGACTAAGAATCGCCATTCGAGTGTATACCCCGTTTGTCATTTGTTGGAAGATTCGTGAATTAGGAGCTTCTACAAGCGAGCTGTCAATCTCAACTCCGCGGTTCACTGGGGCTGGGTGCATAATGATTGCGCCCTGCTTCATCTTTGCAGCCCGTTCTAATGTTAAACCGTATGCTTGGTGGTATTGGTTTGCATTAAACGCCTGCCCATCTGCGGTTGTTAAGCGTTCGTTTTGTACCCGCAGTAAATTAACTACATCCATTTGTGGGAGTAACTCATCAAAGTCGCCAAAAGTTCCATATTGTTCAAGCGCAGGATCATACCATTTTTCTGGACCAGCAAAGTAAACTTCTGCCCCTAACCGATTAAGCATCATTGCATTGGAATGCGCAACCCGAGAATGGCTAAGATCACCGATGATTAATACTTTCAATCCTTTGAATCCGCCAAATTCTTCATCAATCGTCATCATATCAAGCAAGCATTGGGATGGATGCTGACCGCT
Organism: Limosilactobacillus albertensis; assembly: GCF_014145555.1. Classification (NCBI taxonomy): domain Bacteria; kingdom Bacillati; phylum Bacillota; class Bacilli; order Lactobacillales; family Lactobacillaceae; genus Limosilactobacillus; species Limosilactobacillus albertensis. The sequence continues at coordinate 33,772 of NZ_JACIVD010000056.1, forward strand.
ACCGTCGCCGCCATTCACGATCCCGATTTTAAGGTCCTTATGACGAATTAATTGTCGATAATATTCATTTTCCGGATGGCGAATTACCGCAATATTTACGCCGATTGATTCCATTGTTTTAACAGTATCATAGAGACTTTCGCCCTTTTTTACTGAACTTGTGCCCGCTTCAAACTCAAGAACATGCATTCCCAGTTTCATCTGCGCCATTTGAAAACTTGTCTTCGTTCGCGTTGAATTTTCAAAGAAGAGATTAACCGCATATGCTGGTGCAGTAAGAACTGCTTGTTTTCCAGCCTTATATGCCTGTGCTTCGTGGATCAAATCAATTGCATCCTCTGCATCCATATCGGCAACAGTTACTAAATTTGGTTGAATTCTTTCTGTACTAATCATCAATAGCGCTCCTTTTCAGTCTTATTACAACAAAACAGCGATGACTTCCCATCTACCTACTGAGAGTCACCGCTGTTTTGTTTCTAGGATATTTAAAGGCTAAAAACAACACACCGTTATGTCCTCTCTGGAACATTTAAATGGTCAGTCGTTTCAAAATACCTATTGATTTTAATGGCGTATCCTAATGCTACTGCTTAAAAGAAAAGCCTCCTCAGCAGTAGCTAAGAAGGCAATACTTAAACGCTCAATTAAATCCTTCCTAGCCTCACAGGACTAAGTTAAAGGTATTTTTGTTATCTATGATAATAAGCGTTGTTTTCTAAATTGTCAAATCTTTTTTTACTTTTCAAATAATTCCTTTAAATCATGCCATAACTTTTCTTGAATTGGCGTATGTTCAATATTTCTGCGACGGGCGAAGGCAAGGTGCCGGGTAATCTCAGGAACAATAGGGATTTTAACGACCTTACTATCCAAGTTTCGGCTTATTGATTGTTCCATTAGCAAAGTCACTCCCATTCCAAGGGCAACCATATTTACCAATGTCTTTCCTCGTTCTCCCTCAAAGACAGAGTATAGGTAAAGACCTGCATCAGAACAAACCTGCTGAACAAATGCCGCAAATGGCTTTTGATGGTTAAGTGTTAAAAATTTTTCTGCCTTTAAATCCGTAAGGGCTAATGTTGTTTTTGTAGAAAGCGGGTTACGAGCTGGAACATATGCAACAAGCCGGTCTTCCCCAACTGAAATCAGTTCAAAATCATCAGGAAGCTCATCCGCATAACTTATAAATGCAATGTCGCTTTGACCTTTCTCTAACTGTGTAACCGAGTCATCGTCTTCAGTAATCGTCAGCTTGTAGTGCTCAGCTAGTCCCTGAATTGCTGATGCTGCCTCGTAATTGTCAAATGCTGGTACTACCGCTAGCTTTATTGCTTGCTGCTTTTCTTTCTCTTTATAATCTGCGATAAGGGTTGCTAATTTAGCTTGATTCTCAGTCACTTTACTTGCTACTGGCAAGATTGAAGTCCCAAGCTCAGTTAGCTCAAACTTATCATTTTGAGATTGAATAAGTTTAACAGCCAATTCTTTTTCAAGGCTTTCAATCTCTGCTTTTACCTCATCAACCGTTAAACCTAATTTTTTTGCTGTAAGCTGATAATTTAAAGTATTACCAAGGTTGACAAATGCATTTATTTGCTTAAAATCCAACGTACTCACTTCCTAAAATAAAGGGACTGGCTTCTTCGCAAGTTAGAAACCAATCCATTGTTTAAAAGCTTAATTTAATTATAACAAAACCGTCCTTATAACGCTAAACTCAGTAGCCAAACTGCAACTAAACCAGCAATAACTGAAATCGACATTGACCGTGTAAAGTATGCGATCACGATAACAATCAATGCCGCAATAATCTGCTCGACGTGGCCGAACGCAATAAAGTTGTACGAACTATCAACAAATATCCCCTTTACAACTAATGTCGCAAAAAGACTTACCGGAACATACTTCATCCATTCATTAAACCATTCGGGAATTTTCCGTGTTGAGAAGAATAGTACCGGTAAATAACGAGGGATAAAAGCCGCAATTGCTGCTAATATAATCACTATAATGTGGTAAAAGATTTTGTTACTTAATAGTTGTTCCATGTCTAACCCTCATCATGATGTTGAGTGTCATCTTTCGGTTCATCATGACGTTCAACAACATTCTCAATCTTGTTTTCGAGTTTTTCAGCTTCCTTGATTTCTTTCTTTTCTTGCGCTTGCTTATCCTCAAGCGTTGTTTTCGTAATCTGCGGTCTGAACATTTTAGTCAAGAACCAATTATTACTTGGATCCTTACTATGGTGACGAACCGTATTTTCAACCGCGAAACCAACAAATGAAGCAAGAAGGGTCGCAATGATCAAGCCCAAGGTATTCTTAGTCAGAACAAGGAAATATACGCCTAGAATAGATGCTAAAATGCAAATAACAAAACTTAAGTGGTTTTGAACCTGCATAACAATCATGTACAAGAATAAGGCTGTTAAAGCAAAGTCAACAACTTCAAGGTCAATCGAGATTGCTCCGCCAATTAATCCGCCAACCATGTTAGAAATTGACCACGCAGCGAGTGAATAGCGCTCAACTAATAGCGCATCATCAGGTGTCCATTTCTTGTCAGTTGCAAATTTCATATAATTAATGGCATAATTTTCATCATTCATTGATGCAGAAAACACCAAAATAAAGCGGGCTGACTCTTGCTTAATATACTTTGATAGACTCGAGCCTAACAGGGCATAACGTAATTCCAGAAAGAAGAGCGATAGGAAAATCGTACTCAATGGGGAGTTAACAGTCAATAATGATGCCAAAATAAATTGGGCTCCTCCAGAGAAAACCAATACTGACACCAGTAAAATCATTATAAAGTTAAAACCTGCTGCATGTAGTAAAATACCACAGGCCAATCCAATCGGAATGTAACTAAGACACAATGGCATTGAAACACCAAGCACCTCAAGCCAGCGTGCCTTTTCTGGATTTATTTGTGCTTTAGCCACAGAATTTCCTCCAATAATTTGTATCTTTATCATAATATCAAGTGACACAATGCTCTTTTAGTCTACCACATAAAAAATAGGTTGAATATAAGGGAGAAAGAAAAAAGTCCAAAATCAAATGATTTTGGACTTTTTTATCATTTTTGGTTATTTTCTGTTACTTCTTGTTTTAGTGGCAAGGTAACAATAAATGCTGTTTCTTCAGCATTTGATGTCACACGAACGCTCCCATGATGAAGGTCAACAATACTCTTAACAATTGCTAATCCCAGGCCGGTACCACCTGTGGCTCGTGAACGGGAAGCTTCAGCACGGTAAAAACGCTCAAATAAGTGGTCAAGTGACTTTTCAGGAATTGGCGTTCCATCATTTGCAACTTTAACAACTACCATATCCTTTTCTTGACGCGCGTCTATTCGGATATAGCTGGCCCCATTTCCATATTTGAACGCATTGGAAACAAGGTTATTAAACACCCGTCCCAGCTTTTCAGGATCAGCCTCAATCATCAGTGGATTAGGAATAACCGATGAAGTAATCTCGATTCCCCGATGCTGGGCTTCAAGCTCAAAGCTGGCTGTTAACTGTTCAATTAGTTGATTAAGGTCAATCTTCATGATGTTTACTGGTGCACCATGTTGTTGAACCTTTGTATATTCAAATAAGTCATCTACCAATGTCTTCATTTGCTTGGCTTTCTCATAGGCCGTATGCGTGTATTTAAGGATATCTTCTTCGTTCCGGTACTGCTTATCTTCAATCAGGCCAAGATAACCAATAATACTAGTTAACGGTGTCCGTAAATCATGACTTACATTCGTAATTAATTCATCCTTAGATTTTTCAATCTTCCGTTCATCGTCCATTGAACGAACCGCACTGTCAACAAGGGCATTCACACTAGTAATCACATGCTGCTGATTACCTTTTAGGCGAAATGGAATCCGGTGGTCTAAATGTCCCTGGGCAATATAATGTAGTTCCGCGATAATATGGTTCATTTGATACAAATGGTACCGTCGCCGCAAACGCCACCAGACAACCCAGATATCAATAACCAGTAAAAGAGCGATTAAAATCCGTTGATAACTCCAAATCTGAGCTTGGAGAGGACCGATTCTTAGCGACTGTTTAATCATAAAAATCCCGTTCGTCACTCCAGGGTTTGACTGAATCATATCCTGGATAATCACAATGATCGCCATATTCAGCAATAGTAGTAGGATTACCGTTACTACCCCTTCTAATATCAGCGAACTTTTTTCACGCCCCGTTAACTTCACAATTCTTCCTCCACATCATTAAAGTGAAAATTAATGATCCTCAACTTTATAACCAACGCCCCAAACAGTTTGAATCACCTTTTCACCATTAGTAGCTTCTTCAATTTTATCTCGCAGGTGACTTACGTGAACCATCACCGTCTTAGCAGACACAACGCTTTCTTGCTGCCATACTCGTTCAAAAATATCATCAGCTGAAAATACCCGGTTAGGGTGACTAGCTAATAAGTATAGAATTCCAAATTCAAGGGCAGTTAATTGGATTACGTCACCCTTAATAGTTTTAACTTCATGCGAATCCTTATTAATCAGCAGCGGGCCAACATTTAAAATATCAGGCTCATCATTAGTAACTTCACCTCGACTGCGGCGTAATAGCGACTTAACTCGTGCCATTACTTCTAATGGGTTAAATGGCTTAGTAACATAATCATCTGCTCCGGTAATCAAGCCCTGAATTTTGTCCATGTCTGCCGTTTTCGCGGAAAGCACCAAAATAGGAATATCAGAATCTTTACGTACCCGCTTAATTACATCCATTCCATCAATTTCAGGCATCATTAAATCAAGAATAATCAAGCCGATGTCTGGATTAGTATTTAACTTTGTCAATGCTTCTTTACCATCATAAGCAGAAATTGGCTCATATCCTTCATTGCGGATATAGATTTCAAGTAATTGAACAATTTCTTTATCATCATCGACAACTAAAATTTTCATAAGTGGCACTCCTTTTCACAGCATAATATCCTATTAAATATTATAACGAACTACAGTAAAAAGCGATAATTCTTAGTTAGCCTTAACAAAAAGTTTACTCTCCAACATTTCCCAGGAAATAAAAACTGCTATGACAATATCTTCATTGATACATCATAGCAGTTCTTATTAAACTAGCCTTTATTATTTGTAGTTAGGTGCACTACGAGTAATTTGAACGTCATGCGGGTGTGATTCACGAAGACCAGCATTAGTAATTTGAACAAACTGCGCTTTTTCAATTAATGTTGGAATATCACCAGCACCAACATATCCCATTCCTGAACGCAATCCGCCATCAATTTGGAAGACAATATCAGAAACATCGCCCTTGTATTCAACACGTGCTTCGATACCTTCTGGAACAAGCTTATTAGCTTCATTTACCCCGCCTTGGAAGTAACGGTCTGATGAACCATGTGCTTGAGCCATTGCACCAACAGAACCCATTCCACGGTAAGCCTTGTATTTCTTACCATTATCTTCAAAGATCTGACCAGGAGCTTCAGTAGTACCTGAAAGCATACTTCCTAGCATTACCGCATTACCACCAGCAGCAAGCGCCTTTACTACATCACCTGAGTATTTGATACCACCATCAGCAATGATTGGCTTGTTATATTCGCGAGCAACACTAGCAGCATCATAAATAGCAGTAATTTGCGGAACACCAACTCCGGCAACCACCCGGGTAGTACAAATTGAACCAGGGCCGATACCAACTTTAACAACATCAACACCGGCATCAAATAGTGCACGGGTAGCTTCACCAGTAGCAACATTACCGGCGATAAGTGTAGCGTCTGGGAAATGTTCCCGGATTTCTGCAATCTTACGAAGAACACCAGCTGAGTGACCATGGGCAGTATCAATAACAATTGCATCAGCACCAGCTTTTAAGAGAGCTTCGGCGCGTTCAAATGTATCACTTGTAACCCCAACCGCAGCAGCGACTAATAAGCGGTTTTGGTCGTCAACAGCTGCCTTAGTGGCACCAGCAGGAACTACAACGCTCTTAACATTTGCAACTTCCCCTGCCTGAGATTGGATTGACATGTTTTTGTGAACAACACCCAAACCACCTTGCAACGCCATCGCAATTGCCATCGGTCCTTCAGTAACTGTATCCATCCCGGCACTGATCAATGGAATATGAAGCTTCAAGTTATCAGCTAATCGGGTACTCAAATCAACTTCATTTGGTAATACGTGACTTTCAGCTGGAATAAGTAATACATCATCGAAGGTTAAACCCTTCTTGGCAAATTTCGTGTCCCAATTTGACATCTGTAGTGCAACTCCTTTGATTTTTAATTAGGTATACTCTACTAGGATTTCGAACCAAGGTCAATTAAAATATTAAATTAATTCAAAAAATTAACAAGGTTGTTTGCACTTTCCTGGTCAATAACCAATGTATTCGCATATCCGGCAGTTAAAACACCGTGTACTGTCGGCACTTTTGCGACATTTGCTGCTACTAAAATACTATGCTTCTTCTTTTGTAATTCAGTTAGTTCAATGCCAATCGTCCGTTGATTGATGTCTTCATTTACTATCCGTCCCTTACTGTCGATGAATCGTGAAAATACATCCCCAACCGCCTCATGCTGCAGGGTTAATTGTTCTTGCTTGGTAAAATAGCCTAACTTAAAAAGCAATGCCGAATCACGAACCGTTCCAACAGTAAAAACAGCAATATTAGATTGCTCACCTAATTTTAGAATATGCTTAATATGCGTATCATTTGCTACCAATTCACGCGTCTGTGCATGGTCAAAAATAACCGGCAATGGTAAATACTGCGGAATTGTATTAAAAGCTTTCGCAAAGGTATTGACAGTTTCAAAAGCATAATTACGCGTATTAGTATTTGCCATGCTCCCTTTCATCTGAACGACCGTAATATCAGCAACGTCTTTAGGTTTTAAATGCAAGCCGACTTGATAAACGGTTTTTCCCCAGCCCAAGCCAATAATATCCTTATCTTTAACGATTTGTTCAATATATTTAGCCCCGGCCGCCCCAACTTCTTCAAGCGGGTCATCGGTACCAGGAACAATAATAATTTTACGTAGCGCCGGATATTTAGCAAGCAAGTCCACTTCAAGCTGGTGGAGGGGGGCAATTGGATTATGGATTTTTATTGTCACCAATCCCCGATCACGGCCAAATTGCAATAGTCGTGATACTGTTGCCCGGGAAATATTTAATTCAGTAGCAATATCACTTTGATTCCAACCATCACGGTAATACAGCGTTGCAACTTTTAGGGCAAGTTCAACCTTCTTTTTGTCGTCCATTTTATTCCTCCTTCCTATTCACAAAACGAATTAATGTGCATTTTTATATTTAAAACAGTAAAGAGGTTGGCATAACACCAGCCTCTCGCCATTAATTACATATTCTACTTACCCGCAATTGCTGTTTCAAGTGAAATATTAATCATGTCATTAAATGTTCTTTCACGTTCTTCAGCAGTTGCTTTTTCATCACCAAAGATTAGGTCACTGACAGTCAAAACTGAAAGTGCACGGAAATGAAGCTTGGCGGCTAATAAGTAAAGTCCGGCAGATTCCATTTCTGTTCCGAGAATACCGTAATCACGAAGCTTTTCCATATCAAGTTCATCATTGTAGAAACGGTCAGCAGCGAAAATATCACCAACTTTGGTTTCAATGCCAAGGTTACCCGCTACATGGTAAGCCGTATCCAAGAGTTTAAAGTCAGCTAATGGTGCATAGTGGAAGCCTGGACCAAATGTATTGACAGTTACCGCTGAATCAGTTGATGAGCCTTGGGCAAGAAGGACATCCCGAACATGAACGTCAGGGGCAATTCCACCACAGGAACCTACACGGATAATTGTCTTAACACCAAATTCCCGAACTAATTCATTAATATAAATCGACATAGAAGGGATTCCCATTCCTGATCCTTGAACTGAAATGCGGTGACCCTTGTATTCACCCGTGTAACCAAAGGCATTACGAACGAAATTTACTTGTTTTACATTTTCAAGGAAATTCTCTGCAATATATTTTGCACGTAGCGGATCTCCTGGAAGTAATACAGTGTCTGCGTAGTCACCCATTTTTGCGTTAATATGTGTACTCATTGAAATCTTCCTCCTGTCTCTTTATTCAACAATCTCATGAATTAGTGTTGGCACTTGCCCATTATCACTAATATTAATACTTTCTCGTAATAACTGTTCGATATCTGGAATTTCTCGACGGTTGCTATAGATCGTTAATAACGGTTCACCAGCTTTAACATGATCGCCCAGCTTATGGTGCAATTCAATTCCGACACTATAATCAAGCTTATCGTCAGCTTTTTGCCGTCCGCCGCCTAATAACATACTAGCAGTTCCCACTTCATCAGCTGAAAGTTTTGTTAGCACCCCATCACGGTCAGCATTGAAAGGAATCTTGTACTTAGCTTGAGGCATTAATTGATAATTGTCGACAACAGCCGGATCTCCTCCCTGTGCTTTTATCATTGCCGCAAACCGTTTAAGTGCAGACCCATCTCTAATCGTTTGTTCTAATAGTTTTCGTGCTTCAGTAGTATCTTGCGCTTTTTCACCCATTACTACCATGTAGCTGCCAAGCGTAAGCACTAGTTCAGTCAGATCTTTCGGACCCTTCCCCTTTAGTACATCAATCGATTCTTCAATTTCAAGAGCATTACCGATTTTATTACCAAGAGGCTGGTTCATATCCGAAATCACAGCCATGCACTTCAAGCCAGCTTGTTTACCAATTTCAACCAACGCCTTAGCCAGTAAACGTGATTGATCAAGCGTCTTCATAAAGGCACCCGTTCCCGTTTTCACATCAATCACAAGGGCATCTGTACCGGAAGCAATTTTCTTACTCATAATCGAACTGGCAATTAGCGGAATTGAGTCAACGGTATCAGTAACATCACGTAAGCCGTAAATCTTTTTATCGGCTGGCGCTACTTCACCAGTCGCACCCACAATCGCTAACTTCTCTTGAGCAACCTGATCAATAAATTCATCTTCAGAAAGCTCAACACGAAAACCAGGAATTGCTTCAAGCTTATCAAGCGTGCCGCCAGTATGACCTAATCCTCGTCCAGAAATCATTGGGACCGGAATGCCGGTTGCAGCAACCATTGCAGCGAGCGGCAGACTAACCTTATCACCAACACCACCGGTAGAATGTTTATCAACTTTAATTCCGGGAATTCGGCTTAAGTCTAAGCGTTCGCCAGATTCCATCATCTTCATTGTTAAACTAGTTTGCTCTTCTTTAGTCATTTTTTGGAAGTAAATTGCCATCAAGAGTGCGCTAATTTGGTAATCAGGGATTGTCCCCTTGACCACACCATCAACGAAGAATTGTAACTGTTCATCACTTAACGTTCCGCCATTCCGTTTAGTGTCAATGATGTCAACCATTCGCATCGCATTTCGCCCCTTTCGTTAAAAAATATCCTTAATCGTTACTAATTTCTTTGTAGAAACTGGTACCCTTTACAGACTTGACGTTGAAGTTTTCCAAAATAGTAGCGCCAAGGTCTGAGAATGTCTTCCGTAAACCAAGCGATTGGTTTGGCTTGTTCATTGATGGTGAGTAAACCAGCAATGGTACATTTTCACGGGTATGGTCGGTTCCCTTAAAACCAGGATCATTACCGTGGTCAGCAGTGATCATCAGTAAGTCATCAGGCTTCATTTCGTCAAGAACCGTTCCAAGCCGCTTATCGAAGTCCATCAATGCTTGACCAAAGCCCTTTGGATTACGACGGTGACCATACATTGCGTCAAAGTCAACCAAGTTAGTAAAGCAGAAACCAGTAAAGTCTTGCTTCATCACTTCATCAACGTGGTCCATTCCATCCATGTTGCTTTCATTGTGGTATCCCTTGTCAATTCCTTGACCGGAGAAGATATCATTAATCTTACCAACGCCGATAACGTCATAACCTGCTTCACGCAACCGATCCATGTCTGTTTCACCAATTGGCTTCAAACTAAAGTCGTGACGGTTGGCAGTCCGAGTAAAGTGGTCTTTATCTGGTCCTACATATGGCCGAGCGATAATTCGTCCAACTGTATATTCTGGACCATTCACAAGTGTTCGTGCATATTCACAAATCTTGTAAAGTTCTTCAACCGGAATTACGTCTTCATGAGCAGCAATTTGCATTACCGAATCACCGGACGTATAAAGAATTAATTCACCGGTCTTCATTTGCCGTTCACCATAGTCATGAATTACCTCAGTACCAGAATATGGCTTGTTAACGATAACCTTGCGTCCAGAGAACTTTTCAAGCTTATCAACAATTTCTTGTGGGAAACCATTCGGGAATGTTGATAATGGTTTTGTTACTGGCAAGCCCATCATTTCCCAGTGACCATCCATACTGTCTTTACCAGCTGAAATTTCTTCCATCTTACCGTAATCGCCAATAGCAGGATCAGCAACCGGCACACCTTCAATTGGGGTATCACGTAAATTACTAATCCCTAATTTACCAAGGTTCGGTAATTTTAAAGCGCCTTTATAATACTCGCCAACATGACCAAGCGTATCTGATCCAACATCATCAAACTTAGCGGCATCATGAGCGGCACCCGTACCAACTGAGTCCATTACAATAACAAAAACACGTTTATATGACATTTTCTGACTCCTCCTATTTCTGTAAATTGAGATTAGTAATTAAGATTTTTATTGTTGAGCAGCTTCCTCAAGAATTTGAACAGAAGCAGAAACCCCGAGCCGGTTAGCACCTGCTTCAATCATGTCGTAAGCTTCTTGAAGGCTGTGAATTCCACCAGCAGCTTTAATCTTAAAGTCGGGGCCAACTGCTTCACGCATAATCTTAACGTCTTCTACCTTGGCTCCAGAAGTTGAGAAACCAGTTGAGGTCTTAACGAAATCAGCGTCACCCTTTACAGTAAGCTTGCTTGCACGTGCCTTTTCTTCATCAGTAAGAAGGGCGTTTTCAATAATAACTTTAAGGATCTTACCCTTTTCATGAGTAGCATCGGCAACAGCCTTAATGTCAGCAACAACAGCGTCATCATTACCGGCTTTTAATTCACCGATGTTAATAACCATATCAACTTCATCTGCGCCATCTTCAATAGCTTGCTTAGTTTCAAAAACCTTGCTTTCTGTTGAAGTAGCACCGAGAGGAAAACCGATTACAGTACAAGTATTGATATCAGTACCTGCTAATCCTTCATGAACCCGCTTCACCCAGTAAGGATTGATACAAACAGAAGCAGTATTATATTTGCGTGCTTCTGCAACCGTCTTATCAATCATTTCTGGAGTGGCCTCTGGCTTAAGCATTGTGTGGTCCATGTACTTTGCTAATTGTGCTTGTGTTAACTTCATAATAATATGATCTCCTCTCAAATTTGAATACGCTTTCATAAGTTTACGTTTATATCTTAACAGTCTATTGAACATTTGTCCATATAATTTTAGAAATTTTTTTCATAAGTAATTTATTGAACAAAAAAAGACACCGAGAAAAAATATTTCCAAGTGCCTTTCTCTATTTATATTAACGCCGTGGTGCACGATTGCCGTAAAGCGAACCAGTAACGTGGAATTTTGAACGGAAATACATATCACCAATAAAGGTAATAACCCCGATTCCGATGTAAACCCATGGATTAAGCCGCGGATTGACTACATTTGGCAGCATACTTACAAGCATGTAAATAATCAGCCAAGCAGCCAGCCCGGCAACAATTAAAAGGATTCGCTGCCATAACGGCTTTTTGCTAACTCGTTTGCCGTTCTTATCAATTTGTGGCTGAACTTGTGTGGCAACATAGCCGAAAATTAATCCTCCAGTAATCGCCACAATCAGGATTGCCGTAATACCGCTGCTTCCAGCATTCTTTGTTTGCATAGCAGCAGGTGATAGCCAGAACATCAATCCAAACATAAAAGTAAAAATACTTAAAAAGATTAGCATGTTATCAATTGCCAATAGCTTGATTGACTGTTTACTTGCTTCTGCCGGTGTTGGCTTAGGATTCTTTAGTTCTTTAGCATACTCAGTCGGTGTCCCGAATAATACGCGGGCTGTTTTACCCTTTTTTTGACCAGCCAATAGTTTGTCAATCGTTTCCTTTAGCATTGGTTCTTTCTTATCGGAAGGAACCCCTAACCGATCCAACTGTTTATTTAGCTGGTACATGAAGTCCTCATTTTTTCGTGTTAGGTCATAGTTGCTAAAAGCATTCCAGTCAGCTTGGCGGCGTTCTTTTTCTAATTGTTTTTGGCGCTGACCAGCCTGTGCATTGCGTGGTTGTTCTTCACTCACTATAAAACTACTCCTCTCTCGTTTTTTAGAGGTTTAAACGTTGAACCGGAATTCAACAATATCGCCGTCTTGCATTACGTAATCTTTACCTTCAAGACGGAGCTTACCTGCTTCTTTTACTGCTGATTCTGAGCCAAGATTATCTAAGTCTTCAAAACTCATTACTTCGGCACGAATAAACCCACGTTCAAAGTCTGAGTGGATAATCCCAGCTGCTTGAGGGGCTTTTGTTCCCTTCTTATAAGTCCATGCACGAGTTTCAGGGCCACCCGCCGTAAAGAATGTTTCTAGTCCCAAAAGCTTGTAAGCTGCCCGAATCAAACGATTTAATCCTGGTTCGGTTACTCCTTCCATTTCAAGGAAATCAGCCTTATCTGCTTCGTCCATTTCAGCAATTTGTTCTTCGGCAGCAGCAGCAACTCCGATTACTTCACCATCGTCTTTAACGTGTTCTTTAATTGCATCCATGTACTTATTGCCCTCTGGATCTGCCATATCTTCTTCGGCAATGTTAGCAACATACAAAACCGGCTTGCTTGTTAGCAAGAAAAGGCCCTTAACAATTTTTTGCTCATCATCGCTGAAATCAATTGACCGAACACTCTTACCATCTTCAAGAACAGGCTTAATCTTATTTAGGACTTCTAATTCTGCTAAGGCGTCCTTATCACGTCCCTTAGCAGCCCGCTGTACCTTAGCTAACCGTTTGTTAACAGCATCTAAGTCAGCCATTACTAATTCCAGGTTAATTGTATCGATATCTTCTATTGGGTCAACTTTACCAGAAACACTAGTAATATCGTTATCATCAAATGCACGAACAACGTGAACGATCGCATCAGTTTGACGAATGTTTTCCAAGAACTTGTTTCCTAGTCCTTCACCTTTACTAGCACCCTTAACAATTCCTGCAATATCGGTAAATTCAAAGGTTGTTGGCACAATCTTCTTAGCTGGAATTAATTCTTGAATCCGATCCAGACGACTATCTGGAACTTCAACCATCCCCACATTCGGATCAATTGTCGCGAATGGGTAGTTAGCCATTTCGGCCCCAGCCTTAGTAATTGCGTTAAAAAGTGTTGATTTACCAACGTTTGGCAAGCCAACGATTCCTGCTGTTAATGACATAAATTGTTCACTTTCCTTTTCAATTAATCATTTATTATTTTAATCTACAATTTGTTATTTGTGATCATCAATCACTAAAAATATTAATCAGCTTGATCAGCTTTTTCGAGAACTTTCTTTAGTCCCTTATCAAACTTTTGGCGGGTCATCATGACAATATGACCACAGCCCTGACATTCAATCTTAATATCAGCGCCTACTCGGGTAATTAACCAGCGATTGGTTCCGCAAGGGTGCGCTTTTTTCATCATTACAATATCACCTTTATCATAAGCTGCCATGAGTTATTCCTCCTCAATCTAACGTAATATTTAGCAATTCAAGGATACGGGTAAAGTCGTCATTAGATGTATATGGTATTTCAATCTTTCCCGCACCTTTTTTTCGACTTTGCGCGACAGAAACCTTTGTCCCAAACTTACTCTGCAACTGTGATTCGGCAGCCCGGATATAAACCGGCTTCCGTTGCGTACGACGCTGCTCCTTCTTTTGGGCGGTTCCGTTTATTTGAGTAACGATTTCTTCTAATTGCCGCACAGTAAGATTTTGTGCTACTGCTCGCTGGGCAAGCGGTACCAGTTTAGTTTTATCTTTCAATCCCAGGATTGTTCGTGCCTGACCCATTGATAACTTGCCAGTATTTAAAAATTCCTTTATCACTGTTGGTAATCCTAGTAACCGCAAGTAGTTAGCGATATAAGGCCGGCTCTTTCCCAAACGCGCGGCAACCTGTGCCTGGGTTAAAGATAGCTTATCCATTAACATCTGGTAGGCTTGTGCTTCTTCTAATGGTGTTAGATCTTCACGTTGAAGGTTTTCTAACACTGCAATTTCCATCATTTGATTATCGCTCATATTACGAACGATCGCTGGAATTGTCTTCTTCTTAGCGATTTTAGAAGCCCGAAAGCGCCGTTCACCGGCAATTAATTCATAACGATTTATTGTTGGATCAGGTTGCCGCAAAATAACCGGCTGAAATACTCCCGACTTCTCAATCGATGATGCTAATTCAGCTAACGCGTTTTGATCAAATGTTCGTCGTGGTTGATACGGGTTAGGATGGATTAGCGAGAGTTTAACATCTTGCACTGTTTCATCAGCAGCAAGTTCTGTCACCGTATTTTCAGCAAAGAGAGCTTCTATTCCACGTCCTAATCCATTCTTTTTATTCTTTGCCATGGTTGGCCAACACTTCCTTTGCTAATTGTTGGTAGACATGTGCGCCTGTTGAATTTTTATCGTAGTCAATGATTGCTAATCCGTGGCTTGGCGCTTCCGATAGCCGAACGTTCCGCGGGATAATCGTGTTATATACTTGGTCCCCAAAGAATTTCTTCACTTCCGCATTTACCTGCTGACCCAAATTTGTCCGTTTATCAAACATTGTTAAAAGAACGCCCTCGATTTTTAGTTGGGGGTTAAAGTGTTTGCGGACAAGTTTGATCGTATTTAATAATTGGCTTAACCCCTCCAAAGCGTAATATTCACTTTGAACTGGGATAAGAATAGAATCGCAGGCAGTAAAGGCATTGATCGTAAGCAAACCTAATGATGGCGGACAATCAATCAAAACGAAATCATATTCATCACGAATCTTGCCAAAAGAATCTTTAAGCCGTGTCTCCCGAGCCATCAAGTTAGTTAATTCGACTTCTGCCCCGGATAAAGCAATCGTTGTTGGTGCAATATCAACACCCTCATGACTGGTTTTTTGAATTACATTCTTGAGCGGTACATCATTAATTAAAACATCGTAAACACTTTGCTTAATATTTTGCTTTTCAACGCCTAACCCACTCGTTGCGTTTCCCTGCGGATCAAGGTCAATCAGTAGGACTCGCTGTCCAAGATCAGCAAGACACGCTCCTAAATTAACACTGGTGGTTGTTTTACCAACGCCGCCTTTTTGGTTTGCAAGCGCAATTACAGAACCCATTCTTTGACCTCCCTACTGTTTCTTCGGAATTTCAATTGTTAACTGGTAAGCATCGCCACTATCTTTTTCTTGTGTCCTAATTTCAAAGCCGTTAGTGGTTGCCATCTTGATTGACTTCTTGATTGTATTTAACGCAAGCCGCGCATCATTTACTTGCTTTGCCTTATTATTCTTCGGTTTCTTAACCGTCTTGCGTTTTGGCGCTGTCTTTTTTGCTGGTATTGTTTCTTCTGGAGCAGCTGGTACTTCTTCAGGGTGTGATTCAAGAGAAGCAAGTTCTTTCCGTTTGGCAGCTGCTTTTAATTCAGCAATTTCAGATGGTAAAGGCCGACCGAGTAAGCGTGCCACCTCATCTTCTGTTTGACGAACAGTTAGCCGTTCATTAACGATCCGCATTAACATATCTCGTTGCTGCTTCTCATCTAAGTCTAACAGCGCACGACCATGCCGCTCAGAAATTCGGTGATCTAAAATAGCAGTTTGTACCGGGGTAATCAGACGTAATAGCCGTAACTTGTTAGCAACGAATGACTGACTCTTTCCCATTCCCTTAGCCAATTGTGACTGCGTAAGGTGGTTTAAGTCCATAAGCTGACGATAGGCCTGCGCTTCTTCAACTGAACTCAATTGTGATCGTTGCAAATTTTCAATCAAAGCTAGTGATGCGGTTTCTTGATCGCTCATCTTTTCAATTATTGCAGGTGCTTTTTCCCACTTCAAAAGCTTCATTGCGCGATACCGCCGCTCACCGGCAATGATTTCATATTTTGCTGGTTCGTATTCACGAAGAACGATTGGCTGCAAGAGACCGTGTTCATCAATTGTTTGTGCTAATTCACGAATACCGTCTTGGTCAAAGACTTTTCGTGGCTGATAACGGTTGGGAATAATTTGATCAAGTTTTACTTCTACAACCTTATTTTTTGTACTGTCAGAATTGTTTTTTCCAATACCAAATAATGAAAAAGCCATACTCTTAACTCCTTATCTTATTGAATTGGTTTTTTGCTTGGTAAACCAGGACGACGCGGATATTTATTGGGCGTTGATTTTACCTTATCAATCACAATTATATTACGTTCTTCATCTGTCACTGGCAAGGTCAAAGGTACTATTTTTTGTACTTGTCCCCCTAATTGCTTGATCGCCGTTCCGCCCTTTTGTAATTCTTCTGAAGCGACACTTGCCTTATATGCAATAAATTCACCACCAACTTTAACAGCAGGAAGGCAAAGCTCGCTTAATACAGACAGACGTGCCACAGCCCGGGCGGTAACTATATCAAATTGTTCACGGGACGAACTCTTCTTTGCACTAAAGGTCTCGGCACGATCATGGATCAACGTTACGTCCGTGAGTCCCAGCTTAGCTACTAACTCATCTAAAAACGCAATTCTTTTATTAAGAGAATCAACAATCGTTACTTTTAATTGTGGAAAAGCAATCTTTAACGGCAAGGAAGGGAAACCTGCTCCAGCACCAATATCACATAACGTTAGCTCTTCTGTCGTTAACCGAGGTTCTGCAAATGCCCCTGTAATGGAGTCATAAAAATGCTTTAGATATACTTCATTTTTATCTGTAATACGAGTTAAATTTACGTGTTCGTTTGTCTTAACTAATAATTGATAATAATCAGCAAACTGTTGCATTTGTTTTGCCGATAACGTAATTCCCTTATTAGCTAATGCCTGTTGAAATTGTTCAGGATTCATTCATTAAGTCTCCTTTCGTGAAACATTTATTGTTTCACGTTCCCTATTACTGTACCGTAAATTTCTGATTGTTGCAACTGAGTTAAGCCATTATGGGAATAAAAACTAAGACAATAAATTAACCTAACTCCTGCTGATACTAAGACAAGGACACAGTGACTAGCTGTAAGTTAAAATAAACGACCAAAATCAGCTTTCTCGCCAACTTTGGTCATTTATCTCTTAACTATTCAATTAAATCACTTTAATATTTTAGGAACTTCGGATCCATAAAGGCAGGATTAGGATAAGTATAGAAACCTTGACCTGATTCCTTACCTTCGTGTCCCTCCTTAATCATCTCATCCATTTTATCAGCAATTGCCTTATGACTTTCATCTTTAGTCTGCGCATATGTGTTTCTTTCAATCTGCGCTGCTGTTCGCAGACCTACCATATCTAAAATCCCAAATGGACCCATGGGTGCGCCCGTTGATATCATCCAGTCCTTATCAATCATTTCAGGCTCTGCAATTCCCTTTGCCCATAAGTTAAGTCCAGATGCTAACAGTGGGATTAGTAGGGAATTGAGGATATAACCATGCTGCTCCTTATGAAGAACAATTGGAACCATTTTTATTTCCCGGGAAAAGTCAGTTGCTTCTTCAATTACTTGGGAATCAGTTTGCGCCGTCCCCATAATTTCAACGACATTAAATTTCCAAATCTGGTTTGCAAAGTGCATGTTGAGAAACTTTGCTGGGCGATCTGTAAATGGTGCTAATTGACTTGGGATAAACGTTGAGGAATTACTTGCAAAGATTGTTTTTTCAGGCGCAAGTTTTGATACTTCTTCATAAAAATGTTCTTTTAGGTCTAATGACTCAGGCAATGCTTCAATCATTAAATCAGCATCTTTAACAGCAGTTGCAACATCATCAGTAATTATCTTGATATTATCAAGACCCTTTTGAAATTCATCGGCCGTTAAGTGTAGGTCACGTTCATAATCAGCTTTTAACGCCTTAATACGACGCTCTGCAGTATCAATATGGTGATTATAGACACTTACATTAAATCCGGATAATGCTGTTTGATAAGCAATCTGACTACCTAAAACTCCAGCACCTGCGATCATAATATTCTTCATTGGTATTTCCTCCTTATTTATTTAATACTATCATATTTTAAAACGCTTTCAAAAAGATAACTACTTTAAAGTATAAAAGCCCAGAATGATTTTTCATTCTAGACTAATATTGCAGTTTATTTAATTTTGCTTACTTCTTCTAGGAACCACTTGTTAAAGGCATCAGCGTCAATATCAAGGCAAACCTTAGCATTAGTTTTACCATCATGATAAGCTGCCCGAACATCGCCAACGGTTGCACCAATTGCGGGGCCATCTGTTTGTACGTCCACCCACATATCCTTAGTCGTAAAGGCTTCTGGATGAAGGAGGTAGAAAATGGTATTAACATCATGCATTGGACGTCCTGCATCGCTTCCATCGTTGTAGTGCGTGATTAAACCATGGAGCATTTCTCCTGTCTTATTGAGCTTACCGAGCTTTTCAATAGTGTCAGCAGTTAGAAGTGCTTTTAAGGTAACATCTAAGCCAACAGTAACAATTGGTACGCCAGCATTGTACATGATCTTTGCAGCGTCAGGATCAGTGAAGACGTTAAATTCAGCTGCACTAGTCATGTTACCGCCAGAGAATGATCCACCCATGGCAACAATTTGCTTAATGTGGCTCTTTACTTCTGGATATTCGCTAAAGAGCAATGCGATGTTGGTATAAGAACCAGTTGGTACTAATACAACTTCATCTTCAGCCATAATTGCATCACGGAGAGCCTCAACAGCACTTTTATCGATTGGCTTACCATAATCAGTACCAAAATCATAACCAGGCATTCCAGATTCACCATGGATTCGTGCGGCATCCTCGAACGGCTTGATTAATGGTTGTTCAGCTCCAGCAGCAACCGGAATATCCTTGCCAAAGAAATGAACAATCTTTAAAGCATTAGCAGTTGTCTTATCAACAGTAACATTACCGGCAACGGTAGTGATTAATTTTAAATCAAGCGATGGGTTATTAATTGCCATCGTCAAAGCAGCAGCATCATCAATTCCTGGATCAGTATCCATAATAATTTTAGTAGTCATAGTTCTCGTCTCCTTTTAACTTAACTGTTATGCAAGCGTTTTCTGAATTAGTGTCAAAAAAAGCAGCTTCGACAGCTGCTTTTCAATTTTACCAAACGAAGAGGCCAACAAATGCGGCTGATAATAGTGAAACTAAAATACCAGAAAGCATTAAGTAACCAATGTTTGAAGCAATGTAATCGTTGTTTTCTTTGTCAACTAAGCCCTTGAAGGCACCAATAATCATACCTAAAGTACCAAAGTTAGCAAATGAAGTTACAAAGACAGTTAATACGGCACGCAAGTGAGGTGCGTAACTGTTGATTTCACCAGTAACTTTACCCATAACAACGAATTCGTTAGTGATTAACTTCATACCCATATCTTGTGAAAGCATCCATGCTTCGTGAACAGGTAAACCAAGTAACCATGAGAATGGGAACATGATAACACCTAAGATACTTTCAAGAGAAAGGTCTTTCCAGAATAATGCCAAGATAGCATCGATCAAAGCAGCTAATGCAACGAAGGCAACAACGTTAGCGATGATGATAAGGATCAACTTACCAGCACCCAAAATTGAGTCCCCTAAGAAACTGAAGAATGGTTCACGCTTATCAGAGTCAACTTCAGCACCAACTTTTTCGATGGTATCGTCTTCAGCTGGAACCTTAACAGGGTTCAGCATACTTACGGCAATCAATGAGTTAATAATGTTAATTGGAACAGCAGTCAGAATATATTGTCCTGGCATCATTTCAATATATGCACCAAGAATTGAAGCAGTAACACAAGACATTGACATCATAGCAATAGTCAAATTACGTTCCTTATTCATGGCACGTAATTGCATACCAGAAACAGCCAAAACTTCAGTGTTACCTAAGAACATCATTTCTACGGCAAAGAATGATTCAAACTTAGGTTCACCGGTAATGAATGAAAGTCCCCGTCCGATCCACTTAATAATCCATGGTAATACACCAATGTAGTTTAAGATATCGAACAATGGAACAATCATAAGGATTGGCATCAATGCGGAACAAATAAAGTTTAGGTTCTTTGGTGTGTACCAGTCACCTAATGCAAACACAGTCCCCTTTGCAGAAACATTGACAATCCATGCAAATCCATCAGCAGCCGCCTTAACCCCAGCACGACCAGCAGATGAACTTACTAAGAACCATGCTAGAATTAAGTTAAGAACTACCATGATTCCTACAGTCTTCCAGTTGATTGCTTTACGGTCCTTGGAAAAGAGCCATCCAATACCAAGAAAGACAACCAGCCCAATAATGTTGATAATAAGATACATAGACATGGCTGTGTACCCTCCTTAAATAGAATATTCGTTAACGGCCGTTCCAAACTAAGATAAAATAATTGCATTTGTGGCGAGTTAACTACTTAAGAATATCTTTAAATTCCATTCCTGTAAAGCGCTGTTTAATTGACAATTTGTGAATTTTCATTATTTTTTACCAGGATAATATTACAATTCATTAGTTTGATTGCCTTTTTACGCTTTTGAAATTTCACAAAGTTTTTCATCGACATATGAAAGCGTTATCATATGTAGGCAAAAAGAAACGGAGAAACATTATCGGTGAATCGCGGTCACCGTGTGTCTCTCCGTCGCCCCTGCCAAGGTTTTTCTATTATACTTAGTTATTTAATTTTGAGCAATTGTTCGGCCATAATTTGAAATAAATTCCGCTTTCACTAAGAAGACATTTCCCGGGGAATATATCATTATTATGCGTTTAAACTGGCGGAAGCTCGGAATGTTTATCGGAATAACATTCCGAGCTTCTCATCCATATGGAAGTGGGAAGAAAGGCCGGTTATTATTTTTTCTAGTTTATTATGGTAACTTATCTATCTGCTTAATACGAGGAACTTAAGCTTATCATTATAGGTTTGTTGTAGATATGGCCACTAATTACTTTTAGCTAACATACTTTTTACGGAAACTAAAGCGTTTCATGTGGAGTGGGGTGTTGGTAATTTTCATGCAAAAAGTCTAATTAACGTACTTCAAAGTAGTTTTATTATGAGAAGATGTTTGTTAAATTCGGCCTTCTATCTTTCCACACTTTCAGTATAGTATTTTGCGTCCCAAATAGCAATCAAACCGCGTAACGACGGCATTTTGACCGCCTTCAGTTATTAAACAAAAGGAAGCTTTTTATTACTTTATGCTTATCTCTTAAACTAATAATTATTAAATGCAAAAGAAAAAAGCCGAAAATAAATTTCAGCTTTTTTACATATTCTAATTTTCCTTCTTCTTTTTCAAAAATCCATAGCCATATGCAAGCAAAGCAAAGATAATAATTGAAAGAATTAGCGGAATTCTAGTTGAATCAATGAACAAAAGAATTACCAATACTGCTAGGAAGAAAATAATTGTTATCCAGCTAGTAATCGGATAGCCGGGCATTCCGAATCCTTTTACACCCTTTGGATTCTGTTGCCGATACTTAATATGAGCAACGAGGATAATAATCCATGTAAAGATAAAAGTAATTGTAGAAATTCCAGCAATCACATCAAAGATTCCTGCTGGCATAATGTAATTCAAGATAACAGTAATGAAAAGGATTAGCGAAGAGAAAGTTAAAGCATGATTAGGCACTGCCTTTGCGCTTAACTCTCCAAAGCGTTTTGGCGCGTTACCGCTTCGAGAAAGTGAATAAAGGGAACGACTAGTACTAAAAATTGCACTGTTTGTTGCAGACATTGCGGCTGTCAATACGACAAAGTTAAGAATCGCCGCTGCCCCTGGAACACCAATCGCTGCAAATACTTGCACAAACGGACTTGAAGTCGTCTTAACTTGGAACCATGGGTAGATTGACATCAAAGCGATCATTGAACCAATGTAAAATAAACCGATTCGTACAGGCAAGGTGTTAATCGCTTTAGGAATATCCTTCTCTGGATTCTTTGTTTCTCCAGCAGTCAGACCAACCATCTCAATCCCCACAAAGGCAAATACAACCATTTGAAATGACATTAAAAAGCCCATTGGACCTGTCGGGAAAAAGCCACCCTGATTAACCAGGTTTGAAAGGGTAACCGGACGTCCTTCAACGTGACCGTGCATTACAAGTAAAATAACCCCTACGGCAATTAATGCTAGGATCGCAATTACCTTAATCATTGAGAACCAGCTTTCCAGTTCTCCAAATAGTCCAACGTTAACCATATTAACAAGCATTAATAAGATAACAATAACTAATGGTCCTACCCATTGTGGTAAATTAGGGAACCAGTATTTTAAATAGATTCCTGTAGCGGTCAAATCAGCCATCGCCAACGTTAACCAACATGCCCAGTACATCCAACCAGCCACAAATTCCATTCGGTCGCCCAAGTAATCTTTAACTGAGTCAATAAATGAATGTTTCGTCGTATCGGCTAAAATCAGCTCTCCTAATGCTCGCATCATAAAGAAGCAAAAGATCCCGACGATTAGGTACGAAAGAATGATGGACGGTCCTGCTTGGTGAATCGCGGTTCCTGATCCAAGGAAAAGACCGGTCCCAATCGCACCACCAATCGCAATCATCGTTACGTGACGACTTTTAAGTGATCGTTCCAACTTCTGCTGTTGTTTTTCGTCCATAATATGCCTCCTTAAAATTATTTATTAACAAAAACGTTTTCTTAAACAAATAAAAACGCCCCTGGCAATTAAACTACCAGGGACGTTTTTAAACGCGGTTCCACCCATCTTTATAGCTCGTTACAACAAGCTACCTCTCAGTCGATAAGGAAACCACTCCATTTTAAACGTTCATGCCATTTAATTGGATCCAGCTTTCAGCAAATACTGGATTCTCTGTTAACCAATTATTAAAAGTTACTCATTATTATAATGATAATATTAGCTTTGTCAAATTTAAATTACTAATGGTCAAATGATAACTAAACATTTAGTACTTTATCCAAGAAATTCTTTGTATCAGGATGCTGAGGATTATCAAAAATCTCCTCTGGCGTTCCTTGTTCACGAATATCGCCATCGTGGAAAAAGACTACTCGATCAGCAACCTGCTTAGCGAATCCCATCTCATGCGTAACCACAATCATGGTCATCCCTTCCTGTGCCAGCCGTTTCATAACCCCTAACACATCACCAACCATTTCCGGGTCTAACGCACTCGTAGGCTCATCAAATAGCATCACATCTGGTTTCATCGCTAATGCCCGTGCAATAGCAACCCGTTGCTGTTGTCCACCTGATAATTTAGTAGGATCAGCATTGGCTTTATCAGCGAGGCCAACGAGGTCCAGATAGTGCATTGCTGCCTTTTCTGCCTCATCTTTAGTCATCTTACCTAGTTGAACAGGCGCAAGAATGATATTCTCTAACACGTTCATATTAGGAAATAAGTTAAAATGCTGAAAGACCATTCCAATATTTTCCCGCACTTTATTAATGTTTACTTGCGGATCCGCAATATCATAACCATCCACATAAATGTGACCGCTATTTGGTTCCTCTAGTTTATTAATACAGCGTAAAAAGGTACTTTTCCCGGATCCTGATGGCCCAATCATGCACACAACTTCATTTGGTTTAACATTAAGGTTAATTCCTTTAAGTACCTCGTTGCTTCCATAACTTTTGTGGAGATCTTTTACTTGTACTTTATAGTGTTTATCCATATTAAGCCATCCTCTTTTGTACGTAGTTTGATAACCAAGTCAATAATGTAATGATGATAATGTACATCGTCCCAATGATTAACCACATCTTAAACCCTTCCATGTTTTGGGAAATGATGACGGTCCCTGTCTGGGTTAATTCCATAACACCAATTGCGGAAAGAATAGATGTATCTTTTAACGTGATAATAAATTGGTTAACCAATGAAGGAATCATCAATTTAAATCCTTGGGGTGCGATAACTTTAATTAGCGCTTTACTATATGGCAATCCGAGGCTTCGTGCAGCTTCCCATTGACCGATATTAACCGATTCAAAGCCACCCTTAACGATTGCTCCGATATAAGCCCCTTCGTCAAAGGTCAACGTTAAAATTCCAGCTAAGAATAGCGGAACTTTATGACCAATCACATTGGGAACTCCCATATAAATAAAGAAGGCAAGAACGATCATTGGGATTCCCCGGAAAATATAAATAAGGACACTTGAAACTGCATTAGCAAATTTGTTTTGAACAATTCCTAATACACCAAGGATTACACCAAAAATCATCGCAAAAATAATGCCGACAACGGTTAATTCAATTGTCATCCATAATCCACGAAGCAATGCTGGGTAATTAGCCTTGATCAAGCCTAAGATTGTTCGATCAGTTGCACTGCTCTTTGTCGTACTATCGCTCTTAGTATACTTATCAATGATCTTATCCATTTGACCAGTATCTTTTAGCCACTTGATTCCGTCATTCATCTTCTTTTGCAATGCAAGGTTCTTACCTTTTTGGAATCCAACCGCAACTGGCTGAGCATCAATTGGCTTCTTCGTCACAATCTTAAGCGGTACCCCTTCTTTAATACCATATTCAAGAACAGGGCCATCATCAAAGGTCGCAACTGTATTTCCCGTCTTTACGTCATTCCACATTGTGTTAGATGAATCAAAGTACCGGATCTTATAACCATACTTCTTTTGATTCTTCTTTAAGAATAAGGCTGCACTCGTACCCGACTTAGCAGAAACGGTCTTGCCTTTCAATTGCTTCATCGACTTGATATTGCTGTCTTTTGCAACTGCCATTTCTACCCCATCAGTATAGTAAGGGGTTGAAAAGTCATATTTTTCTTTCCGTTCATCGGTAACGCTCATCCCTGCAATTACCGCATCAACCTGTCCTGATTCAAGAGCTTGCAAATCGCCATTAAAACTCATTGGCTTTAACTCATATTTGAAATGCTCATGCTTAGCAATCTTCCTAAGCATTTCAATTTCGATTCCAGGATTTTTACCAGAATAGCCGCCTTTACTATCCTGAATTTCAAACGGTTCAAACGTATTATTAGTTGCAAATGTATACGTTGGTTCGTCGGCAGACACCTGCTGAGGTTTGACCATTTCCCACCCGACTACAATTCCAAGAACTGCAACAATGGTGATGATCATGTTTTTCCACTTGCTGCTTTGCATCTATACCGACTCCTTTTTAATCAAATTTTAACCTTGGTAATACTTTAGCATTGCAAAGCAGTAAAATAAATAATCTGCGGTAAACTATGTGTTTATCAAAGGTGACAGCGGTTTAAACAAGAAAAAGCAAAAGTCAGTTACTAATTATGGTTAATTTTATTAAGTGATTTTGATAGTATCTAATTAGTTTATGAGAATTTTCTATTTAAAAAAAGAAGCAGGAAAAACAAAAATTTTCTCCTGCTTCATCGTTTTAATCTACAAATTTTACTGCTGTCCCATAGGCAACAACAGACTGCATATCGGTGCTAATCGATCCCGAATCAAAACGCATCATAACAACAGCATCGGCACCCTTATCCTCTGCTTCTGCAACCATTCGTGTAATTGCCTTTTCACGCGACTCATGCAACATGTTAGTGTAAGCCTTAATCTCGCCACCGACAATATTTTTTAAGCCTGCGCCAATATTGCTTAATACGTTTTTTGATTGTGTGGTAACGCCAAAAACCTCACCAATAACCTCATAATCGTGTCCGGGAATTCGCTCTGTCGTTGTAATCAGCATCGCACTTCCTCCTACTTGTTAGCCTTATTGCGGAATGGTACAGCGTTTTCCTTTGTAATCTTAGTTACCCCATGCATGTATGGTACTAAGACTTCTGGAATTGTTACAGAACCATCTTCATTTTGATAGTTTTCCAAAATAGCAGCAACCGTCCGGCCAACAGCTAAGCCTGAACCGTTAAGCGTGTGGACATATTGCAGCTTACCGTTTTCATCACGGTATTGAGTGTGCATCCGCCGTGCTTGGAAGTCCAAACAGTTTGAACAGCTTGATACTTCACGGTACTTGTTTTGTGCTGGCATCCAGAGTTCAAGGTCATGGGTTTCAGAAGCAGTGAAACTCATATCACCGGTTGTTAACGTAATAACATGGTATGGTAAGCCGATCTTCTTCAAGATATTTTCAGCATTTGCTGTCATCTTTTCAAGTTCGTCCCATGAATTTTCTGGTTTAGTGTACTTAACCATTTCAACCTTATTAAACTGGTGCATCCGGATTAATCCACGAGTATCACGACCAGCGGCTCCAGCTTCAGAACGGAAACATGGCGTTAATGCGGTAACATAAACCGGTAATTCTTCAGTTGGAATTACTTCACCTCGGTAGTAGTTTGTCAATGGAACTTCGGCTGTTGGGATCAAGGTCATATCTTCACCGTTAACCTGGTAAACTCCTTCTTTGAACTTAGGGAATTGACCAGTACCGTACATGGAAGCAGCATTAACAATGTATGGCGGAATTACTTCAGTGTAACCATCAGCCATATGTTCGTCTAACATAAAGTTGTAAACTGCCCGCTCCAATTGAGCACCGAGACCAAGGTAGTAGACAAAACGTGCCCCAGATACTTTTCCAGCACGGTCAAAGTCTAAAATACCGAGGTTTTCACCAATATCCCAGTGGTGCTTTGGTTCAAAGTCAAACTTACGAACAGTACCAACTTTTCGTAATTCAACTGCTCCATCTTCAGTTAAACTAACAGGAACACCCTCATGTGGAACATTTGGCAAGTGAGCCATCTTATCGTGAAGTTTTGCATCGTTTGCTTCGACTTCTTCATCTAGCTCCTTGATCTTGTCACCGAGTTCACGGGTTTCCTTGATTGCGGCATCTGCAGATTCACCATTACGCTTAGCTTCACCAATTTTCTTTGATGCTTCGTTCCGCTGTGCCTTCATTGTTTCTGTTTGTTGAAGCAATTCACGTCGCTTCTTATCTAAGGCAATAACTTCATCAATTTCTTCTGGCTTTACACCACGCGTTGCTAACTTTTCCTTATAGAAATCAGGTTCTTGACGAATCTTTTTAATATCTAACATCGTAAATCCTCCTATGTAAATAAAAAGAGCCACTCCATCCCTTAAATTTTGGGACGAAATGGCTCTGGTTCCGCGGTACCACCCAAGTTTGACTAAAAAGTCACCCTCATGGTAGATAACGGCTACCAACCGTGCGGAATTACCCGCCCACATACTTAACTGCACCGGAGTTTCAGTCGACAGCTTACACCACCCGCTGCTTCTCTAAACGACTTACTTGAAATGCATTCGTGTTTTTTATCTTGCACTTATCTTATTACACTTTTACTGGTTTATCAATTGAAATTTTATTTAAAACAAAAAAGGATTTTCATCTCTGAAAATCCTTTTTTGGTTAGTTTACGCACAACTAACTTTGATGATAAGTCCACCATTCAACATTAAAACTTATCATCAAGCGGCTTACGTGCAGTTGGCTTAGCACATTGGCCATACTGCTGTAATTCTGTGCCGACTTTTTTGGGTATCACCAGTATTATGTGTACTGTTGAACTGCTGCTTAACATGACTGTCATGAACA
This sequence comes from Limosilactobacillus albertensis, assembly GCF_014145555.1. Taxonomy (NCBI): domain Bacteria; kingdom Bacillati; phylum Bacillota; class Bacilli; order Lactobacillales; family Lactobacillaceae; genus Limosilactobacillus; species Limosilactobacillus albertensis. The sequence goes on from NZ_JACIVD010000056.1 coordinate 61,563, forward strand.
GTAAAAGTATCTAGTAGCATACTTATATGATAAGAATTATAAATCATTCTCTGCCTATTGCTGTTGGCGAAAACAATTAGGCTATCTTTAAGTTATCTGGGGGAGATATTGCTACTATTGCTTAAAGTTAAGTATTCGGGGGTTTCTTATAAGCATTATCTACCGTTTGACATATCTGTTGAGCATTGTTCATCAAATCATGATACCTCGTTATATAAGGCCATAAACCTTATAAATATTAGGGAGTAGTGGTTGCAACAAACAATGCACAAAAATTGTTGCTAATACTTAATAACTCAGCTGTTACCACTGTCGAGCCAAGCGACAACCACTATTATAGCTAACACACCAAGGCATCGGGGGTCGCCTATAATGCATTAATTACAATAGTCTATATCCGCCAGTTTATAAGGAACTTGTCCCAAACCAACTGGTGCATACTTGTCACTATCTCTTAGAGTCATGTTAAGTCATGCAATAAATCACTTGAATATAAGTAAAAGGTGAATACTCATCGAGATAAGTAGTAATCTGCACATGATCACTACCAGGCTGCATTCCATCTGCGGTTGTCGTCCAGATGAATGTCGTCACCTGTTGGCAAGTTGCGACCATTCCTGCATTAAACAGGTGGTTAAACTGACTGTTACATCAAAGATTAAATAATTTGCTGGCTGCCCTATCAAACAAGCTAATGCTAAAAGCAGCCACTAATAACTTTCAATTGTCATTCTACTCTCTTAGGAGTTTTTTTCAACTCATTTATCAATAGAAAATATCAATATTTTCAAAAAGATCACTTGCTTTTATTATATTACCAACGTTTAAAGGCGTTTTTATAAATTTATTTCTATGAAAATCTACTATACATAAATGATGATTTAATCATATGTGATGTCAAAATGCCATTTCTCTTTATCGTTCGATCATCGGTTGCTAATAATTATTCAGTAACTTTCTCCTTATTCATCTCCATAACAGGCAATCCACTTTAGGCCAATATTTGAAGATCAAAAAAGCCCACGCTATTTCTAGCATGAGCTTTTTCTTCTGCTTCGAGTTTGTTGCTATGAATCTGTTAAGCCACTATATCCATTGCATTACGTTGTTAAGTCGTTGCAATAAACCATCTTCAAATTAACCACAACTCTCCGCATAGCTTATCTTATCCGTTCAACGTTTTATTAATCTTCTTTCCGACGCTTCTTTCCAGCAGCCAAAAGTCCGGTTAATCCTAATGCAGCTAATCCAAGAGCTGCTGCAGAACTGCTGTTTTCGTTACCAGTTTGTGGTAGCTTCTTAGCTTCTTGCTTAGCAGCTGGCGTTGCCTTGGCAGGTGTTGCTGCCTTTGGCGCAGCTGGTGCTTCAGGCGCTGCCGGTTGAGCTGGCGTCTCGGCTGGACGTGCTGGTTCAGCTGGTGTTTCTGGTTCTGGAGTTACCGGTGTTTGTGGCGTAACCGGTGTTGGCGTCGTGTAAACAACTGGGGTATCAACAGTTGGGTGATCAGGTGTTACTGTTGTAACATTTGGTGTCATTCCCGGAACTGAAGGTACTGGTTCGTTTGGTACAACCTTAGTTGGGTCTGTTGGGTCATTAGTGTATGGCACAACTGGAACATTTGGAATCCGGTTACCGCTTGGATCAACCGGTACAATGTTTCCAACCTTCGTGTAGGTTACCGTATCTTCAATATTCTGTTGAACTGCTTCCTTAGCTGGAACGTTAGCCTTGTCCGCAACGTAACCATTGATTACCGGAACCTTCACTTCATTGTAGCTGGCCTTGTCAGAAGTCCAGTTCTCGTTCGGGTTGAGGATTTGACCAGTAACCTTGTCGATGATTAATGTCCGCGTCCATGTAGAAGTTTGAACATTGTCATCACGCATCTTGTTACCGTTGTTATCTACAAAGTGAACAGTTGAAGTGTAGTCCTTGCTGTAGTTGTCCTTTGCAGGCCACTTTGGACCTTCTGGGTAGCCTGGGTTAACTGGTGTACCTGGTTCTTCTGGGTTCTTAGGACCAACTGGAGCATGACCATGCTTCAAGACAACCGTGAAGACTTGGTTTTGATCCGCGTTATCATCAAAGGTTGCGCCGGCTGGGAAGCCATCAGTTACGAGAACGTAACCACGGGCTTCGAGCTGCTTGATTTGATCAGCAGTACTGTAGTTAATTACACTGCCAGCCTTACCAGTCAAGTTACCAGAAGTTGCGATTTGCGCGTTGTTGTTATCTTGGTCAACGTAGTTAACAACCGCAATTTGGTCAACTGCCGGCTTTGGATTTACCGTATTTGGAGTGTACTTAACCGGTGTATCAACACCTGGATCAGTAGGTGTTACCGTTGGTACTTCTGGAGTGTAATTAGGAATTGTTGGTACCGGTTCATCTGGCGTTACCTTAGTTGGATCCGTTGGATCGGTTGGGTATTGTGGCGTTGGTACATTTGGAATTGGCTTTCCTGTTGGATCAACTGGCACAATCTTACCATTTGGTACATAGGTCACCGTAGCTTCTTGGTCTTCCATAGTTACCTTTTGACCATCAACCTGTGCCCGGTCGGCGTGGTAGCCTTCAACAACTGGAGTTGCTACATTGCTGTAGCTGTCCTTGTTGCTTACCCATTCGGTTGAACTGATGATCTTACCAGTTACATTGTCAACCGTAATAGCACGAGTCCATTGCGCATTTTGAACGTTATCAGCTGGGTTGTTGCTTCCTGCACCAACGTAGTGGACAGTAAACTTAACGTCCTTGCTGTAATCAACATCTTCGTTTGTAACCTTTGGTCCCTCTGGGTAGTTAGGGTTGATTGGTTCACCCGGTGTACCAGGCTTATCTGGCTTGAAGGTGGTTGTACCGTGCTTCAAGACAACCGTGTAAGTTTGCGTAGTATTGTCATCATTGTCAAAGACTGCGCCGGCTGGGAAACCGTTACTTACAAGAACGTAGCCTTGGTCTTCAAGCTGCTTGATCGTTGCAGCAGTGCTGTAGTCGATTAGGCTGCCCGGCTTACCAGTTAAGTTACCAGAAGTTGCGATTTGCGCGTTGTTGTTATCTTGATCAACATAGTTAACAACAGCGTTTTGGTCGTTAACAACTGGAGTGTAGTGAACTGGTGTATCCTTACCAGGATCAGTAGGAGTTACCGTTGGTACCTCTGGAACAAAGCCTGGAATTGATGGTACTGGTTCATCTGGTGTTACCTTAGCTGGGTTCTCTGGATCAGTTGGGTACTGTGGTGTTGGTACGTTTGGAATTGGCTTGCCTGTTGGGTCAACTGGCACGATCTTACCATTCTTAGCGTACTGAACAGTAACCGTGTAA
>NZ_JACIVD010000057.1:0-4364 GCF_014145555.1 Limosilactobacillus albertensis
ATTGACGCGACTAAGCTACGAACTGAATTAGGCTGGGAACCAGAATACACTGACTTCAAGACCGGCTTGCAACATACTATTGATTGGTATACAGAACACCAAGATTGGTGGAAAGATGAGAAGGCCGCCGTTGAAGCAAAGTATGCTAAGAATGGACAATAATAATTAATAAAAATAGTCGTGATATTCTAATCGATTACCGATGAACATCACGACTATTAATTTAAAAGAGAGGAGAAAAGCGATGACAAAAATTTTAATCACCGGTGCCAATGGTCAACTCGGTTCTGAATTACGTAATTTATTAGATGAACGGGGTATTGAGTATGATGCCTTTGATTCCAAGCAAATGGATATTACTAACAAAAAGATTGTGGACGAAAAGATCAACGCATTAAACCCAGTTGTTATTTACCATTGTGCGGCCTATACTGCCGTTGACAATGCCGAAGATGTGGCTAAAGAGTTAAATTGGCAGGTAAATGAAGTTGGTACGCGAAATGTTGCCGAAGCAGCGAAAAAGGTTGGTGCTAAGATGGTCTATATCAGCACTGACTATGTTTTTGATGGTACTAATGAGGGAGAATATAAAGTTGATGCCCCGGTCAACCCAAAGAATGAATACGGTAAGGCTAAGTTAGCAGGTGAAGAAGCAGTTAAGTCAATTCTTGACGATTATTATATTATCCGTACTTCTTGGGTTTTTGGTAAGTATGGCAAGAACTTTGTCTACACCATGTTACGACTTGCCAAGGATCACGATAAATTAACAGTCGTAAATGATCAATTTGGTCGACCAACCTGGACTCGCACTTTAGCTGAGTTTATGACATACTTAGTTGATAATAACCAGCCATATGGTACTTACCAGCTATCAAATGAAGGCTCCTGCTCGTGGTATGAGTTTGCCAGCGAGATTTTGAAGGATCAAGATGTTGAAGTGACACCAGTTGATTCAAGTGCCTATCCTGCGAAGGCTTACCGCCCACGTCATTCAGTAATGAGCTTAAAGAAGGCAGAAGCGACTGGCTTTGAGATTATTGATTGGCAGAGTGCGTTGAGTGAGTTTATGGGTGAGATTGGAGAATAGTGTTGAAACCGGCTTGGTCGCCGGTTTTTTGTATGGTATGATAAGAACATACGTTTATGAGTAGTAGGCATCTAATTTAGGAGGAGAAAATTATGCCAGAAATAGGAAAAATTGGTGGGATTAGATTAGAGGGAAGAAATTTTGAAAAGCAAAAATATTTACCTTTATTAACTGTACAGACTGTGCAAAAAAAGGGTAATGAAAAAATAATAGAAAATGAAGCAACTAGAGTTTCAATAATTTATGGTGAGAATGGTTCTGGGAAAACTACAATTTCTAAAGCATTTTTAAAGATAAAGGGAGTAGATGAAGATATAAATTCAGCATGCTTGTTAGATGCAGAAAAAAATAAAGTTGATATTAAGGATGATGTAGATAATATATTCGTTTTTAACGAAGATTATATTAATGATAACCTCAAAATAAAACAGGATGGGCTTAGTACTATCGTTATTTTGGGAGACCAAAATGATGTTGATAAACAAATTAAACAAATAAAGAAAGAGGATTTAGACCCAGTAATAGGTAGGATTAATTCGTTAGAGAATGAGAGGTTAAAATATGAGGATAGTTTAAATAGTAACTCGCCTGAATATTATCTGAGTCGAATGAAAAGTAAGTTGCAGGGGGATGAAAATTGGGCTGGCAGACAAAGATTTATTAAGGGAAATAGAAGAAACGAGAGCGTATCGAATAACAGATATAAGGACTTTATTAATTTATCTCCTAAAGTATCTAGGGATAAGTTAATAGAAAAATTTCATGACTTAAAAATTGAATTAGGGAAAATTAGGGATAGTAAGTCGAATAATAAATTGTCAACGTTGAATTTGAACAATTATATTAGTAATTTAAGAGAAAATATAGAAAGGCTTAACAAATTGTTGCAACAAGAAATTGATTCTCCTAAGTTATCTGAATTTGATAGGGAGTTAATTGAAACGATTAAGAACTCTCCTAGAATTAATTTAAATAGGACACAGCAAATTCTTAAAAATACTGAGATTAATTTTTGCCCAACATGCCTTCAAGAAATAGATGATTCATATCGTAAAAAGATGCTTAAATTCATAGAACGATTTTTAAATCGTGATGTAGAGCAGTATAAAGCTAAGTTAAAAGAATTAACTATTGCGAAATCAAATATCGACTTTATTATCTTTAGTGATATTCAAGGATTGGACAAGGTGAGAAGAGCTAAAAGCAAGTTAGATAATATAATTGATAAAACTAATCAGCAGATTCAAGTAAAAATAGACAATCCATACACTTCAATTGTAATTAATAATAAATTTTCCACCATTTTACAAAATTTTGAAGAATGTATTAAGGCTTTTGATGCTAAGATTATTGAATATAATAAAAATATTCCAGATGTATCGTCCATTCTTGAGGAAATGAGCCGAGTGAATAATGAAATTGCGCACTACGATATTATAAATGATTATAGAATAATGGAGGAATTACGAAAGAAAAAAGAAAAAGTTATTGAAGATTATAATAGATTTATTGAAGAAAGAAATGAAATCAAAGAGAAATTAAATGTATTAGAGGAAAGAAAAAAGAATATAAATATAGCTCTGGATGTAATTAATTATGGTCTAGAATATATTTTCTTTTCAAAAGACCGCTTATATCTTAAATATCAAGATAATAAGTATGTTTTATATACTCACGGTAATCCGGTTACTCCTAACAATGTTTCTGTTGGAGAGAGAAATATTATTGCTTTGTGTTATTTCTTTGTCAGCATATTAATGGGGAAAAGTGAGGATGCTTATAAAGATTCCTATTTAATTGTGATTGATGACCCAATTTCGAGTTTTGATATGGAAAACAGAATTGGGATAATGTCTTATTTAAAATATAAACTAAGCGAATTCCTAACTAGTAATAAAAATACTCAAGTAGTTCTTTTAACTCATGATCTACAAGTTTTATTTGATAGTGAGAAAATGATAAATGAGATTCTTGGAAGCGGTGTTAGAAATTCTAGATCATACCAATTGAGAGAAAAAGAATTAATTCCTTGCAATAAATCTGTTAGAAATGGATATTCAAGGTTAATGTGTGAAGTATATGATTATGGGAATAATGATAAAACTATTGATAGGATGATAATAGGAAATGAAATGCGAAAACTTTTGGAATCATTCTCTACATTTAATTATAGACAAGGCATTGAGAAGGTATCTTTGGATGAAGCTATTTTAAATAAAATTGATAAAAGTGATAGGTCATATTATAAAAATTTAATGTATAGACTAGTTTTGCATGGGGAAAGCCATACAGAAGAAAGAATCGATACACTCGATGATATAAATTTCTTTGATTTTATTTCAGAAAAAGAGAAGAGACGGACAGCTCGTGATATAATTTGCTTTTTGTATGCTTTAGATTCTGTACATGTTCTTAAGCATTTAACTAAACAAGGTAAGAAAGAAAATGAGATAACGAAGAATATAGAAGCTTGGAGTAATCATAATTAAAGCTTTTTAGACTAATTTGGCTCTTCGTCAAATGTTGATAGAATTAAATGAATTTGTTAAGTAATTCGTATCTTGATTTTGGTAAGGAAACTTGCTTCTTTAGTTAAGTATATTGTTGTTGGCTACGTATTAAGAATTTACTACAAAGACTGTTAAATCAACGTTTAGTAGTAAGATAAAGATATAGAAGAAAATGGGAGGTTTTTTTACGCAAATAAATAATCAATTCTTAAAAAGAAAAATTGCTGATTGGCAAAACCATAACAGGAACGAAGGTTCTTAATTCGACGATTGATCCCTTCCAAGGGACCATTGGAGAACTCAAACTCTGTACTGTTAATGACATAAGACTGATTTTTATTTAATGTAGCGATAGCCGTATCCATTTCCGTTCCGGTATTCTGATACTGACTCAGGATCGTGATTAAGCGTTCGCTATTTCGCTCATGAAGTGCCGCCGTAATTTCTTGATATGCAGTGTAAACAGCACTAAATTGAGGAAATTGATTTAGTACTAGGTCAACGGCATTCTGTTTAGTCATATACTCGTTGATCCCACGTAAATAGACCGGCTTTTCCGGCTGCAGTTCGGTCGCTTTGAGATGGAAAAGTTTCCATTGTGATTTGAGTAGCTTGTATTCGCGAGTATGTTTATCCAGTAGTTTAAGAATATTAACTCGACAGTTATCAAGGGCGCGACCGACTAGTTGAACAATGTGGAAACGATCGATAATAATTCGGGCGTTAGGAAAAAGCCGGTAAATAAAGCTTTGATATTGGGCATT
>NZ_JACIVD010000058.1:0-6958 GCF_014145555.1 Limosilactobacillus albertensis
ACCTTCTTTACATGATTTTTGTGGTGAATTGATTGTACAACATAAGGGCAGCAGTTGTCCTTTTTGCGTACAAAAAAACTGGCATTGATTTTGTATCAATACCAGAAAGTGTATACCCTTTTATGCATTCAGCATGTATTAAATAACAACTATCATTTATTATTTAGATTATTATATTCATTTTCAATTTCTTGCCAATTTGGACTTGGATCACCCATAGTTCTAGTAATTCCGTCTGACCCTGTAACCTGCCAAGAGTCTACTTGACCGTTTGCGTTATATTTAGGCCTATACGTATTTCCATCTTTCATCAAAGGCTTTTCTTGATTACTGTTAGTGCTATTAGTAGTACTGTTTGACTGGCTAGTTGCTGTATTGTTAGCTTTATTCTCTATTTGTTGACTATCTTGTGTTGATGGCTGTGAATTTTGATTTGAACCTATAGAATTATTATTAGACGATTCATTATCGTCATCTTTTATATTGCTAAGGATTTCATCTAGTGTATTTTTTTGCTTACCGAATTCTTTGGCCAATTCCTGTTTAGAATAGACTTTATATCCATTTTTTTGCCCCATACTGTCTTTCGCTACTTTATCATAAGTAATTTGAACGTGTTTATCTGTAACAGTCATAACGGTAGTATGTGCACCGAAGTCAATAGTGAATTTGTTCTTATCTTGTTTCCAATTCATATTATCTTTATTACGATTAAGATCGTCGGCAGTTTGATTTTGTAGCTTGAGATAGGCCATTAATGCATAAATTTGATCACTATATTTTGTTTGTTTTTCGTTGACTTTTTTTGATTTTAGACTGGAATTTTCAGCTTTCAAACTAGAATTTTCAGCTTTAGTTGAGTTGTTATTTGACTGACTACTACCACAGCCTGCTAAGGCTAAAGTAGCTAATAATATTGTTGATGTTAAAATTATTTTTTTCATATGCTTAATCTTCTTTCTTATTCTGGATGATGGAATGTTGCTTGAATGCGTGAACTTAATGCACGCCCTTCACTATTCATTGAGCCATCTGTATTTCGATATTTAGGATCACCAGCGATCTCCATCAATTCTCTTTGCTTAGCAGAATCTGGATTCCGAGAATCCGCTAAAGGCAAACTATAAACATCAGTTCCGTCAGCTAATTTTGGATGATTATTGCTGTTATTAGTACTTGTGTTAGTAGTGTTACTATTTATTTGTGATTGGGACACCTGTTGATTACTTTTAGGATCATTTTTTGCTAAAAATTCATCTAAATCAAAGCTTCCTTTAGTTTTATTAAATATTTCTGTATTCCAATTATTGTCACCGGACAGGACTAATTTTTTTCCAGATAATTTACCTATTAAAGGGCTAGTTACGTTTGAATCATTTAACTTTATTATATATGAATTGTCTGTATTCTTTTGCCAAGTAAGCTGATCATCTGTATTAGTAGCTGTTGGATCTACATAAACATAACGGCCTGTTCCATTAGAATTGAGCGTTATTGCAGCTTTATTCTGGCTATCTTTATATGAGCCTACAATGTTTAACTGAGATTTTAGCATTGCGTTCTTAGCTTTTAGTGAAGAGTTCTCTGCTTTAGCTGATTTGCTATTAAACTGAGAAGGTCCACACCCAACCAATAAGACACTAGTTACTCCAATGTATAAACAAAGTTCATTTTTTCTTGAAATTAGTTTTTTTACTATATCAATTATTATCTTCATTGTTGTGTTCCTTTAAATTTGATTTCTCTAGATACTATTAGTTACTAGTTGGTGCACTAGCTTCACCATATGAAATTGTTGAACCATCATTCCATGTAATATTTCCATTATTTTGTACAAATGCTGATCCAGGGATATCATTCCTACTTACAATAAAACCTCCAGCGGTTGGTACAGCATGATATACCCCCGGATCAACATGCATAGAATGTTCTATCAAATTTTCGGCATCTTGAGCAGATTGTATGGGTCCAGAATTTGAACTTTGCGTATTATTTTCTGAAGAATTCTCAGTTCTATTAATAGTAGTAGAGCTTTCAATCGAGTTACTTTGTAGTTTGTTCTTTTTTTTGTCACTCTCAGAATAAATTATTTTACTGTTATTTTTATTTAATTTATTGTTCTCAGCTCTTAAAGAAGAGTTTTCTTTTCTCAAAGAACTATCATTTTCACTACATCCGCTCAGTCCTATAGCTAATAGTGCAATTAAGCATATAGGAATTACTTTTTTATATATCATAAATGTGATTTCTCCAATCCTTAATTATAATTTCCCTATAGGCCTATTATCACATATTTATATATACCAGTAAATACATACAACAATATACATATAATATCATGGGCTGATAGTCACTTATATTTGAATGTACTCGAATTTATCCTTGATAAAAACAAGGAGATTTTGAAACCAATTATGAATAATAATATTATTGGCACTAATATTGCTAATAGACGGCATGCACTCAATATTAGTCAAGAAAAATTAGCTGAAGCAAGCGATCTTTCTATTAACTACATATCTAGAATTGAACGAGGAGCATCTAAACATATTAGCGCTGAAAGTTTGTATAAAATTTCAAAGAGTTTAAATATAAGTATGGAAAGCTTAATGGAAAGAAAGAACACTAATCATATAAATCCAGGCCCGCAGCAAGAAAAATTGATTAACTATCTACAGAATTTTAACTTAGAAAAATCTGAAACGCTTAGTAAACATATTTTAGATTTATTAATGAATTATCATATAGAATTATGATAATTAAAAAAAGACACATGATCTTTAAGACCAGTGTGTTCATATACATAGTGATTGTAAAATAACATAACTCCCAGAGTGGTCTTCAGCTCTGGGAGTTATGTCAATACTATCTAGTAATTAAACTTTTAACCTAAAAAGCCAATATGATGATCATCTTCAAGTTTTTCCATCTTTTTCATGAAAGTCGGTAAAGCACGACTGATTTGGTGGGGAAGGACAATATATTGACTTTCCGCAATCTTTTCAGCAATCGCACTATGCGCATAAACAGCAGCGAGGACAGCTTTTTCAGGTTTGTCATTAAATTCGGCAGTAAAGCCCCCCACCATTCCAGCGAGAGTATCGCCCATTCCGCCAACAGCTTGGGCAGGCGTACCGATCGGCAATTGATAAACTTGGTCATTTGTGTAGATTTCGGTATGATGCTTCTTTAAGACAAAGGTGGCACCGAGCTTTTCTTGAGCGGCTTTGTTCTTATCCTCAGTTTGGTCGCCGATTTTAATTCCAGAAAGTCGTTGCCATTCCATTTCGTGAGGAGTATAAATGATATTTCCTTGTGGTTGCTCAAGTTTTTCCATCGCCATGAGGGTAATTGCAGACCCGTCAATGATCACGTTTTGCTTTTCATTTGTGTTGGCAAAGACGTTTTTTAGAATCCGTAAACTAATATCGTCATTTCCGAGCCCAGGACCAACTACGACACTGGTTGCTGCTTCGGTAAGGCTGGCAACAAGGCGATCATCAGTAAAATCGGCAAACATTGCTTCTGGCAGCTGCGCGTGGAGGGCACCAGAATTACTCTCATCAGTGGCAGTTGTTACTAATCCTGCACCAGCACATACCGCAGCTGTTGAAGCCATAATAATCGCTCCGCCAAAATTACGGTTTCCGCCAATTAAGGTTACTTTACCAAAAGTACCTTTAAAACTGTTCTCAGGACGTGGAGTAATAACATCCTTTAGTATTTGGTCAGTAAGTTTTTTCACAGCTAAGACTCCTTATTATTTTATTTAATTAACAATTTAATGGTATCATTAAAATTAGTCAAAGTAGAATATTTTGGAGGGATTAATCTTGACCGATTGGATGAAAGCCGCAGAGGCACAAAAAGAAAATTATTTAAATGACCTAGTATCATTAATGAAGATTCCAAGTGTACGGGACGATTCAGCTGCAACTGATGAGTATCCGCTTGGCCCCCGTCCAGCCCAAGCTTTAAAAGCATTTTTGGAGATGGCGGAACAAGATGGATTTAAAGTGAAAAATATTGATAACCTTGTTGGATATGCTGAATGGGGTGAAGGTGACGAAACCCTTGCAATTTTAGCCCACCTCGATGTGATGCCGGCAGGTAAGGGCTGGGACACGGATCCGTTTGACCCGGTTATCAAGGATGGCAATTTATACGGACGAGGGGCTTCAGATGATAAGGGACCAGGAATGGCTGCTTATTATGCCCTGAAATATTTGAAAGATCAAGGTGTAAAATTTAATAAGAAAGTGCGGTTTATCGTTGGTACTGATGAGGAGAGCAACTGGACAGGAATGCACCGTTACTTTGAAGTCGAACCAGCACCTACGCTTGGCTTTTCGCCAGATGCTGAATTTCCGGTAATTAATGGTGAAAAGGGTCAAGTATCACTTCTGCTTGATGTGCCAGCCGGAAATGGCGATGCTTCCACACAGTTGGTCAGCTTTGAATCTGGCTTGCGGTTTAACATGGTGCCGCGAGAAGCAGTAGCCCTTATTCGGACAGATAGTCCACAAGAAGTTACTAATGATTTTGGTCACTTTATTGAAGAAAAACCGGTTGACGGTAATATTGAATCAACGGATAAAGGACTTAAAATCACTGTTATTGGTAAGGCTGCTCACGGGATGGAACCGGAAAAGGGAATTAATGCCGGTACCTACCTTGCTAAGTTCTTGAATCGGTATGACTTTGCGGGTGGTGCGAAGAGTTTTATTGAATTCCTTGCCGATTACCTTCATTTAGATACGCGAATGGACGGGTTTAATGGTGCTTTCGCTGATCCGGTAATGGGTGAATTAACAATGAATGCCGGTATTTTAAACTTTGACGCGGATAAAGGCGGACATATTGATATGAACTTCCGCTTCCCTAAAGGTATGACTCCAGATAAGCTTGAAAAAACGGTTAAAGCAATTGCTGATAAGCTCCAGATAACAGTTACACAAGGACCATCACAAGAACCCCACTATGTTGATCCAGACGATCCGATTGTTAAAACATTAATGCAAGCTTATATTAATCAAACTGGCGATACCAATGCTAAACCAGAAGTTGTCGGGGGCGGTACTTATGGTCGTCTCATGAAGCGTGGCGTTGCATTCGGAGCGTTGATGCCTCACACGCCAAATACGATGCACCAAGCAAATGAATATCAGCCGGTTAATGACCTAATTACGTCAATGGCTATTTACATGGAAGCAATTAATAACCTCGTTACAGACTAAGAATGTGCTAAAATAAAGGTGAAAGATGGAGGTGTCAAGAATGAGTTATCAAAAAATTCTTGTTGGTGTCGACGGCTCTAAGCAAGCTGACATGGCCTTTGAAAAAGCTGTTGATATTGCTAAAACTAATGATGCTAAATTATACTTATTGAGTATTATCAATGGTGAACGTTATCCAGCAACTGGTCCTAGCGGCTATAGTTTTGTTAGTCACAGTATTTATGATTCGGCAATTGAAACGATGCAGAAAAAGCTGGCTGACTATAAGAAACGCGCAGTAGCAGAAGGGATAAAAGAAGTTGAGACTAACGTCGAGGTTGGTAATGCAAAGGTTGAACTTGCTGAACGGTATCCAAAAGAAAATGATATTGATTTAATCATAATTGGCGCAACCGGATTAAACGTTGTTGGTCGTCTGCTTGTCGGTTCAACAGCGGCATATACTATTCGTGAAGCACCATGTGACGTTACTGTTGTTAAAACAGACTTAAAAAACCAAAAATTAGCTATAAAGGAATCAACATATCCTGAAATGTAATTAAAAATAAGAATGAGGATTCTAGGGTTGCTGCAAGGCGGTCTATTGGACTTTTTATTCATTGAACACTAAAGGTTGAGGAAAGTTTTCTCAATCTTTTTTATTCGCCGTTTGTAAAATTAAGTTAGAAAAATAAAAAAGCCATTTGTGATAGACTTTTGAATAACCACAAACAAAAGTAAAGGAACATCACAAATGACTTATAAACATCTTACCACACGTGAACTAACCCTCATAGCTAATTTTTGGCACCAAGGTACGAAGGCTTATCAAGCTGCTAAACTGCTTAAACGAAGCCAAGAAACTATTTACCGAGTCTATCGATTTCTTGATAGCGGTAAGACCATTGCACAGTATCTTAAGGCTTACCAACGGAATAAGCAGCGTTGTGGTCGTAAGCAGGCTCAGCTAGCCAAGGATGAGATCAGCTACATCAATGAGCAGGTTAAAGCGGGCTGGACACCTGATACGATCATTGGTCGAGCAGAACGGACAATTAGCTGTAGTATGCGGACACTTTATCGGATGTTTGCTCGTGGACAGTACAATTTTGCCGTCCAGCAATTACCGATGAAAGGCAAGCGACACCCCAATGGCTATGTCGAACGACGTGGTAAGGCGGGGCATCTCGGTCGGAGTATTTACCAGCGATACCATGATTTTCCTCACTACCAACACGAGTTTGGTCACTTTGAAGCTGATACTGTTCAAGGAAAAGCTCATCGTGGTGCGGTCATGACCTTGGTGGAACGTCAATCTAAGGTGATGATTGTGCTTAACGTTCATCGTAAAACTGATGAAGCAGTTAACTATCACTTGGATAAATGGCTTTCTAAAATACCTCGTCATTTCGTTAAGTCGATTACCTTTGATAATGGTAAGGAATTCGCGGGCTGGCGTGAGATTGCCAATAAACATGATCTTCATACTTATTTTGCGGAGGTTGGAGCGCCCAATCAACGCGGCCTGAATGAAAACAATAATGGTATCTTACGTCGTGACGGTCTCAGTAAACGATTAGACTTCCGTAATTTACCAGATGAACTAATCACCCAGCTGATGCACAAACGAAATACTATTCCACGGAAGTCACTTCACTACCGCACACCACTTGAAGTATTCCTAAGTCACGTCACAGATGAACAGCTTTCAACATTTTTCTAATTTAAATTGACATTTCGGG
>NZ_JACIVD010000059.1:0-17948 GCF_014145555.1 Limosilactobacillus albertensis
TGCAGGTGTAGCAGAAGTGCTGTCAGATGCAGGTGTAGCAGAAGTGCTGTCAGATGCAGGTGTAGCAGAAGTGCTGTCAGATGCAGGTGTAGCAGAAGTGCTGTCAGATGCAGGTGTAATATTTGTATCTACTTGATTATTTGTATTTTGGTCAAGTGGGCAGTTGCCATTGTTGAAAGTATTTTGAACTTGGTCAAGTGGGCAGTTGCCATTGTTGAAAGTATTTTGAGCTTGATCAAGTGGGCAGTTGCCGTTGTTGAAAGTATTTTGAGCTTGATCAAGTGGGCAGTTGCCGTTGTTGAAAGTATTTTGAGCTTGGTCAAGTGGACAGTTGCCGTTGTTGAAAGTATTTTGAGCTTGATCAAGTGGGCAGTTGCCGTTGTTGAAAGTATTTTGAGCTTGATCAAGTGGACACTCACCGTTGTCGACAGTGTTTTGAGCTTGGTCAAGTGGACACTCGCCGTTGTCGGCAGTATTTTGAGCTTGGTCAAGTGGGCACTCACCGTTGTCGACAGTGTTTTGAGCTTGGTCAAGTGGGCACTCACCGTTGTCGACAGTGTTTTGAGCTTGGTCAAGTGGACACTCGCCGTTGTCGGCAGTATTTTGAGCCTGATCAAGTGGGCACTCGCCGTTATCCATAGTAGTTTGAGCTTGGTCCAATGAAATTAGGTGTTTGATGGGAGCAAAATTATCTAAAATATTAGAAATTCCTTTTCCAATATTCCCAAATGAACCGAGGGCATCTTTGACAGTATTTTGAATATTACCGGATAAACCATTCTTAATAAGATTGCCTAAGATACCTGTAGATTTTTGTAGAAAATCATTACCGTTTTTAGCAATATTGCTTAGGACGTCGGAATTATTATTGCTACCATTATTTGTATTTAATTTTGAAATTTGTGAGGTAGTAGCTGTATTAGCTTGATTATTAACATTAGTTAAGGTGTTAGAAGGGTTATTCTTATCAAAGAAATCACCGTTAGATAGTTGTGAAACTGATTGTGGATTATCAACTTTTAGATATCGTAACCATCCTAAACGCTGGTTATTAATATTTCGTTGTTGATTTGCTAGCTGCTTTTGTTGCCAATTATAAAAATGCACCATGAATTTATTCTCAGGGTGGTTAGCTTCCATATCTTGTTGCTTAATCCGAGCTTGTTGTTGTTGCTTGGCAAGGTTTTCTTGCAGCCGCGTAAGATTTTGGTAATTTTGATAAGCTAATGGATGTTGACTAATTAAGCCAACTGTATCCTTAATAAAATTAATACCAGAACCAATCTTAGTTCCAGTACCTGGTGAAATTAAGACATCTAAAAAATCACCTAAGATTTTACCGCCAGTTGCCGCATTTTTAGCTCTAGTTTCAGCATCAGGTGGCAAAACATTATAATAAGTTAAAGGTACTGGATCAACTACTGGTTCTTGAGGAGTCATAGTTGATCCATCCTTAGAATTTGTTAATTGTAGTGTGTTAGAAGACGTCAGATTTTGTACATTTCCTTGTGTCGTAGATTGAGTAGGCTGGTTTTGTGTATTAGCATTATTATTACTACTTTCCAAAGGAGCAGAAGGCGATGTACTCATTGAATTGCTATTATTACGCTGTAAAATACTAATATTATTTTGTGATAATTTATCTTGATTGGAAGATGAGTTGTTTTGGTTATTATTAGTATTAGTAGAATCTAATGAAGATGATGAGTGCAACGCAGGATTAGTTAGCGTATTAGTTAGAGCTGCTTTTAAATTATCTTCATACTTATCGGCTTGCGGGGTAATAAGTGGTTGGTGATCAAAAGAATTTGAATTTGCTACTGCAGAATTAGTACTTGTAGCATTCATTTTATAATTATCAGTATTATTTAAATTGAAATTATTATTAATACTCTGATAATTATTATTCTCGTTAGAAGATGAACTTGGAGAATTTGAGTTAGCTGATGCAGTAGAAATACCTGTAAATGTAACACCTAATAAAACAGACGCAGTACCAATACTTAATTTTTTCAAAGTAAAGCGTTGAATTTTATCGTTACATTTTTTTGATAATTCTTTATTATTATCATTTGATAACATTTATATTTCCTCCTTTACTAGAAGAATAATTTAAAATTATTCTTACTGACTCACTTTATCATTTTTCTATGTTTATATGTTAAATTTGTATTTAAATTTTTAAAGAACCCGAAATGTCAAGTTTTAGGAATAGTTCCAAGGATGTGCGGTAATTGAGTAACTTTCGTGGAATACTGTTTTTGATACATTAACTGAAGAATTAGTTCGTGGAAGTCTAATCATTTACTTAAATCATTGCAATGTAAGATAATATTTTTCATTGCGGTTATTCTTTCATTTTATTTTTCTACGTTTTAAAAAGTGCAGAATCACAGTAAATTACCGCAATTTTGCACTTTAAATTTCATTTATAAATATAATTAGTTGATTAAGGTAATTATTTAGTAGTATCCTTACTACAATCAAAATGAAAGGATGATAATATAAATGTCTACTATAAGTTTTTTTGCTAAACCATTTTTGAAAAATCTTCATAAATCTATTGATGATTTTGATTATAATGGTATTTATTTAAAAGTATCAAAGCTCTTAAAAGAAAATGACTTTTCAGATGAGGAAATTCAAAAAATCTTTATGAATATGGATAAGGTAATCTCTGATAATATTAAAAAGTAAATATTTTATTAGCTCACTATTTAAATCGTAATTAAAACTCTACCCCCCAGATATGCTGTCGGTATATCTGGGGGGTATTAAATTAATGTCTTTAGACCTAGTTGAGTGCGTCAGAGAAGCAAGTACATGAAACAGAGAACACCCGCCATGCAGGTAGGAGATAATAATTATATAAAAAGGCCTCTTTTACTTTAAAGTGTAGGTGTTTAAGCCAAGATTGAATAAGGAAAAAGAGGTTTTTTAAATATGGCTAATAAATTAAATAGTTTAGTCCATAAGAATTGGTGATATAAACACTGTATCGAATTTATTCTAAAGGAAAATAATCTATAATCAATAGGTACGAGTATTAACTTACATACCATATTATCATTAGATTTACTGAAAGCAATATCAAGTAGCGTCAGAATTACACTTTGTAAAGTAATCTTATGCAATTACTTTCAGCCTTATAAATGCTTCTTGCTATAGGTGTAGTATTTTGCTTTGAACTTTCGTCAGATTCCATCTTGCACTTCTTAACTCATGGAGCCTAACAGTTTTTCATCGACTGGCTAATATACATGCTAAACCTACTAAGAAAAAGCCGAACAATGAATGCTTAAAAAATTAAGTTCATTGTTCGGCTTTCCTTTAAGGCTAGGAAATTCTTCCCAGTCTTTTTACCTAGGAATAAGAATTATTGAGTAAATTCTTATTCTCTTAGATAGATTGATAAGAACTTATAAAAGGCATGTAGCTAAGAACGACTCATGTGTATTCTATTTGTTAAACAAATTCTTTGTTTAACAAATAAAAATATACAAGATAACAATATTATTTACAAATTTTTATATTTAAATTTAATAATGATCCGAAATGTTAATTTCTATGAAAAGTTAGCTGTGACATAACTTAGGAATACTTCCAGGAGTATGCGGTAATTTAATTTATTTTTGTTGAATGCCAGTTATTCGATATTAGTCAATCTGGTAAGGTACTGGGAGTATAATCCTTTATTACTGCATAAGATAGCTTTTCTTATTGTAATCCTTGTTGATTAGGTATGCTAAAAACGGCAAATTCCTTACCATAAAATGATTGTCACTTTAAAATAAGATTCTAATTAACATCATTATCGAATCACTATGAGTTTTTCTTGAACCATACAAGCTTCAAAGCACTCAAGTTCTTGTAATGTGGGTAACGTTTACCTTTCATTTGCAATTGATGGACATTGAAAGTGCATTGTTTACGGGCAAAGATGCGATAAAGAGTCCGTATACTACAACTAAAACAGTGTTCTGCGCAAACTTGTTGATGTAGATAATCTCATCTTTAAGTAGCTGAACTTGCTTACGAACATAGAGTTTCTCATTACGTTAGTAAGTTTTAAGATACTGTTTAATTAAGAAAACGTTAGACTTAATAAATTATTGGTTTCGGTGAAGCAATTTAGTAGCCTAATAAGCTTTGCTACCGAAAATCAGCTATGACGGTCAGTTCACGTATATGCTTATAAGTAATTTGTGCGTATCTTTCTTTATTTAGGGATATTCAAAAGTCTATCAAAAATGTTTTTATTTTCTAAGCGGTATTTAGCATATAATAGTACTTTTTATACTATCTTCTAAAAATTTAAAATACGTTTGTTGTGGTATACAAAATAGTTTTCAATATTTCCAAACTTATTTTATAAACATTTAATTTTAAATTAAAAAAAATATATTAGCTGAGAATCGCTATAACTAAGCTATTTAATCTTTGCTATTTAATATATCGATTGATAAATTAGTTGACTAATGGAAATGCAATCAGTAAACTAATATGCGAAGAGCTTGGTGGCTTTTTAATATTTAATTAGGCAATTAAGGAGGATGAATATGCTATCAAAAGATAATTTAAAAGAGCAGATACAGAAATTTGAACCTCAAAAACAAAGATTCACAATAAAAAAGTTATCTGTAGGTGTAGCTTCAGTATTATTAGGATTAACTTTTGCAGGTGCAACTACTGTCTCTGCAAATACAGGAATTCCAACAATAGGTAATGATGCTGATAGTGATTCTTCAACACAACCGAATAATTCTAATGAAAATATTTTAAATTTAAAAACTGCGGAGAATAGTAATTTTGATAATGCGACAAATTCAAATCAAAAAGCTAGCTATCAAGACGAAAAGCAGGCTGAAAGTCCTATTACTAATAGTTATATTAGTAAAGTTAATTCGGCAGTTAATACTAAGGATGATACTAATCCACAAAAATATTTAACAACTAGCTCAGATAATGAGAATTCGATTTTTAAAAATGAAAAATTAAATAAAAAGATTCCCATTGCAACTGTAAATAATGATTCTACAAATAGTCAGAATAATTCAAATGTAGATAAAGATTACTCTGTTGTGTCAGATGCACAATCCTTAAAAAATGCTCTTTCTAATATTGATATTAAAGGAGCTATTGTTAAAGGAGATATCACAGTTAATGAACCTCTGTTGATTAATCGAGACTTTGTTATTAAAGGTTTCGATGGTGCAGTATTAAATTTAGGAAATAATGCAATTAAAAATAATGCATTATTAACACTAAAGGATATTACTGTTAATGGAAGCATTATTGGAGACGGTAGTGTCAATATTGAAGGAACAGTTAACTCAAATGTTGATAATAATAATTCTGTACGCTTAACAGATGAACAATTAACAAAACAAATTGGTAATGCATGGCAAGGTGCTAATATAAATAACTGGAAGAGTGCTAACATTGTATCTTCTAAAGTTAATATTACCCAAGGATCAACTCTCAATATAAATAGAACAATTACAGGAGACGGCATTGCTTTAATAAATGGTACATCATCGTTTACAAATGATGGTTCAACATTTGGATCTACAAAGCCTACTAATGACAATGGAACAATTAGTGTAGGTACAAATGCTAAATTAAATATTAATTTAAAAGACAGTGAAAACGCATCAAGGGCAAATGAACAAAATATTAGTTTAGATAATGCCTCTGTAGGTATTAGAGCTGAGAATGGGAATGGGCATTTAGTTACTAATGATAGCGCAAATGTAAATATTAATGCAGGTCATGGTAGAGCAATTGTATTTGGAGAACATTTTGGAGGAAAAAGTGCTATCCATAATGTAATTTTTGATGCTTGGCAAACTCCTAGGGTTGGAAACCATGTCGGGGATTTTCAAAATTATACAAATAACAGCTCTGTTAATTTAGGAGATTCTACTAAATTAAATATTACTGGACGTGAAGGGCTACTATTAGGAGATAGAGCAACATTTGTTACTGGTGATCATAGTATAGTTAATATTAATAATAAGGGTAATGGCTCAGGGTTAGTATTAGGTAATTTTAGCAAAGTAGTAGTTTCCCCCCAGTCCAAATTACTTATGACATCAAATGGTAAAGACTGTACAGGTAGTTATAATAATGGGAATTACATAGGTATGGGTGATGATGGTCAGTTTCGTGTAGAGCATGATGCCACATTTAAATATACTTTAACAGATCGTGGTGATGGTAAAGCACGACCATGGGATGATAACATGAATATTATCTCACAGTCTTCAACAGCTCATCCACTTGTATATGTAGGTAACAATGCTACATTTGATGGTGAAAGCGATTATGCACAATTTAACGGGGAGATTTTCTCATTTTCACTAAATGATGGAAGAACACCTACAGCATTTCAAATTGATGGTGCCAAATATGTTAATTTGCAAAGAAATGCAGATACTTCTAATGGAGCAGGTCCCGTTGGCGGTACAAAGGGTCAAGGAAACTTATACTATTCAATGGGACCTGGAATAATTGATGCTAGTGGTCAAACATATCATGTTTTTAAATGGAATAATCAAAATTTAAATGGGAAAGCCCAAACTTTTAATGACGATGATCCAGAGTCAACCAAAAAATCAATTAATAATTTTATGAATTCGGCTGATAAATATTGGAAAGGAATTACTAATTTAGCCACTCAATACAGTAAGCAAGGTAATACTGGAGAATTTCCTGGACATAACGTATCGGCAAGTGATATTACAGGCGTTAATACTGTGGACTTAAAGACAGGAACGCCTGCTAATCGATTTAGTGACAGTAAAACAAATGATACCGGATTTGATCCTAAAAATTCTCAACGACTTGTATTAGTAGCTACAAAAATTCCTACTCAAGAAGATAAGTCTAATCAGAAGGTGACACCATTTAGTATACAAATTAAAGAAAATAATCAACTTAAACCTGGAGAAGTTAAATTAGTTCAAAAGGGGCAAGATGGGTTAAGTAGAACTACCGAAACAACATATTACATTGTCGACACAACTACTGGAGAAAAAACCATTGATACCTCAAAAGGAAATAATGGGCATACTATTAATGAAAAGGTTATAAATGAACCTCAAAATGAGATTATTGAAGTTGGACCTCAAACAGCAACTGTTAAATATTATTATCAAGGTGGGGATGCTAATAATAATGCCCAACCTATTTCGGTTAATGGTCAACAGCTAGAGGCTCAAATTACTAATATTCCAGTAGCTATAGATAATAATGGTAATATACTATTCAATGATAATGGCGAAGTTATTGCTAATAATATCGATTATAATGATTCTCAAGATATATTTATAGGTAAACAAGCTGTAAGTAAAATGACTGGTTTACCGTTAGATAAGGTTTCAGTAACACAAAATGATTGGCAAGAAGCCGTCGATAAAGGAACAAATAAATATAATACTGGTAAAATCACAAGGGATAAAATTATTAATACTGCCGAAAAGACTGGTTTAAATAAAGTTTCTACTTTATTGCCAACAAATGGGCCAACTTATAAAGTAATTCTTGGTTGTGATACTTGGCATAATTTATCTGGGAAATTAACGGTTAACTTTTTAGATAAAGATACAGGCAAACCAGTGGCAACTCCAGACCAATCGTTAACAATCAGTGTTCAATATGCAGATGATGATAAAGGTAACCATTATGATATTCGTCCAAACGCCTTTAATAATGGTAATAAAGTTGATTTAGCCGAAGGACAGTGGAATAACGATACGTCTGATTTTACATATGGTTATGTAAAATTGCCAGATCTTTCCCAAGAAGGTTACAAGTTAGTTAATGTAAGCCCTAATAATGCATTGAATGGTGATACTGTTGGCGGTATAACTACAAATTGGCAAAATGGGTATAATGCTACCATTAATGTCTATTATCAAAAACAAGATTTAAAGAAGAATGTAAATAGAAAATCAATTCCTTCAACCCAAACAGTTAAATACTTAGATACAGATGGGAATGAATTACAACCTGATAAAGTACAAAATAACTCGTTTAACTACTCTGGTGACATTGTAGATGGAACGTCTGGTCAAATTATTGAAAATGGAAAATGGGATAAAGATACTTATACTTATAAAGTTGAAAATGTTCCTGTTATTCCTGGATATGTAGCAATTTCTGGAGTTAAAGAAGTTGATGGTACATTTGTAACTGGAGGGTTAACAGCAACGATTCAGAATCCTAATGTAGTTGATACAGTGATTTATAAGAAGGTAGGACGAATTATACCTGTAACTCCCGATCATCAACCAATTCCAAATGCTCCAACACCCGAATATAATACTGATCCAACTAATCCGAAAAATGTAACTCCCGATGAGCCAGCACCAACTGTTCCAGGATATACACCTACAGTTTCAAATATTACTCCAAATGATCCTACACAAGATACTCAGGTTGTTTATACTAAAGATCCTGTAGCATCACAGGCAAAAGTATTCTATATCGATGATACTACTAATACGGTATTAAGATCTGATAGTCTTGATGGTAACGTTGGCGATAAGATAAATTATACGACTGCTGATAAAATAGACTCTTATAAAACAAAAGGTTATATTTTAGTTTCAAATAATTTTGTTGATGGTAATGAAGTATTTACTCCAAATGATTTAGTATTTAAGATCCATTTAAAACATGATGTTGTTCCTGTAAATCCAATGAATCCTGGAAAACCTGGGGAACCAATAAATCCAAATTATCCTGATGGACCTAAATATCCTGCGGGATCTGATCAAGTAACTAAAAAAGTAGTAAGAACAATTCAATATGTTGATAAGAATGGAAATACTATAAGTAAAACAGTTAAACAACCAGTTACATTTACTGCTATTGGTGTTTTAGATAAAGTGACAGGCCAATGGATTTCTCCGCTAGCTTGGACTAATGATCAAACTGTCGATGGTGTTAAAACTCCAATTATTAATGGATACCATATTGTAAGTGTTAATAAAGATGCTAATGGTGTCAATGTAGCAAGTAAAGTATTAACGCATAATGACAATGATTATACTGTTACAGTTACTTATGCAAAGAATGGACGAATTATACCTGTAACACCTGATCATCAACCAATCCCAGATGCTCCAACGCCTCAATATAACACTGATCCAAATAATCCGCAAAATGTAGTACCAAATGAGCCAGTACCTAATATTAAGGACTATGTACCATCAGTTCAAACAGTTACACCAAATAATCCAGAAGTGGATACAGAGGTTGTTTATAACAAACCAACAACAAGCTCACCAGTAGCACACACTTCAGTAACCCCACAAGAAAATATTAAAGATGATGTACCATCAACTAATTCACAAGAAAGTAATCAACAATTACCTCAAACAGGTAATAAGAGTGAAAATTTAGCAATAATGGGATTAGCAACTATGAGTTTAGCAGGGCTTTTAGCTGTTACTAGAAAGAAAGATAGTAAAAGTAAAAATTAATTTATATTAAGGAAGGAACTAAAATTATGGCATTATCACGTAAAGCAACTGTATTAACAGGCGCCGCATTAGTAGGAGGTACTATTTTAATTGGAAGTAATGCTTCTGCAGATACACATGTAGTTGTTAATAAAGGAGAAACAGTTTCTAAACTTGCTGAACAATATGATTCTTCTGTTGACAAAATTAAGCAGGCTAATAATTTAGAAGCAAATAAATTAACAATTTATGAAGGTCAAAAACTCGATATTCCAAATCAAAGGGATGATGAATATGTAGGACGAGATAGGTCAACAGCAAAAGTAATTAATGAAGCAAATTATAAGTATTATGGGGCTAACTCTGCTTCAACTGGTATGCAATCATCCTCATATGGTAATAGTTCACAAAGTAATAATAATTTGTATGCTGCGAATTCTTATGCTGAGCAAGCTACAATCAATTCTGAAAAAAATAATTATCAACAAGGTAATGTTGTTCAGAAAGCGCAAAGTGAGCTTGGAAGACCTTATGTTTGGGGCGGAAATTCTCCTCAAACCGGATTTGATTGTTCAGGATTAGTTCAATATGCTTATGGTCTCGGTCCAAATTACAGAACAACATATCAACAATCCCAATTAGGACAGCATAAGTATGATATTCAAAATGCTAAAAGTGGTGATCTTTACTTTTGGGGATCTGATTCTGCACCCTACCATGTTGCTATTGCTGAAGGAAATGGCCAATATATTGTTGCTCCAGCACCTGGTCAGAATGTACAACAAGGGAATATTAATTCTTACAGACCAAGTTTTTACATCTCTATGAATAATTAGGTGAACTTTGTTTCATGATAGAAGGAGTAAAATTATGAATAAGACCACTAAAACAACTATTGCTCTAGGAACTACTTTAATTGGAGTAGTTGGCTTGGGTGTAACAGCTAATGCATCAACTGATGTTCCTAATGTTAGTAATGATAATGGTACTACACAGCAAAACTGTCAGCAAAATAATTTAGAAGGACATGAATATAATTTAAAAACTGGAAATACTGGTAATGCTGGTAATAGTACTGTTAACCCAATTTATAATTACTATAAGACAGGACAAGTACAAGTTAATAATAACTATGTTAACAATGTAAGTAGTCCGATTTATGATTATTATCAATCTCAATTAAATACCATTAATGATTCTGGAAATAATTTTAATGATAACTTAGCTAATAATAACATTGAAGGAAATAATTTTAATGATAACTTAGCTAATAATAACATTGAAGGAAATAATTTTAATGGTAACTTAGCTAATAATAACATTGGCGATAATAATTTTAATGATAATTTAGCTAATAATCAAAACTTTAATAATATTAAAGGAAATAATGTAAATAACGTACAAAATTTTAATAGTTCAGGATTAGATCAGACTCATAATACAGTAATTCAATCCAATACAAATATTAGTAATCCTCAGACACATGAAGATCCAGTTGGTTATGAACGGTCTGAAGGGCATTGGCCAAAGAATACTGCTACAGTATATGTAAAAGCAACAAATCCTTTAATTCGAAGTGCTGTTAATTCGGCAATTAGTAATTGGAATAACACAGGATCATTTACCTTTGTACCCACTAATGACCCAGCTAATGCTAATATTGTAGTACAAGAAGATTATAATCCTACAACATCTGCAGATGGAGTAACATATACTAAAATAAATAGATTAAGTAACGAATTTACTGGGCAACAAAATGTTTATTTAAATGATTTTTATTTATTAAATCCTGATGCTGGATATACTCAAGAGAGTAGAGTTCACGCTGCTACTCATGAACTGGGACATGCAATTGGTTTAGGTCATAACCCAGTAGATAAAAGTTCTATTATGTATCCATCAAATACAGGAACTCCAATTCAAATAAATGATGTTCGAGCGGTTAATGCTATATATAGATAATAAAGTTTTATCTACTATTTATAATCAATAAAATTATCAGCATAAAAGGTTCAAGATTGTAAAGCTTTATTAGCGCATTAAGCTTTATTACTTGAACCTTTTTATTAATCAGAAGGTGATTATTATTAAAAAAGTAATTTTTACAAAGAAAGATGAGCAATTGCTTATTAATTTTGAAAAAAGATTTCCTAATACAATTCATAAATTACTTGAATTGGATAAAAATAATATGAGTTCATTAGTAGTTTATTTAATTGGAATTCAAAGTCTTGAAATAAAGTGGATTCCTAACTCAGTTAGTGAGTATCAAGAATTACTGAAATTGCATAGTCAATTATTAAATATTTTATATAATTTGACTGCTATGGCAAATTTAACAGAATTAGATGGTCGATATATGTTGCATGGATGGAAAAACATACTGAGAGATTATCTATTACCAAGTATTGAAAATGTACTAAATAACTATAAAATTATTAATTCTTTATAAGAATGACATAGAATATTAAATGGAGAATATTAATGTATTTATTGAATAAAAAAATAATAATATTTTGTGTTTTATTATTTTTTCTATTATCTGGTAAAAGTGTCTTGGCAAAAGAGAAAATAACTAGTTTAAGTCTAAATATACCAAGTAGTTTAAAAACACAATTAAAATATGAACAGGGTAATTATTTATATCTAAGGACTCAGAATGAAAGTTTTACTTTCTCTGGAAAAACTAACCCAAATTCAAAAGTTTATATCGTTCAAGTTCAAAATAATCTAAAAATTAACGTTAAGGCGGATCAAGATGGTAATTTTCAAAAAAAAGTTGTAATTCCAAGTGGAAAAAAAACGGAATACTATATATATTCTGTAGGACCTAGCATGGCCGATAGTGATTTATTATATGTTATGTTAGATACTTCTGTACTAAATGAAAGCAAATCTTTAAATAATAATCTAAATATGAAGAAGAAGGGGAGTCAAATAAATCTAAATAAGACATTTTCATATCCAGATAGTGAGTTGGTAAGTAGTTTTAATGAACAGAAATTTCTTATTAAGGATATTGGAATCGATAATAAGAAAAATTATCGAATTTTAATGATTCCTGATAATAATAGTCAAGAAAAATTTTTTACTATTATTAAGAAGAATGGCAGTAAGCAATTAAAACCAGGAGATACCATTGTTATTGATGGTAAATTGAATCAACGTGGGACTATCCTACAAGATCAAATAAATACTGGGATATCATCAAAATTTTTAAATGATAAAGTAGTTGTAGTTAAGACATTTTCTTATAAAGTTGATAAAAATTAACTTATCTAGTTGATTTTTTATGGGAATGATTACTTATGAAGAATAATAGATTAGTCATAATAGGTGTTTGCTTGATAATAATATTTTCTATAGTTGGAGGAGCAGTTCTTAAGCAGAGAAAAGCAAGACACTATAAAAATTCTTATGTACCAACTATAATTTTTATGGATAAAGCCAATAATGGTGGGAAAAATATATCTTTAGCAAATAAAATAAAAAATAAAGGAGTAACATCAAATATTTGTCAATTTAGTATTGTAAAAGATAATAAGATAGTTGTTAGAGGTAATTTTAGGTCAAAAACTTTAAATCCAATAATACAGGTTAAGGGACAGAAACTTACCGTTAACTCAATTGATAAAGTAATGAAAAAGGTAAAAAGCATATATCATACGAAAAATTATAATATTATTTTGTTATATGGAGTTGCTAATACGTATTTTGACTATTTAGTGAGACAAAAGAGATCTAATTTTAAATTAAATAATTTAATATGTATTGCTGGAGATTTTGCATTTAATGAAGATAAAAGCCTTACTATAGATCACAGTGGGAAACCGGATTATATAAGTAAGAATTATCGTAAATTTTTACTTTTAAGACATAATAAGATGCTTAACCAGACTAGAGTATTGAATATTATGGGAAATAATTCTGATAACTCAGACGGAATTGTATTAAATGCATCTTCAAAAGCGTTAAAATATCTTGTTTATCCAGAAACATCAGTTTATGTTGAAAAAGTAATTACTGGAAAAAATTCAGAGCATTTTCAATTAATTAAAAATAAATTGGTCGAACAGACTATAATTGATTTTCTATGGTTAAATAAATAATTAGCCAAAATTTTGACTAAAATTAACATAAATGAGGAAATTTTTATGAAACGTTATAGTAAGTTATTTATTTGTATTTTAATATTTTGTGGACTTTTGTTATCGGCATACCTAGGACGCCATTACTATAGAATTAAAGAGCAACAGCGGATTGAGAAAAAAATAAAGGAGCAAGATCGCCTTGAAAAAGAACATTTCATAAAACAAATAACTCCAGAAGCACAAAAAATGCAGAAAGATTATCATATATTTGCTTCAGTTATACTTGCACAGGCAATTTTGGAATCTCAATGGGGAAAAAGTAAATTATCGTCTCAATATCATAATTTGTTCGGGATTAAAGGCACAGGAGAAAATTCTCGATTAATGGAAACTAAGGAATATGTTAACGGTCATTGGATTGTTATAAAAGGAAGATTCCGTATTTACAAGAGTTGGGACGAATCCATTGAAGATCATACAAGACTAATGCTCAATGGTACTGATAATAATAAGCAAAATTATGATAAAGTAGTTAATGCAAAAAATTATAAAGAGGCAGCTATTAATTTGCAGAAAGCAGGATACGCAACTGACCCAGGATATGCGAAAAAACTAATATCAGTTATTCAAGCTTATAATTTGGATAAATATGATAAATAATATTGTATATCTGAAATTTGAATAGGCCGTAATAGTAAGAGTAGTTAGATGAAGTCTTTGGATTTAGTCTATACAAACTCTGGTATTGATATAGAAAGTAATATTTCTAGGTACTGTATCCTGTTAAGTTTACACATTAAATAATAAAAAATAATTGGCTTTGCCGTAACGAAATTCTGTTGCGGTAAGGTCATTTTTTGCTGAAATAAAAGTATTTGTGAAGTGTTCGATACTTTCAGCCACTAATGACTTTAGTTCGTCCAGCGTTTGTGGCTTATGTAAAGGGCAATTATAAAATGTAGCAAATCGGCGGTTTAAAATTGTCGGTTTTCCTACATTTCACACCACCATACGTACGGTTCCGTATACGGTGGTTCAACGACTTAATCACTTTGAATAGACTGGAGCGTCCTGGACAGATTGATTAGTCCAAGGTGCTCCAGTTTTCTGTTCGTTAGAGAATAATCTAGGCCTTACTGTGCGCGGTTCGCCAGTAGCTCTTGTGGGTACTAGCTAATTTATATGCATCACGATAAGACAGCCCTAACCGTTGTAAGTTAGTGACCTTAGTTTTGAACTTTCTTCCATTGATTCCAGATATATTGCCTTATTCAAGCTGCAACCCTTGGCCAAGGCGTTGAATATAGTCGCTCAGTTTTCCAATTGAGTAATATTGAAGGCATCCGCACATCTTTCGATGGATTTCCTTAAATATTTTTGTCAAAGATACCCTGCAGTTACGCTTAGTCAATCACTTCAATGCTTTCTTCAATCGTTGCTACGATTGCTTCGCCAGTCAGAGGTAAGCACTATTTTTAACGAAAACCCAAGAACATTTAATCGTAGCGAGCTACCAACTTTGGTCTTATCTGAATTTACTTTAACTTTCAATCACTTTTAGCGAAAAGCCCATAATCTAAAACTCTGCTAGTTCGAAACTTACGAATAAGTTTTAATATCCATTATCAAATATAAGTAAGCCTTCATGTCTAAATTAACAACTTGTTGATAACCTTATCGACAAGTTGTGACAACATCTTGTGACTCATAATAGAGCTGGAAGTCAAAACTATTATCCAAGAAAAGTTGCTTAAAAATGGCAATGAAAACCTAAGATGCCACTTATTAGACTATTCTGTCTAAACTGTTGATATCCCCAGTTTTCTCACTCTACCATTGAGCTTTGGAATTTCAACCCGTTTAACTGGTACTGGACTATAACTACCATCATGTATACTAATAATTAATTCCACTTTTTAGGTATAGCCTTAGCTTCTTTATTTATCTTACCTCGTAAATAGGCCTGATTAAGGTTATTGCAGTCCAAGACTGAGTCTTGAATAATGAAACTCATATCTCTACCTTTACCATAATCGGTATTACATGCCTTTGTATACTCTCGATTTTTCAAATCTATACTCGATAAGTGATCAGCTTGTGTTTTTATTTTCTGAAATTGCCGCACCTGATTACAACTCCAATATAATTTATGAGTGTTGTTCAGTCCTTCATCTGATTAATCAAACTACTATGACCTCGGTTGATTTCTAACCTACTCAATGCTACATTACTGCATCGCTTATCTCTCTTATTGGAAACATGTAAATCAGGCAGAATATTAACTTTCGTACCATGTTCCTGCTAGATTTACTAAAGACAGTTTAGAGTAATATTGAACTTTAACTTGCTTAGCAGACTTATAGCTACCTTTTGGTTATTGGTGAAGTACTTTCCTTAGACTTTCTTCAAATTACACCTCGCAGTAGACATCCTTGTACTTAGCTCATGTTTTCGATTTACTACAGCCAATAACGCGACTTTTACCGTTTAATTAATATCTATACTAGACGACTAAGTAAATAGCTCATGCTAAAGTGCAGGCACGAGCTGCTTAAAAATTTATTCTATTTTCTTATTTATCTGACGTTTTCTTATAAGTACTAAGTTATTAGTTACTTATAATGAATTATAACTACATCATTTATTTTTAATTTTTACTATGAATATTTTTTGCTTTCTATATCCTAAATTAAACAGACAACAGCTATTATTTGACGTTACGTAGTTTTACGAATTTTATGTTGCGGACTACTTAGCATCGTTAAACTCGATTAATAAAATCTCTCTACTAGTATAACTTCAGCACCACATTTTATTTCCAAAATTACTTGACCATTAAGTGAATCAAGTACACAGAAACTAAACGAATCTTTATGGACATCTATAACAACATAAATCATCTAGATATAAGAGTAACTTTCTTATTATTTTAGGCTATGACCTCAGTTAATATTATTCTTTATCATTAATAATGAATTCATATCCCATACTTAATAATTAACTCCTTCCTTATATATAACTTTTGCATTAATTAGTTTTATCATCTATCTGAAAGAAATCTGCAACATTTAAATATTCATTAGCATTCTTTGACATAAAATATAAAACAGTTTTTACATAAATGTTATTAGAATCAAGCTTTTTTAATCCTCTATATACAAAGGATAAACTAACTGCCTTAGTTAAATCATCTAAATATTTATTTGCAAGAAATTCCTTCAGCCAAATAATCATACTATTTTGGGCTTCCAAAGCAACTTCTGGGTTTTCATCAAATAATTTTTTAGTAGCTATATGAATATCTTTAATCCCGAAATGTCAATTTAAATTAGAAAAATGTTGAAAGCTGTTCATCTGTGACGTGACTTAGGAATACTTCAAGTGGTGTGCGGTAGTGAAGTGACTTCCGTGGAATAGTATTTCGTTTGTGCATCAGCTGGGTGATTAGTTCATCTGGTAAATTACGGAAGTCTAATCGTTTACTGAGACCGTCACGACGTAAGATACCATTATTGTTTTCATTCAGGCCGCGTTGATTGGGCGCTCCAACCTCCGCAAAATAAGTATGAAGATCATGTTTATTGGCAATCTCACGCCAGCCCGCGAATTCCTTACCATTATCAAAGGTAATCGACTTAACGAAATGACGAGGTATTTTAGAAAGCCATTTATCCAAGTGATAGTTAACTGCTTCATCAGTTTTACGATGAACGTTAAGCACAATCATCACCTTAGATTGACGTTCCACCAAGGTCATGACCGCACCACGATGAGCTTTTCCTTGAACAGTATCAGCTTCAAAGTGACCAAACTCGTGTTGGTAGTGAGGAAAATCATGGTATCGCTGGTAAATACTCCGACCGAGATGCCCCGCCTTACCACGTCGTTCGACATAGCCATTGGGGTGTCGCTTGCCTTTCATCGGTAATTGCTGGACGGCAAAATTGTACTGTCCACGAGCAAACATCCGATAAAGTGTCCGCATACTACAGCTAATTGTCCGTTCTGCTCGACCAATGATCGTATCAGGTGTCCAGCCCGCTTTAACCTGCTCATTGATGTAGCTGATCTCATCCTTGGCTAGCTGAGCCTGCTTACGACCACAACGCTGCTTATTCCGTTGGTAAGCCTTAAGATACTGTGCAATGGTCTTACCGCTATCAAGAAATCGATAGACTCGGTAAATAGTTTCTTGGCTTCGTTTAAGCAGTTTAGCAGCTTGATAAGCCTTCGTACCTTGGTGCCAAAAATTAGCTATGAGGGTTAGTTCACGTGTGGTAAGATGTTTATAAGTCATTTGTGATGTTCCTTTACTTTTGTTTGTGGTTATTCAAAAGTCTATCACAAATGGCTTTTTTATTTTTCTAACTTAATTTTACAAACGGCG
>NZ_JACIVD010000006.1:0-237 GCF_014145555.1 Limosilactobacillus albertensis
TTCAGTCCTACAACCCCAACAAGCAAGCTTGTTGGTTTGGGCTCTTCCCTTTTCGCTCGCCGCTACTCGGGGAATCGATGTTTCTTTCTCTTCCTGCAGCTACTAAGATGTTTCAGTTAACTGCGTCTACCTCTTGCCAGCTATGTATTCACTAGTCAAGTAATCAGCGACTAAGCTGATTGGGTTGCCCCATTCGGAAATCTCCGGATCAAAGCGTACTTACCGCTCCCCGAAGCA
>NZ_JACIVD010000060.1:0-58407 GCF_014145555.1 Limosilactobacillus albertensis
ACCTTCTT
Organism: Limosilactobacillus albertensis; assembly: GCF_014145555.1. Classification (NCBI taxonomy): domain Bacteria; kingdom Bacillati; phylum Bacillota; class Bacilli; order Lactobacillales; family Lactobacillaceae; genus Limosilactobacillus; species Limosilactobacillus albertensis. The sequence continues at coordinate 9 of NZ_JACIVD010000060.1, forward strand.
TACATGATTTTTGTGGTGAATTGATTGTACAACATAAGGGCAGCAGTTGTCCTTTTTGCGTACAAAAAAACTGGCATTGATTTTGTATCAATACCAGAAAGTGTATACCCGTTTTCTTATTATAATAATTAAATAACTAAATCTAATTGATCAACAACGTCTTGCAACAAACTCATGCCAGCAACACTGTTACCGTATTGATCAAGCGCAGGACTAAAGACGCCAATACCACATTTTTGCGGGGCACAAGCCAATAAGCCACCGCTAGTACCGCTTTTGATGGGTAGTCCAATTCTAATTGTGTATTCCTTTGATTCTTCAAATGAACCAACTGTCGTCAATAGTTTCTTAATCAATTCATTATCCTCATGACTAATAAGACGAACATTATTCCACGGCATGATTCCGTCATTAGCTAACACTGCTCCCAAATTAGCAAGGCTTTGAGTCGTTACCATCATTGAACTTTGCATAAAATAAGTTATTAAAGTTTGATCAACCGTCTCTAAAAGGCCCTTATCTTTTAGATAATAGGCTAACGAATGCAAGTCCTTATCATTCATAATCGCTGACCGAAATAAGCGCTCATTTAGACTAATACATGGATCATTACAAATTTCGCGACAAAAACCAAGCAAAGCATTAAAACTATTCTGTCCCATTAATTGGTCAATCAGGGCAGTGGTTAACAAGGCTGACGAGTTATTGAGGTAATTAACCGGTTGTGTTTGAACATTTAATTCAGTATCTAATAAAACAGAACTCAGGCTAAAATCTGTTGCCCCGCTTTCCAGCTCAGCTAATACCCGTTCATGCCCCAACCTTTTAATAGCCAAAATTAAAGTAACAACTTTAGCAATACTTTCTATTGCAAACCTTGTCCCTGCCACACCGGCAGTTCCAATCTGTTCCTCGTCAATGTCATAAACCGTAATTCCCAATTGTTGGGGATCGACAATACCTAGCGCAGGAATATAGTTTGCAACTCTTCCATGGGTAGTTTCATTGAAATTTTTATCTATCAATTGCTCTAATTTTTGCATATTATCAAAACCCCTCTCACTCAGGGATACAATAGTAATACCCTGTAGCTAATCAGGCATCGAACAAGAAAAATAAAAACCTCCTTTTCCTTCACTGAACTTGATGAAATAATAACCGAATATCTACATGAGCTCATCTTCTCAGGTACTAATCATCATAATAATCGTAACAAATGTATTATAAACAAATCAAACGATAAGCATAAATAAATTTATAATATAATGCACACAAAAATGCCATAGAACACTTTCAAAACGTTCTATGGCATTTTCTTAATTATGAGCGAACAGTCTAATTAATTATCTTTTCGACTGCGCTTTTTAAGACCAAATAATCCCATTAGACTAACAACTGCTAATCCGGCAACACTCAAGTTATTAGCATCATTACCAGTTTGTGGTAATTCCGCTTTCTTGTTAGCATCACTCTTTTGACTAGTAGGTTGTTGTTCAGACGAAACTATTGCCGTTGCCTGATGTTCTGCTTGCTGACCATTAGCTTGGTTAGCCGTTTGGGTAACATCAGCAGTATTTGCTTGTGTTTCATCATTCTTGTTGGCATTATCTGTGGTATTACTACTATTCGTAGCACCATTGTCTGTTGAATTACTACTACTTTGATTATCAGCAGCTGGAATTTCAACACGATTAATATCAGCAATTCCTTGTTCCATCGCAGTAGTAACTGCACTTTCGGTCGTAGCCTGCTTAATTGCTTCTTGAGCTTGTTGTGCGAGACCATCCACTTGGTTATTCAAAGCTGTCTTTTGTACGTCTGTTAATCCAGAAGCTGCAATTTCGGCTTTCTTACCTGCAACAGCATTGGCAATCGCCGCATTAGCAACATCCTTAGCAATTGCCAACTTACCGTTATCAACGGCGTTATTAACGTCAGTATCGACCTTAGCGTTATTAATTGCTTCTTGAGCATTCTTGGCATCCGTATCAATTTGATCCTTAAATACCTGCTTTTGAGCATCTGTCAAGTTGGTGTCTTGGTCAATAGCTTCCTTAGCAGTATTAACAACGCTTGTAAGGTTACTTTGTGCCTTGTTCTTAACAGCAGAAACGGTTGGTACTTCAATGCCGTTAATAGCCTTTACACCATTTTCTTGGGCGTTGGCTACTTCACCAGTAGTCGTAGCTTGTGCAATGTTATTCTTAGCAGTTTGAGCCGCTTGATCAACCCGGTCATTCAAGGCCTGCTTTTCAGTATTAGTCAATGGTGCATTAGCAATTTCGGCTTTCTTGCCTGCAACAGCGTTATCAATGGCTGCATTAGCAACATCCTTAGCAATCGTCAATTGACCATCGTTTACCGCCTTATTGACATCGCTGTCGGTAGCGGCATTATCAATAGTATTTTGAGCGTTCTTGGCATCTGCATCAATTTGGTCCTTAGCTGTCTGCTTTTCATCAGCAGTTAAGTTTGTATCCTTATCGATATCTTGCTTAGCAGCTTCGGCATCTTTGGTGATTTCCGCCTTAGCCTGTTCCCTAGCAGTAGAGATGGTTGGGATAAGCAAGTCGTTAATCTGCTTAATTGCACTATCACGAGTTGCAGTCACTGCATCATTAGTTGTTGCAGAATCATTGATCTTCGCAATCGCATCGTCAGCAATCTTATCTACTTGATCAGTTAAGGCCTTTTGTTCTGCAGCGCTTAAGTTCTTAGCTCCACTAATTTGTTGGTTCTTTGCTTCTTGAGCTTGCTTGATAGCATTAATAGCTGCCTGCTTAGTTTCCGCTAGGCTTGGAACAGTAACATCAGCAATCGCTTGAATACCTTTGTTTTGAGCTTCGGTAACAGCATCATTGGTTGTTGCCTTCGCGATATTATCCTTAGCGGTATTTGCAGCATCAGTAGCCTTGGCAATAAGACTCGTCTTTTCGGTGTCACTTAAGTTAGCAGCACCATTGATTTCAGCCTTCTTTGCATTTAATGCATCATCAATTGCTTGGTTAGCATTGTTCTTTGCATCAACAAGACTAGGAACCTTGACGTTTTCGATGTTTTGCACACCGGTATTTGCTGCGGCTTGTGCATCATCATTTGTCTTAGCATTATTGATATTATTGATTGCCTCAGTAGCTGCATTAGTTGCATCATTAATCAATTGTTGCTTTTCATCAGCTGAAATGTTCGTTGCGTTATTAATTTCATCAGTCTTTTTTTGAAGGGCACCATCAATAGCTGCAATAGCTTTGTCCTTAACTGCCGAATTAGATGGAACTTCGATACCGTCAATACTCTTAGTACCTTCGTTTTGCGCATTAGTTACTTCTGCATTTGTAGCAGCATTATCAATTGCCTTGTTAGCTGCTTCTTGAGCATCTGTTACCTGTTGCTTCAATGCAGCTTTTTCTTCATCAGTTAATGAGGATTTATCAATTGCGGCATCTTTTGCTTCTGCTGCCTTGGCTACTGCATCTTTAGCGGCTTGTTTAGCAGCTGACTTATCTGGAACAACAACATTATTAATCGCTTCAATTCCCGCTTCCTTAGCAGTTGTTACAGCATCATCAGTAGCTGCTTGCGTAATATTTGCAACTGCTTGGCTGTATTTACCTTGAACCTGATCCTTTAGACTGTCCTTTTCATCAGTTGTCAAAGTTGAAGCATTATCAATCGCAGCAAGCTTAGCATCACGGACTTGACTTAACTCTTGAATAGCTGCTTGTTGCTTCTCAGCGAGACTTGGAACAGTAATGTTGTTAATATCATTCAAGCCCTTAGTTTCGGCATCCTTAACAGCATTATTAGTTGTCGCGTCTTTAATTGCCTTAGTGGCATCATCTGCAGCTTTATTTACCTGATCAGTTAAATCTTGTTTCTCTTGGTCAGATAAGTTCTTAGCATTATTGATCTCATCAATCTTAGCGTTCTTAGCAGTTTCGATTGCATTAGTTGCATCATCTTGAGCACCATCTAAGGTTGGGATAAACAAGTTAGTGATTTGGTCAATTGCATTGTCACGGATTGTAGCAACTGAATCATTAGTAGTGACTGAAGAATCATTGATCTGCGCAATCGCATCATTAGCGATCTTATTAACCTGATCAGTCAAACTCTTTTGTTGATCTGCATTTAAGTTCTTAGCATCATTAATTTGCTTGTTCTTTGCTTCTTGAACTTGCTTAATAGCATTGATTGCGTTTTGCTTAGCTTCATCAAGGCCAGGAACAGTAACATTAGCAATTCCTTCAATACCCTTGTTTTGAGCATCATTTACGGCATCGTTAGTTGTAGCCTTAGCGATATTATCCTTAGCAGTATTTGCTGCATCAGTTGCCTTGTTAATCAAATCTTGCTTCTCATCTTGAGACAAGTTAGAAGCATTGTTAATTTCATTAGTCTTATTAGTTAATGCACTATCGATAGCGTTATTAGCTGCTTGCTTTGCATCGTCTAAGTTAGTGAAGTTAATGCCCTTGATTGAGTTAACACCATCTTCTTCAGCTTTCTTGACAGCATCATTAGTAGTTGCACTGTTGATGTTGTCTTTTGCAGTGTTAGCGGCATCAGTTGCCTTCTTAACCAAATCTTGTTTTTCCTGATCATTCAAGTTAGAAGCGTTATTAATTTCGTCAGTCTTAGCATTCAATGCGTCATCAATTGCTTGGTTGGCATTCTTCTTAGCATTGTCAAGACTTGGAATCTTCACATCTTCAATATCCTTAACACCGGTATCAGCTGCTTGCTTAGCTTCATCATTGGTCTTAGCATTGCTGACGTTGTTAATAGCATCGGTTGCAGCCTTAGTAGCATCATTAATTAATTGTTGCTTTTCATCATTTGACAAGTTAGAAGCATTATTAATTTCATCTTTCTTCTTGTCCAAAGTCTTATTAATTAAATCAGTGCTTTCCTTCTTGATATCAGACAAACCAGGAATAGTTACATCGGCAATTGCCTTTTCACCATTAGTTTGAGCAGTAATTACAGCTGAATCACTGGCAGCATTATTGATGTTATCCTTAGCGGTATTAGCAGCATCGGTGGCTTGCTTGATCAGATCCTGCTTCTCTTGATCGGTAATGTTAGTAGCACTATTGATTTCATTTGTCTTGTTTTGAAGAGCCTTATCAATTGTAGCAATAGCATTGTCCTTAACAGAAGAATTAGTTGGAACATTAATGTCGTTAATAGCCTTAATGCCATTGTCTTGAGCCTTCGTTACCTCTGCTGGAGTATTTGCATTGGCAATATTTTGCTTAGCGTTTTCACCAGTTTCCTTGATTAAATCAGTCAAAGCCTTTTGCTCATCAGTAGTTAATGGCGCCTTGACGTCCTTAATCTTACCAGCCACTGCATTATCGATGGCAGCATCGGCTACGGTCTTATCAATAGCAAGCTTACCATTATCAGCGGCATTATTGACATCAGCATCGGTCTTGGCATTGTCGATAGCATCTTGAGCATTCTTGGCATCAGTATCAATTTGATCCTTAGCTTCTTGCTTTTGATCGTTGGTTAAATTATTGTCCTGGTCAATTGCTTGCTTAGCCTTATCAGCGGCATCAGTGATGTTGCTCTTAGCCTGATCCTTAGCTGTTGAGTTAGTTGGGACCTTGATACCATCAATTGCGGCAACACCTTTGTCTTGGGCTGTTGCTACAGCTGAGTCAGTTGTTGCTTTAGCGATGTTGTCCTTTGCAGTAGTTGCGGCGTCTTGAGCTTGCTTATTCAAGTTAGCCTTTTCATCATCAGTTAAAGTAGTGGACTTGTTAATTTCTGCTTGTTTGTTAGCAAGAGCAGCATCAATTGCTTTATCTGCAGCTGTCTTAGTTGCTGATTCAGTTGGAACCTTAACGTTTTCGATACTCTCAACACCAGTGGTTTGAGCTGAAGTTACCTCAGCTAGTGTATTTGCAACATCAATAGCGTTATTAGCATTGGCTGCAACCGTCTTAGCTTTATCAGTTAACTTAGCTTTTTCATCTGAAGTTAAGGCAGAAGCACTATCAATTTCATTAAGCTTCTTGTTCAAAGCTCCTTGAATAGCAGCCTTGGCGCCATCTTTAGCAATTACTAATTGACCAGCATTATTAGCATCTTCGGCATCCTTGTCGGTCTTAGCGTTATTAATATTGTCCTTAGCCTTAGTTGCGTCTTGATCAATTTGATCCTTAGCAGCTGTCTTCTGATCATCAGTTAAGTCCTTGTTGGCATCAATCGCCTTCTTGGCATCATTAGCAGCTTGGTCAATATCTGACTTAGCCTTGTCCTTAGCGGCAGTTGTAGCAACATCAATTGCGTTGATCGTGTTTACACCAGTAGTTTGGGCTTTCTTAACTGCATCTTCAGTATTAGCTGAACTGATTGCATCCTTAGCATCCTTAGCGGCTTGATCAACTTCATTATTCAATGTCTTTGCGTCATCAGTACTTAAGTCCTTAGCATTGCTAATTTCTGCCTTCTTGCCAGCAACGGCATTATCAATGGCGGCGTTGGCAACTGTCTTGTCAATAGCTACTTTACCGTTATTTGCAGCAGTGGTTACACCATCGTTGGTAGTAGCCTTATTGATAGCTTCTTGGGCTGTCTTAGCGTCAGCATCTACTTGGTCCTTAGCAGCTTGCTTTTCTTCAGCAGTTAAGTTAGTGTCTTGATCAATTGCTTCCTTAGCCTTTGTTACAGCATCAGTTAAGTCAGTAGCAGCTTTTTCTTTAGCATTCTTAACATTAGTTGTAGCACTAGTAGTTAAAGTATTTTGTGCGTCTGTAATTGCCTTAACTGCTCTATCAACATCGGCTTGAGTCAATGGAGATGGTGCTGTAGTTGGATCCAATAATTGTTGACCTGCTTTTACTGCATCATCGTATTGCTTTTGAACATCAGCACTAGCATCTTTATAGTCACTGCTTGCTTTCACAGTATTGGCATTATCAACCGCTGCGTTAAGCTTGCTGGTGTCAGTTGCCTTACCATCTAATGCGTTCTTTGCATCGTTAATCTTATTTAATGCATCAGTTAAGCTTTCAACTGTAGGATTTTGAGCGTTTAATGCATCAGTACCAGCACTAATTGCTGTGTCATATGCTTGTTGCTTAGCAGAATCAGCATTATAGTATGCTGGAGTATTTTCTGTAGTTGACTTGGCATCTACTGCTTGTTGCAATGCATCTTTGGCATTTTGTAATGCTGAGCTATTGTCTAAGGCTGTCTTTGCATTAGTTAATGCGGTGTTTGCTTCATTTACTGCTTGTTGTGTTGCATTTGGATCTGCCAATACTTGATTAGCTTTATCAAGTGCATCAGTGTAAGCTTTCTTAGCTTGAGCATCGGCACTGCTCTTATCAGGATCTACTGCATTTTTTACACTATTTTGTAAAGTAGTTTTATCTGTTGGGTCTCCGTCTAACGTGCCTTTTGCAGTATTAATATTATCTAAAGCAGTCTTAATTTGATCTGCCGTAGCATTTGGATTATCTAATACTTTTTGACCTTCTGATACGGCATTCTTATAGTCATTTTGGGCTTTTTCAGTGCCGTTATAGTACTTAGAAGAAGTCTTTTCAACTGTTGGTGCTTCTTTTACTGCATCTTCAAGAGCAGCCTTGTTAGCAGCTTCTGTCTTAGCATCACCGTTCAATGCCTTATTAGCAGTATTAATAGCAGTTACTGCATCATTTACTTGAGTTTGAGTAGCATTATCGTTACTCAATACCGTTTGGGCGTCAGTAATTGCTTTATCATAAGCAGTCTTTTGAGCTTCATCGGCATTAGTGTAGTTATTGCTACTCTTGATGCCGTTAGAAGCATCTACTAATGTTTGCAATTCACTCTTATCGGTTTTCTCACCATCTAAAGCATTCTTGGCATTATTAATTGCACTTAATGCACTGTTAATTTGATCAGCTGTTGCATCAGCGCTATCTAATACTTTTTGACCAGCTTCAATGGCACTCTTATAAGCATTCTGAGTAGTTTCAGTACCGTTGTAGTAAGCTGATGAAGTCTTTTCAACTGTTGGTGCTTCGTCTACTGCAGCTTTTAAAGCAGCTTTAGAAGTATTAAGTGTAGCACTGTTAGCTAAAGCAGCTTGTGCATCAGTAATCTTTTGGGTTGCAGCATCAACTTCTGCTTGAGTTGGTTCTGGAGTAGTTTGCTTCAACAAGCTTTGACCAGCAGTTACCGCATCAGTGTATTGCTTTTGAACATCAGCACTAGCATCTTTATAGTCACTGCTTGCTTTCACAGTATTGGCATTATCAACTGCTGCGTTAAGCTTGCTGGTGTCAGTTGCCTTACCATCTAATGCGTTCTTTGCATCGTTAATCTTATTTAATGCATCAGTTAAGCTTTCAACTGTAGGATTTTGTGCATTTAGAGCATCGTTACCAGCAGAGATTGCGTCTTTATATGCATTTTGCTTAGCAGAATCGGCATTGTAGTATGCTGGGGTCTTTTCTGTAGTTGACTTGGCATCTACTGCTTGTTGCAATGCATCTTTGGCATTTTGTAATGCTGCGCTATTATCTAGTGCTGTCTTTGCATTAGTTAATGCGGTGTTTGCTTCATTTACTGCTTGTTGTGTTGCATTTGGATCCGCCAATACTTGGTTAGCTTTATCAAGTGCATCAGTGTAATCTTGCTTAGCTTGAGCATCAGCATCGCTCTTATCCAGATCTACTGCATTATCTACACTAGTTTGCAAAGTAGTTTTATCTGTTGGGTCTCCGTCTAACGCGTCTTTTGCAGCACTAATATTATCCAATGCTGTCTTTATTTGAGCTGCTGTGGCATTTGCATTATCTAATACTTTTTGACCTTCTGATACGGCATTCTTATAGTCATTTTGTGTTTTTTCAGTGCCGTTATAGTACTTAGAAGAAGTCTTTTCAACTGTTGGTGCTTCTTTTACTGCATCTTTAAGAGCTTGCTTGTTAGCAGCTTCTGTATTGGCATCACCGTTCAAATTACCATTGGCAGTATTAAGTTCTTGCAATGCTTTATCTACTTGATCTTGAGTTGCATTATTGTTGTCTAAAACGCTTTGAGCTGTTGTTACTGCATTATCATATGCAGCCTTTTCATTTTGATCGGCATTAGTGTAGTTGTTGCTGTTCTTAACGTCTTTAGATTCATCAACTGCATTTTGAAGAGCTTGCTTATTAGTTTCCTTACCATCTAATGCAGCTTTAGTGGCATTAATGTTCTTTAATGCAGTAGTTAAGCTATCAACTGTAGCATTCTGATCATTTAATGCACGACTACCGGCAGCAACTGCATTGGTATATGCTGTCTGCTTAGTACGGTCTGCATTGTAATAAGTCGCAGAAGTCTTTTCAAAGTCTGGAGCTACGTCAACAGCAGCTTGAAGATCTTGTTTTACCTTGTTGAGATCACCGTTTAAAGCAGTCTTAGCTTTGACGATGGCATTAGCTGCAGTTTCAAGTTGTTCTGAAGTAGCACTGGAATCTTGAAGAAGAGTACTACCATCACTAATTGCACCAGTATAATCAGTCTTAAGGCTCTCAGTAGCATTAATGTAGTTAGAACCCACTTCAACAGTAGGTGCTTCATCAACTAACTTTTGCAATTGATCACGGTAAGAACTAGTCATCCAGTCAGAAACAGTCTTAGTATCTGTATCACTGGTTACAAAGTCCTTAGCTGCATACAGTGAAACTTGATCGTTATCGTTTAGCTTACCTAAGTTAACGCTAAATTTACCATCTGCTCCTGTTTCAACAGTGTAAGGAACTTGAGATGAAGTTGGATCTCCAGTTGCTTCAGCTGTCCAAAGAGTTTGTTCACCAGAGGTAGGAACTTGCTTAACTGTGCCATTTACTGAAATGTACACGTAAGCACCAGTATCAGCAGCAGTATTTGCATTACCACTCATAATATAGTTTCCATCAGCGTCTTTAGTAAACGTGATATCTTTTAAGTCAACTTCTTGACCAGCTGCAATCAAGTTAATCTTATTCTTGGCATTATTACCAGCAGTTCTGGTTGCTGTAGTTGTAGCTTCATCATAACTAGTAACTTTAGTAACAGTTGGGGTACCATTTGATGCATAAGTAATGTCGATTTCACCGATTGGTTGACCATCAGCTGAGGTCTTTACACCCTTAAATTGAACTTTACCGTTCTTAATTGCAGTGGCACCATCTAGCATTGAAATGTTAAATAATTCCGGTTGAGTTGAAGTAAAGATACTACCATTACCCAACTTTACAGCTGTTGCTTTGGTACCATCACCAGTTACATTGAAAGTCCCATGATGGTTAATTGCAATAGTTGATGTGCCTGCAGAAACTAGTAATGCTCCGTTATAATCACCTAAATTAGTTCCATTAACATTAAATTGACCACCATTAACATTAATCTTAGAGTCACCACTAATGTAAATTGGTGCATCAATATCATTTCCATAAGGAGCACCATCTACATTTACATTCAAAGTTCCTTTATTTTCAATAGTGGCTCCCTTAGTCAAATATAAAGCACCTGAAAGCCACTTGTCTGTTGGTAATTTGTTTAAACTAATGACCAAATTAGAACTCTTATCAATATTGATATTAGTGGTACCTTGCGAGGCAATACCTCTACCAATCCTATCAACACCCATAAAGTCTTGCTCAGGAGTAGTTTGGGTATGTGGTTCTAGTGTAACTTGAGCACCATTGGCTCCATTATTGCTTTGAAGGTTAATAGCAGTAGTTCCACCATCAATTTCAATTACATTACTGCCATATGTTTTCAGGTTTACATTACTACCAGCCGCAAAATTAATGGAATTATTTCCTGCTCTAAATTGAAGAACTTGCTGATTACCATTTCCTTGAGTAGTTTGATTCTTTTGATTTATTGGACTGGTATATCCATTAACAGATTCAGCTGTAACATTTCCCTTAAAGTTAACGGTTACGCTTGGTACTGAAGTATCAGTATATACTAATTGAGAGCCATGGAAAGTAACATTATCAAATGTATATTCCTTGGCATTTTCAATTGGACTCCAATATGACCGATCATAAAGATCAAGGTTACTAAATGTAACCCCATTTTTGCCCGCCATATTAAATGAGTATCCATTGAAGTCAACGGCATACTTCTTATTGTCATCCGCAGACTTAATTACGATATCTCTATAATTTTTAATAGGCACAATGTGACTTTGATTTGTACTCTTAGTACCTAAATCAATATCCGAACCGACATTAATAGTAGTGGCAGTACCATTTTGAATCGCATCAATCAACTCTTGAGCATCAGTAACAGTTACTGAATTAGGATCTTCTTCATCGTTTGTTGTAGCAGAAGTAGCAACGAATGATGTCCCAAACAAACTAGCCACATTATTAGTGTTGTTACGATACGAAGCGGTGTTGCTAATATTCTGCAGAACCTGACGCGTGCCATCGAGACTATTCTGATTTTGGTCAGCACTGGTTGATTGGCCTTGCGAAGTTGGCGCTGTCTTTTGAACAGTTGCTTCATTAGCTGTTACTTTTTCGTTATTTGTAGTGGCAGCAGGAGTATCAGTGGCATCTGTAGATTTAGTAGCCACCCCCCCTACTGGCTGTTGGTTTGTATCTGCCTTATTAGTCTCACTAGCAGTTACTGAATTATCAGTCTGGGCATTATTATTCAATGTAACTTGTGACTGATCAGCCAAAGATTGTTCGTTAGTCGTCTTAGCTTCTTCAGGCTGGTCGCTCGTAGTGGTCGTATCAGCATGAGCAACCAGTTGTCCGCCTCCGTAAACACTAAACGTAACCCCTAATAGGACTGACGCTACACCAACATTTAATTTCCGTAAAGCGAACCGTTGCTTTTCATTTTTACGATTCTTTTCAGCAATTAATTTATGATTATTCTTAGAAACCATCTATTGATCCCCCGATTCTCTAATCTATACAAAAAAAGCAGTTAACTTTTTGTCCCCGTTGTCTACCCCTAATGTAACTAATCAAATTATCAATTAATCACATCATACTAATTACATACTTCAGATAAAAAGTTACTACTATGCTTACATTTACTGCCTTATTAAGCAGACTTAATGCCGATAAAAAATATTAGCAATCCGCTCACTAAGACAATTACATGATAAGTATAACTTAAAATATACCGTCCTACAACTCCCTCAGCTCTTTTAAATTTTAAAAGACCCCTAGCGCCTCTTTGCACTAGGAGTCTTTTTACTAATCTTCTTTTCGGTGACGGATATTAAATGAATGGCGGCTAGAATGGCTCTTGCCGTGATTATCATTCCGATGTCCGTGACGACGATAATTTTTGCGGCGGTAGTGGTTTCCGCCATGGTAATTATTACGGTTGCCGTTACGATTATTATTACGCTTATTACGGCGTGGGAGCGGTCGTTCTGGGGTGATCTTTACCGGAACTTCACTTGCTGCTTCCTTGGTCATGTTATTTAATAACGCTGCTACCAGGTCAGTTGCATTATGGGTTTCCAATAGCTTTTCAGCAGCTTCTTCATATCGATCAGTTGAATCTTGTGCAATCAACTCATCAATGTCATTAAAGGCTGATGCCACTTGACCTTTAAATGCTTCTTCGGCTGTTGGAGGCTTCAATGGTAACATCCGCACCCGGGTTAATTTCTCGATTTCGTGGAGGTAGTCCATCTCATTTGGCGTAACAAAGGTTAAGGATACGCCATGATGTCCAGCGCGGCCAGTCCGACCAATCCGGTGAACATAGCTGTCAGGATCGGATGGAATATCATAATTATAAACATGGGTCACCCCAGAGATATCTAATCCACGGGCAGCTACATCTGTTGCGACCAAGATATCAAGCTCATTGTTCTTAAACTTCCACATGATTTTTGATCGCTTATCTTGCGTAAGATCACCATGGATTCCAGCTGCATTATATCCCCGCGCAATTAGTCCCTTTGATAATTCATCTACCCGGCGCTTAGTCCGACCAAAGACAATCGTTAAGTCGGGGTCTTGGACATCAATTAACCGGGTCATAATATCAAATTTTTCGTAATCGCGAGCTCGAACATAGTATTGATCAACTAAGTCAGTTGTCAATTCCTTTGCCTTAATCCGAACAGTCTCTGGATCAGTCATAAACTGAACCCCAATCCGCTTAATTTCTGGTGGCATTGTTGCTGAGAAGAGCAATGTTTGCCGATTGTCCGGAGTTTCCTTAATGATTGCTTCAATATCATCCAGAAATCCCATATTAAGCATCTCATCAGCTTCATCGAGGACAAGCGTCTTAATGTGATCAAGCTTAACTGTATGGCGGTTAATATGATCACGTAAACGACCAGGCGTCCCAACAAGAATTTGCGGGTGCTGCTTCAAGCTCTTGATTTGGCGACGAATATCTGCCCCACCGTATACGACTTGAACCCGGACATGTTTATCTTTCCCCAGACGGTAAAGTTCTTCTTGGGTCTGGATTGCTAATTCACGGGTTGGGGAAATGATGATTGCTTGGATATTAGAATTATCAGTATCAACATTTTCAATAATCGGCAATCCAAAGGCAGCTGTCTTACCAGTCCCTGTCTGTGCTTGTCCGATAACATCCTTACCCTTAAGGACCATCGGAATTGTTTGTTCTTGGATTGGAGTTGCTTCTTCATATCCGCTCCGCTTAATTGCTTTTAATAGGCTATCTGATAAGCCTAATTCACTAAACTTCAAAAATTTTCCTCCTAAAAATGACCAGTCGATTCATGATATAAGCATCAGTAATCGACTGGCAAATATATTAACTATTCTGCTTTTAATGCCGCTAAAACTTCTTCAAGGTGAATACCATGACTTGCCTTTAGCAGGACAATATCATCACCAGTTAAAGTACTTTTAAGATCGGCAATTAACTGTTGAAGGCTATCAGCAGCATAGTGATGAATATCCTCTGCTGGGTAACCCTCTTGGATCAACTTATCTTTAAGATTTTTCATTTGTTCGCCTACAAGGTAAACACTAGCAATCTTTTGGTGGTCAATCTCCTCTGCTAAGCTAGCATGCAACTTAGGCGCCGCATCCCCTAATTCAAGCATATCGCCAAGGACTGCAATCCGCCGTCCCTTTACCGGAGTCTCCGCGATTGTCTTAAGGACTTCCTTAGCTGCAGTCGGGTTTGAGTTGTAAACATCACTTAAAATTTGTTCACCATTTTCACCCTTAACCCATTCGGCGCGGTTTTCGGTCAATTCAACATTTGCCAGCGCCTGCTTCATATGAGCGGGAGTAATATGAAGCAACTGGCCAACCTCCATCGCTGCTAAGGCGTTATTAACGTTGTATTCTCCTACCATCGGAATCGTGAATTCGTCATCCGGCCATTCATTGACAGTAAAAGATAACTGGCGAGGTTCATCATGAACACTCGTTGCATATAAATCATTGCTTAGCTGCCGACCAAAGCGCATTTGCCGTTGTTTAAGATCTTTTACCCGGTCTGTTAGCAATGGCTCATCACCATTAAATACTAACGTCCCATCTTCTTTTAGGCCATGAGTAATTTCCATCTTTGCGTCAGCAATCTTATCACGAGTCCCAAAGAATTCAATATGAGCTTCCCCAATCATTGTAATCACAGCAATATCTGGATTAACAAGCTTACTTAAGAAGTCAAGTTGGCCGAAACGGTCCATCCCCATCTCAACAACAACTGCTTCTGTATTAGACTCCATATTAAGGAGGGTCACTGGAACTCCAATCTCATTATTAAAATTAGCATATGTCTTAGTGACATTGAACTGAGTGCTTAAGATCGACGCAATCATATCCTTAGTCGTCGTTTTCCCATTACTTCCCGTAACAGCAACAACAATTGGATTAATCTTATGCAAGTAATACTTACCCAAACGCTGAAGTGCCTCCAGCGGATCACTAACAACTAATAATGGGTGAGTATGATCCGTTATCTCATGGTCACTAGCCCACAAACTAGCTGCGGCGCCATTGGTAAAAGCACTAGGTACGTATTGGTGGCCATCTTGAGCACCTTGCAGCGGAACAAACAAGCTCCCCTGATCTAAGTGGCGACTGTCAAATGACACACTAGTTACTTCCACGTCTTTCCATTGTTCAATGTCATTTTGTGCGTTAATCGCCTTGGCAATTTCCGCTAATTTCATTTTCATGAAAAAGATACCTCTTCTTTTGATACTTTGGTCTAGCTTTTTAATTATATCACCCTCACTAGTATAAGGCGATTAAAAACAAAAATGTTACATAAAAATAAAGCGAGAGAAAAGGAGAACCTTCTGTAATTCTCATTTTCTTCCACTTTAACTACATTTGACGTAACCGCTCAATTCGCTTATCTAGTGGCGGATGCGTGTCGAATAGATTTGAGAATGGATGATGCTTAGCGTTTTTTTCCGGATCACTGATGTATAGCGCTGAACTACTAGGGTCCACATGTTCCATTGGCACAGCAGTCTTAAGTTTCTCCAATGCGCTGATCATCCCCTGCGGATTACGCGTTAATTCAACGGCTCCTGCATCGGCTAAATACTCTCGATTCCGTGAAAGTGCCATTTGAGCTATTGTAGCTGCTAATGGCGCAAGGATAATTAGCAAGATTGAACCGATAATTGCAAAAACACTTGAAGGATTATCACGGTCATCACTACTGCTTCGACCGCCAATCCACCAGAAGTTTCCCGCAAAGTTAACAAGCATTGCAATTGCAGAAGCTAACGCTAACGCAATCGTTTGGAGACGAATATCATAATTCCGAACGTGCGTCATTTCGTGGGCCATTACCCCTTCCAATTCTTCACGGTTCATCTTCTCCATTAACCCCGTAGTAGCGGCTACAGCAGCGTGCTCAGGGTCATTACCTGTTGCAAAAGCATTTGGACTCGGATCATGGATAATATACACTTTAGGCATTGGCACACGAGCAACCAAGGCCATATCTTCAACAATATGCCATAATTCTGGGGCATCACTTGCTGACCGAACCTCGGTTGCATTATTCATCCGCATCACCACATCAGTCGATTGACCAATAATCACGGACATGTAAACCACTGCAATAATCGATGCAATGATCATTCCGCCAACTGCCGTCCGTGCAAATAAATATCCGATTGCCGCGCCAATTAAAGCAAGCAATACAAAGAACCCAAACATTACCAAAATTGTTTTTCGTTTATTACGGGCAATTTGCTGATATAACATGCTTAGTCACCTAAATCATCGAATGAAACTTTTGGCACCGCCTTAGCTTCGTCAGGAACCTGTAAGTAATCCATTTGTTGGAAGTGATGAATTTTTGCCACAATATTACTTGGGAAAGATTGGATCTTGGCGTCTAAAGCAGCAACAGTACTGTTATAAAGCTGCCGTGAGTAGGCAATTTTATTTTCAGTATTTGTCAATTCTTCCATTAACTTTTGGTATTCAGCACTTGCCTTTAAATCTGGATAGTTTTCAGCAACTGCAAATAGCGTCCGCAAAGTTCCGGTTAATTCGTTAGAAACTTCCATCTTTTTAGCGTGGTCGCTATCCGGAATACTATTTAACTGTGTCCGAAGCTTAGTTACCTTTTCTAAAGTTCCAGCTTCATACTTGCTGTACCCCTTAACAGTTGAAATTAAGTTAGGGATCAAGTCGTTACGTCGTTGTAATTGAACATCAATTTGACTCCATGATTCTTGAGCGTGGGTCCGCAGTTGAATCAAACTGTTGTAAAGTCCTGCATAAATAGCAATCAGCAAGATAATAACAACAATTACAATAATAAGGGTCATTTCTGTTCCTCCTCTAAATAATATTTGTTCTTAATTTTACCAAAAACTTAAGGACAGTGTTAGAATTACCGAATATTTTAGCAAAATATTATCTTTTTCGGTATGATAGAAATAAAATGAGGTGATTATATGAACGTTTTATTTGTCTGCTTAGGAAATATTTGCCGTTCTCCAATGGCCGAGGCAATGTTTAAGCAAATGGTCGATAAAGCAGGATTAAGCGGAAAAATCAATGTTGACTCTGCTGGAACAAGCAGTGAAGAAGAAGGCAACGGTCCCCACCCCGGCGCCGCGCAGACAATGCATGCGCACGGATTATCAACTGACGGGCTGGTCTCGCGTCCAATTACTCGGCAAGACTTTGAATGGGCCGATTATATTATCTGTATGGATAATATGAATAAGTATAATTTACAGCGGATCGCACCAGCGCAGGATCGGGATAAGATTCATTTGGCCTATGAAGTTATTCCGGGTAAAGAAGATCAAGAGATTCCAGATCCATGGTATACGCACCGCTTTGAAGATACTTACAATAGTCTAAATGAAACATTGCCATTATGGCTAAATAGAATGGCAAAGGAATTGAAATAACAGTAGCCATCTTCACTTTTCCAAGAACGCAAACAAGGCCTCTAGAGTTCGGGTTTACCGAATTTTAGGGGCCTTTTGCGGATCGTGATATTCACTTTTCACAGTTATTTTTTATAATTCAAACTGGTTATATGCTGCTACCGTCGTTTTTTTAGCGGTCAATTGCAGTTTCATTAACGCGCCATTGTGGAGATTTTCATACTTATGACCAGGTTCACCGTACATTCCTGCAATATATTGAATAATTGATCCGTGGGCAACAACTACAACGTTGCTATCATCTGGCAGATCCTGCAAAAATGCAATTGTCTGCTCTACTCGCGCGTTTAGTTCTTTACTATCCTCGGCAAGATGAGCTGGATCAGCTTCTTTTAACAAATCATGGGCTTTTTCAACCCCAAATTCATCAACTAACTCGCCAATTCGGCGGAATCGTTTGCCACCAAGGTAACTTGCCCAAATTGCGCCTTCTTCATTGCTATGCCCTTCAAAGGATCCATAGAACACTTCGCGAAAGAATTCTTTTTGGATCGGTTCCTTCATTGGAGCGGTTGGGTGTTCTGCAATTAGAATTCGTGCAGTATCAACTGCCCGTTTTAAATCACTTGAAAAAAGGTAGTCAATCCGCAAATCTGCTAAAACCTTACCGATTTTTTGAGCATTCATCTTTCCTTTTTCAGTTAACGGCGTGTCTGACCAGCCTTGTAACCGTGCGAAACGGTTAAAGTATGTTTCACCATGACGGACAAAGTAAACTGTAATTGCCATTCCATAACCTCCATTACAACTAAGCTACTGCCGGGGTGCCTAGCCATTCAATCATATCTTTCATTTTAGCAGTTATCGCATCAGTTCCTGGCAGCAGTAATTTCCGCGGATCATAGCCTTTTTTCGCTGTATTCAAGTCTAACTCATTTTCAATGTACTTTCGCGTTGCATCTTGAAAGGCTAACTGGAATTCTGTATTAATATTTACCTTTGCGATTCCCATTGAAATTGCCTTCTGCACTTGCTCTTTAGGAATTCCTGACCCACCATGAAGTACTAACGGGATATCAATCGCATCTGCAATTTCTTGAAGGCGGTCAAAGTTTAATCCCGGCCAATTTGTAGGATAAATCCCATGAATGTTACCGATTCCACATGCAAGCCGGTCAACCCCCATTGCCGCGAACGCCATTGCATCCTCGACATCAGCTAATTCACCACTGCTTGTATCTTGGTTTTCACCAACTTTGCCAATTTCAGCTTCGACAGCGATTCCGCGTGAATGAGCCAGCTGAACAATTTCTTTTGTTTTGGCATAATTTTCTTCGATTGGAAGCTTATGTCCATCAAACATAACAGATGAATAGCCAAGATTAATACATTCAATCGCTGCGTCATAGTCACCGTGGTCAAGATTAAGGATAACCGGAACCTTGATCCCCATTGCATCCATTTGATCTTCAACCATATCCTTAACGAACTTGTAACCGCCCATGTACTTGGCAGCCCCCATTGAGACTTGGATTAAAACAGGCGTATTGGTCTCAGCAGCTGCTCGTAAAATTGCCCGTGTCCATTCAAGGTTATTAATATTATAAGCGCCAATCGCATAGTGGTTCTTCCGTGCATCATCAAAAAGTTTGTTTCCGTTATCAAAATAAGCCATGTGTTCTTCCTCCTGAACTAAATTACCTGTAATTTTTCGTTGCTCACTGCTTCAACACAGTTAACCATCTGCAAAAAGCTCTCAATGTCAAGGCTGGCACGACCGATTAACGCGCCATCAACATTCGGTTTGCTCATAATTTTGTAAATATTATCGGGATTTACGCTACCGCCATATAGGATTCGAATGCTATCACCGATTTTATTGCCATACATTTCAACCAGACTTTGCCGAATCGCTTGACATCCTTCTTCAGCAACGTCCGGATTTGCCTGATGACTGCTGCCAACTGCCCAGCTCGGTTCATATGAAATCACAACTTGTGACAGCTTGCTTGCTGGTACTCCCTTTAAGACACTCCGCAGTTGTTGAAAAACATAATGAATCTTGCCATTGACCTCGGTCTGAACCATTTCCTCATCTGTACAAATAATTGGAATAATTCCTACTTGAAGGGCTGCTAGAACTTTTTGGTTAATTGAGTCATTGCTCTCGTTAAAAAGCCGGCGCCGTTCCAAATGACCGAGCATTACATAGGTTACTCCCGCATCGGCTAAACTTCGCATACTAATTTCACCAGTATACGGACCTTCTAATTCGGCTGATGCATTTTGAGCAATAATTTGTAAGTTTGAATTTCCCGCTACTTCCTTCATGTTGTACAGGGAAACCGCCTGTGCTGCGATTCCGATCTCTTTATTAGTCGGTAGCTTTTCTTTAATCGCCTTTACAAAAGCGACTGATTCATGAACGTTTTTGTTCATCTTCCAGTTCGCAATAATAAACGGTTTACGCATTCTTTTTCTTCCTCCTTAAAACAGCAGTCTAAATAAACGGTGACTGTATTCTTCTTTAGTATCAAATGGACCGGCAGTCACGCTAATTCCTTCGCGGTGGTTGCCTAAAAAGTCTGTATCAAAGTCAAGCGCGGTTTCAGCACTGGTACCGACTGCCACTACTCGACTCGTGTCTTCATCTAAGTAGTCACAAATATTACTATCAATAAATACCCCGTCTTCATTTGAATCGATTTTCACCGTAACGTCTTCTGTCTGATCGTTCATAAAGACATTTCCGGCTTTATTAGCAGGGATATAGTTTCGCTGCCCGCTAGTTTGACCAACGTAAACAGCATTGCCATCACTAACATGGTTATTAACCGGCTGTTCATCTGCCTGTTCTTGGGCAAATGCAATCAACTTCTGCATCTCACCACGGAGAGTTTTTCGGATAAAGACGTTGTTATAGAAACAGGACGAATCATAGGAATCACTTTCCGTTGTTTTCTGTTGATAAAGGCGGTGATAGTAAGGATCATTGTCTAAAACATTAGTGTTGCTTAACCATTCCACGCTACCGTTAATTAAGTTATGGACCAATAGCACACCCTTTGTTGCAAGCTTAAGAGCACAATCTGACAATAGGAAATTATTGTCAATCAAAGTAACACCGTTAGAATCTTTAATTGTAATATCTTCGCCAAGTGCTGCAACTAAATCATCACGATTCTCAGCAGTAACTTCAAACGCTTCTGGTAACGAGTTGTTGTAGAAAACGTTTCGTGATATTTGTGTATTCTCAACATCGCCGCCAAGCCAAATTCCCCGTGTACAATCATGAATGCAATTACGAACAATTTTGGCACCAATAGCTGGCGAAAGATTAATTGCACTCACATCATCACTAACAAGGTTTTGGCGGACATTAATGTTGTAGATACTGTTATGCTCAATGACTGGTGATGGGTTGCCCTCAACGCCGATAATACCTGTCTGTCCACAATCATGAATAGTATTATTCTTAATACGGTGAGGATAAACCTTGTTATCATCAATTGTTGGGACAATGTTTCGACCAAGCGAGATTCCCGAACACTTTGCGTGGGAAATATCACATTTAGCAATCTTCCAGCCCTGACCACGGTTAGTGCCAATGACACCCTTGTTATACTTTGGCGATGCCCAGCGACAGGCCGCTTTAGTCATCGTAAAGCCTGATAAAATAAGGTGGTTAATCTCCTCTTTTTCGGGGTAGAAACAAGTTTCACGGAATGTTAGCTCAACCTGTTCATTATTTGGATCTTTATCTTGGAAGTTAGCATAGATTACCGTTGCATTTTCTG
This sequence comes from Limosilactobacillus albertensis, assembly GCF_014145555.1. Classification (NCBI taxonomy): domain Bacteria; kingdom Bacillati; phylum Bacillota; class Bacilli; order Lactobacillales; family Lactobacillaceae; genus Limosilactobacillus; species Limosilactobacillus albertensis. The sequence goes on from NZ_JACIVD010000060.1 coordinate 21,141, forward strand.
CCGGTAACTGTTCGGTATACCAAGTATAGAGGGTAGCCTTGCGATCTCGTGAAAGCTCATTTTCGACTGGCTTTTCAACCTTGGCTAACTGATCAACTTCATACATTGCCTTATTATTTAGGAAAATTTCACCAGCATGATTAAAGGTCTGGTCAACTAAAATATTATAAGGATTATAATTACCAAAATCGGTATTAGGGAGCTTCAATTGCCATACCGCACCGCTAATGTGCTGCCAGCCGGTAACCCGATCTGCTCCAGTAATAATTGCACGATTTTGGCGCGCAGATGCATAAATGATTGGCTTATCGTTAGTTCCCGAATATTGCGGATGAACTTCTTCATGGTATTCACCCGGCATTACTTGAACATAATCACCGGGACGCGCGATATCAGCAGCTTGTTGAATCCGTTTGAAGGGGAACTCTTGTGAACCATTACCATTTTCAGAAGCATTTATATCAACAAAAATTTGCATCTTATTCAATCCTTTCTACCATTCATAAGTTTCAGCATTCTGACGACCCTTACCAGTTGCGCTGTCAAGCATAATCCGTTGTTCAACACTTGCCACATTCCGCTTTGTTGCTTTGACCATATCAGGATTAACCGAAATATAATCGATCCCTTGCTGAATCAAGAAAGCAGCTAGTTCAGGATATTCTGATGGTGCTTGACCACATATTGAGACCGTCTTATTGTCTTGATGGGCAGTCTTAATGAGGTGACTAATTGCACGTTTAACCGCAAGATTGCGTTCATCAAACAGGTGCGCAACCGTGTCATTATTACGGTCACAGCCTAAGATAAGCATTGCTAGATCATTGGAGCCAATTGAGTAGCCATCAACGTACTTGTTAAATTGATCAGCTAAGATGATATTGCTTGGAATCTCAGCCATCATGTATACCTTAAAGTCTGGACCGCGGTATAGGCCTTCATCTTTCATTAGCCGCGTGACCTTTTCTAATTCTGCAACTGTCCGAACAAATGGAATCATCACATTAAGGTTCTTCAGTTGAAATTCTTCACGGACCTTTTTAATTGTCGCCAGTTCTAATTTGAACGCTTCAATATATTTTGGATCATAGTACCGTGAAGCTCCCCGCCAGCCGAGTAAGTCAGCTGGTTCATGCGGCTCGTACTTATCACCACCGGTTAAATTACGGTACTCACCTGATTTAAAGTCGGAGAAACGCAGAACCATTGGCCGCGGAGCAATTGCACGGGCAACTTTAGCAATTCCATCGGCTAACATATCGACAACTTTCTCTGCTTGACCGGTTTCAATTAGGTAGAGGGGATGGTCATGAATATAGGTTGTCCAAATAAACTCCTCCCGCATTAGACCAATTCCATCGGCAGGCAATTCAGCATATTTTTCGGCAAGTTCCGGATCACCTAGGTTCATCATTACGCCAGTTGCGGTTGGCGCATAGTATTCAGCTTGACCACATTCCGTTGACTTTTCCTGTGAACTGAATTGTGCTTGGAGATTTCCGTGGTAGACAACACCATTTTTAGCATCAACCGTAACCTGATCACCATCTTGAAGCGTTTCGGTAACAGCGTCCCCGCAACTCTTAGTTCCCACAATACATGGAATCTGCATTTCACGTGAAACAATCGCTGCATGACAAGTCATTCCACCATTGTCAGTGATAATTGCTGCTGCTTTCTTCATTGCCGGTACCCAGTCTGGAGAGGTCATCAAGGTTACCAAAACTTCTCCTTCTTCAAATTGATCAATATCTTGAGGGTCAGCGATTACATGAACTTTTCCGGTTGCGGTACCGGGGCTGGCTGGCAATCCCTTAACTAACGGTTTTTGGCTTTCGTTCATTGTTTTCACCGATTCCTTCACTGTTTGTCCGCTATTTTTATTTGACCAGACTGTTTCAGGCCGCGCTTGTACTAACCACAGGCGATCCGTCCGTGCATCCAGGGCAAATTCCATATCCATGTAACAGCCATAATGTTTTTCAATTTCCTTAGCATAACCAGCTAATTCACGAATTTGATCTTCAGTTAATGCAGGCCGGGTAGCACGCTCTGCTGGCACTTGTTCTTCATGAACACCACCACCAGGGGTTTGCCGCAACTCAATTGCTTTCGGTACAACTGATCGTTCTAACACGTGAAGGTCATCTTTATTAATCACAAAATGATCAGGGGTTACTTTCCCAAGAACAATATATTCACCTAGACCCCAGATTGTATCGATAACAATTTGTGAATCATCCCCGTTAGCCACGTTTACGGAGAACATTACACCAGATGCTTTCGAGAAAACCATCATCTGAATTGCTGCAGATAATGCCACCTTTTCATGAGGAAAATGTTGCTTATGACGATAATACGTAGCCCGATCAGTAAATAAAGAAGCATAACATTCTTGGACTTTTGCTAATACCATTTCTGCGCCACGGACATTTAAATATGATTCTTGCTGTCCCGCAAAAGAGGCATTTGGCAAGTCTTCCGCTGTGGCACTTGAACGAATAGCCACAAATGGTTCGGTCTCACCCATTTTTTCGGATAAGTCTGCGTAAGCCTGCATAATTGATGCTGCCAATTCGCTAGGCATTGCGGCATCAACAATCATCTGCCGGATTCGGGAACAAACTTGATGAAGCTCATCAGCATTTTCATAGTCGTTAATTTCATTTAACAAACTATTTATTTGATCGTTTAATCCCGTTTCAGTCATGAATTGGCGATAAGCATGGGTAGTTGTCGCAAATCCATATGGGACTGGAATTTTCATTGAAGAAGTCATTTCACCTAATGAGGAAGACTTTCCACCAACGAGATTAACGTCAGAACGATGCAATTCATCAAACCATAAAACATTTTCCTGCTCGCGTTTTTCCATTACTGCATCTCCTTAAATTCAATGTATCTCTTTCTTAGGCGGTTCCCAAAAAAGAGTCAAGGAATTTATGTCCATTAAAAAAATGAGCAAACGGTGGCATTCTTGTCCGTTCGCTCATCTTTTTACTTAAAATTTATTTAGATTTGAACATTTTAGCGGCGATTGTGCTTTTCTTAATTTGGAATGGATTACAAATCTATCAAAAAAAGAAGCATGGAAATTTCTTTCCAGCCTCTCGTTTTTAACGACCTGTCGTGTATTTTTCACTAAAATTCTTCTGAACATTTTGTGGTGCTTGTTTAAATGGTTCGGATTTAACAAACTTTCCCCTGATCATCAAACGGTTAGCTCCCGTAGCGTCACAAGTAATCAACGTAATGATCTTCTCAGGAGTATTATTTACCACGTCAACACGCGTAGCCGCAATAAATTCACGCTGGTAAATCTTGTACTCATAAACCCGGTCCATATTTGTAATATAGATCATCTGACCGACTTTCGCATGATAATACAAGGGTGAAAACAGGATCTTACTTCCGTGCGCCATATTATGACCAGCTAACGCATAGTTGCCTTCTCCCATCTTCATGTCTGGACGAAGGGTCCCCGCAGCTAACGCAAGAGTTGTATTATCAACCCCATTAGCAATTGGAATCGTCATATTAATGGCTGGAACCGTAATTGCACCAATCGTATTAATCGACTGCTTGCTTGCCCGTGCCTTTGCAGCAGTTTGCAAATTAAGGTCCTCAACACTTTGAAAATCATAAGTTGCCTTTTTCTTTTGGTTATTTTGAACAGTTTGCCGTGTGATCTCTGGCTTATAGCTCCCCACCAGGTAATATTTAATTTGCTGGTTAAAGATCAAAACGATAGAGACCAGAAGCAGGACAACAACCGCTGTCCACCGCAACCATTCAAATGACCGCTTTTTACTTTTTTTCACGATTTTGAACCCCTTCACTTTTTATTATGAACATAGTATAACCTGCTTAATTAATTTTGAGTAGCCCCGCGCTTATTTTGCGGATTAGGATTCCCATTATCGTTTGGATCAAGCAGGTATTCTTCAATCAGACGGACAATCTGTTTATTCTGTGGCAAATTTGAGTGCTGAGCATCTTTACCAGTAACAGTCATACTTGTATAGTGCGCAACCTGTTTTTGGTAAATATATTTACCCGCATTCACACTTCCTTCTGGGACCAACCCATCCGAGGTATAAGTTTCCGTGCCTGCAACTGAATAAACTAATAAATTTTTGGGAATTCGGTCCCGGTATTTTACGAAATCAGAGAACATTTGAGTTGGGTGGCTAACAGAAGATTCTGCAAAGTTACATGGCGTCCCTAACGTCATCAGTCTTTTAATCGTAATAGTATCTTGATATTCAGAGTAATAATGCTCTAGCCAATAAGTCCATATCAATCCACCGTTAGAATGACCAAACGCCTTAAAGTTGTTGAAGTTATATTCTTCCGTTAGGCGTTCAAAGACTTGATTAACCATTTTAGCCTGCTTTTTAATATTTTGATAACCATCATGATTATTCTCAAAACCAATAACGATGATCGGTTCGTTATCTCCACGATTGATCCATCCCTGTGAAGTAATCTTACCGTTATTTTTCACTTCCAACCGCAACACGCTATGTTTCTTCGGACTATCTGCATTAATCTTTTGAATCAACGGGTTAAACCGATTTTGCGTGGCCGAACTACCGGGAACCATAATTACCGGTGACATTCTTGAGTTATGCTGGGCGGCTAAGTATTTGTTATTATCCTTCATCCAAATATAAGCTGGAATTGCCATAAGAATTAAAATAGTCATCAAGCTAATTAATACCAGCCGGCTGTGGAGAGTGGTTCTAGCTATTTTTTTCATGACCTGCCACTTCCTGTTCTTCTAATGTTAAACGACGCTCAACTGCCAATGCCATTTTCACAAAAGGAATATACGCAATGATATCTAGCAATAACAAAACCAATGCAAAAATAAGCGTTCCCCAATTACCATTTGTGCCGATGAAGCCCAGCAACGGTCCTGGTGTTCCCTGAAGAACCGGGTAAGGAGTTGAGGGAATTAAGTGAATAGCAATCGCAAAACTAGCAAGCAGGATATTCACAATTGGCAAAAATGTAAATGGGATAAAGAATAAGGGATTAAATACAATCGGCAGCCCAACCATTGTCGCATAATTAAAGTTAAATAGTGTTGGCAAAGCGGTCCAGCGCGCAACCCGATGCATATAAGAACCATTCGACGTCAATAAAATTGCAACAATGAGTGCTAAAATCAGTCCATCTCCACCAAAATTAGCAAATGAATTATAAAGCGAACTTCCTAAATATTTATAAGGAACGTTCCATGGTGTTCCATGCGCTAGTGCATAATTTAAATTAGCGGTAAACGACTCTCCTGACATTAGTGCCATCGAATTATAGGGAACTCCTAGTCCGAGCCAATCCATCGTTGTTATTCCAAGTGATGCTAACAGTGTTAACCATAGCTGCCGGTGTTCTTGCGCAACACCAACTAACGAAGAATAGCTAGTAGACCAGGCATGATAAATTGTATTGAAATTTAAGAAAATTGCGACAGCTACGCCAAATATAACGCTAATTATTATTGGTCCCATCGAACTAAATGCTCGTTCTTGTAATAATGGGAGCGAATTAGTATTTTCTCCATACTTTGGCGGCGTTAATAAGCGGTAAAGCTGCCCAATTCCGTACCCAAGTAGTAAAACTAATAATAGACTATTACCGCTAAGAAGACGTTGGTAAAAATTAAGAGAAAACGATGATGACATCTTTCCATACCGGTACGACATCAGTAAAAGCGTTAAAATTGCCGTGATTCCCGCAAATTTACCATCACGTCGATATAATTTTGCTGTAAACTTGGCTGCCATGTAAGCAGTGTAAACTCCCAAAATACCTAAAGTTAGCTGACCTATACTTGTTAATACAAATTGAATAATTTGCAATACGCTCTGTGGTATCACATCAAGGAAAGCAACATTATAGATAAAGCCATCTGGTTTAAAAACAGTTTTTAAAATCATTTTCGCCATTGTTCCGATAAAAACAATTGGAAAAATCATAATTAGCGTCTGACGAGTTATCCTAACGAAAGAATAATGATGCAGGGCAATTATTCGATTGATTATTTTTTCATGCATAGGTAGACCCCACTTTCGGATACATCATTGAACAAAAAACCCGGGAAGAACTTTCGTTTTTCCCGGGTTTGAATATAAGAAGTTCGATTACTTGAGACCGTACTTCTTGTTGAACTTGTCGACAGCACCGTCGGCTTGAGTAAACTTTTGCTTACCAGTGTAGAATGGGTGTGAGTCAGAAGTAACTTCAACCCGAATTAATGGGTATTCATTACCGTCTTCCCACTTAACAGTTTCACTTGAAGTGGCTGTTGAGCCAGAGAGAAACTTGTAACCAGTAGATGAATCTTCAAAAACTACTGGATGATAATCTGGATGAATTCCTTGTTTCATAATTTATTACGCTCCTTTTGCCATGAATCATTGCCTGAAACATAGATAATCAACTTTAACAGGATACCACGATTTAAAGAACTACGCAACTTCTAACTAATTTTTACTGAAGAATCGTCCTCAATTGAAACATTAGCATGAAGCCGATTAAGCTTCCATACAATCCGGTCGTAACCCCGCAAAATATTTCCGGCATTATTAATTATTGTCTGTCCATCTGCCATTAATCCGGCAATCGTTAAAGCGGCTCCTGCCCGAATCTCACCTGCAGAAACCTCTGCACCATGGAGTTTTTCCGTATGTTGAACAACAATCATCCCATCATGCGCCTCAATCTTCATTCCCATCTTTTGTAATTGGGAAATGTGTTTTACCCGCTTAGGATAAATAGTATCAACAATCGTACTATCACCCTCCGCAAGTGACATCAGCGGAGTTAATGGTTGTTGCAGGTCGGTAGCAAAACCAGGGAACGGCATCGTTTTGACAGTAACTGGGCGCAAGTGCTCAGATTTAGGTACAAAAATCTTATCACTATCGATTTGCAGATCAACACCCATCTCAATCATTTTACTTGTGAATGATTCTAAGTGTTCTGGAATAACATTATGAATCATAATCCCATCACCTAACGCTGCGGCTAATGATAGGTAAGTTCCGGCTTCAATCCGATCTGCAATAATCGTATGGGTATTCATAGACTGCAGGGTCTTTACCCCAGTGATCCGAATAGTATCTGTTCCAGCTCCACGAATTTTCGCACCCATATTATTTAAGAATGTCGCTAAATCAATAATTTCTGGTTCACGAGCTGCGTTTTCAATAATCGTCGTTCCTTCAGCGCGAACGGCTGCCAAAGTAGCATTAATTGTTGCACCAACTGATACCATATCTAAAAAGATCCGTGACCCATGTAAGCCATTCGGTGCATCTAAATGAACAGTACCTTTTTCTTCGCTAACAGTTGCTCCAAGTGCTTTAAATGCTTTTAAGTGTTGGTCAATTGGTCGGGGACCGATATTGTCGCCCCCCGGAAATGTTAATGTCGCGCGATGGAAACGACCTAATAATGCACCCATAAAATAATAGGAAGCTCGAAGACTTTTGATTGCCTTGCTTGGAAGTTCAGCTTCTACGATTTGTGTTGGATCAATATCTAAAACTCCGTGACTAAACTCGGATTTTACATTCATTGACTCCAAAATAATCATCAGATTGTGAACATCCAAGATATCTGGAACCGTGTCAAACTCTACCGGGGTATCTGCAAGAATAGCAGCAGGAATTAATGCAACTGTACTATTTTTTGCACCACCGATCGTGACTTCACCAGAAAGACGGTTTCCTCCTTGAATGATCATTTTCTTCATTTCTGCGTTTCCTCACTTAAAAATTTTAGTCTGTTTTTCATTTAAGCTAAGTTAATGATTATTTCAGTTACAAAACAGTCAACTGTAATGATAATGAAATATCAAACGAATTACAACCTTTTATAAACAATCTTAAAAAAAATCGTAAAGTAACGGCTAAAAATAGCCTCTATAACTTATAAATTTAACAATATTACTAATAAAAAACAAGAGAAGTGACAAGTTTGCCCCCATCTCTTGTATTAATTCTATTATACAATTTTTAAATTTACTTGTCCTCGGCAGCCGCTTTTACAAAGGCAGCAAATAATCCTTCTGGGTGGTTAGGACGTGACTTGAATTCTGGGTGGTATTGAGCAGCCACAAAGAATTTCTTGTCAGGAATTTCAACTACTTCAACCAAATTACGGTCAGGGTTAACACCAGAAATCACCAAGCCATGATTTTCCATTTCTTGACGGTAATCATTGTTAAATTCGTAACGGTGGCGGTGACGTTCACTAATCATTGACTGGTTGCCATAAGCGGCAGCAGCGACTGTCCCTTCCTTAAGCTTGCAAGGATAAGCACCAAGCCGTTGAGTTCCTCCCATATCTTCAACATCTGCTTGATCAGCCATTAAGTCAATAATATTATGCTTTGTATTTGGATCAAATTCAGTTGAGTTAGCATCCTTGTATCCTAATACATCACGAGCAAATTCGATACATGCGGTTTGCATCCCTAAACAAATACCAAGGTACGGAACGTCATTTTCCCGAGCATACTTAATTGCAGTGATCATTCCTTCTACTCCCCGGTTTCCAAAACCACCCGGTACAAGAATACCATCGTAGTCTTTTAAGGTTTCGTCAACATTTTCAGGGGTGATATTTTCCGCATTAAAGTGGTCAATTTTAACCTTCGCATTTACAGGGTACCCGGCATGTCGTAATGATTCATTAACAGAAATATAAGCATCTTGTAAGTCAGTGTACTTACCAACCATCGCAATCTTAACCGTCTTAGTTAAGTCATGTTCGATATGATTTACCATTTCTGTCCATTCTGTCATATCAGCTTGTGGCACATCTAAGCCGAAATGGTCTACTACTAATTGATCCATGCCCTGCTTTTGCAAGTTCAGCGGAATCTCGTAAAGAGTATGAACATCCATCGATTCAACTACTGCTTTAGGATCAACGTCACAGAATAATGCAATCTTTTTCCGCATGTCATCAGTAATCGGCTTTTCTGTCCGTACAACCAAAATATTAGGCTGAATACCCAATCCCCGTAGTTCACGAACACTGTGCTGTGTTGGCTTAGTCTTCATTTCACCAGCAGCACGGAGGTACGGAACTAATGTTGTATGGATATATAAAACATTGTCGCTACCAACTTCTTCTTTCATCTGGCGAATGGCTTCCATAAATGGCTGTGATTCAATATCACCAACGGTCCCACCAATTTCAGTAATCACAACTTCAGCATCAGTACTTTCTCCCGCGCGCTTGATCTTATCCTTAATTGCGTTAGTAATGTGCGGAATAACTTGTACTGTTCCGCCGAGGTAATCCCCACGGCGTTCTTTACGAAGAACTTCAGAGTAGATTTTACCCGTTGTAACATTTGAATACTTATTTAGATCATTATCGATAAAACGTTCATAGTGACCGAGGTCCAAATCAGTTTCAGTACCATCGTCAGTTACAAAAACTTCACCGTGCTGGTATGGACTCATCGTACCGGGATCAACATTAATGTAAGGGTCAAACTTTTGGATTGCAATCTTTAAGCCCCGATTTTTCAATAATCGACCTAAAGAGGCAGCAACGATTCCCTTTCCTAATGATGATACAACTCCACCGGTTACAAAAATGTATTTCGTCATTGTCGTCTACTCCTTTTTTAATTTGCGGGTGTGATAATAGAAAAAACTCCCTATTTCAAATGAAACAGGGAGCTTACTTATCTACGAACTTATTGGCCTGTCATTACAGGCGCCCAAGAAAGATAATACAGGGTCAATGATCAATAGTCAAGCATAAACTTGAAAATTATTCATCATCCTCGTCATCGTCTTCCTCATCATGCAATTCTGACAGTTGGCCTTCGATACCATCATCAAGATCATCATCATCGTCACTGAAATCATCAGTGTCATCATCATAATCTTCATCAGAATCGCTATCGTCATCGTCGTCAAGATCCTCGTCTTCAGGATCATCGTTATCGTAGTCAATTACATCGTCATCATCATCGGTGTCTGCGAGGAAGGCATTAACTTTACGACGCTTCTTCTTTGGACGGTCATCCTCTTCTTCTTCGTTTTCACCAACAGTGGCTTCATCGATAGATTCGAATGGGTACCAAGCACGCAGACCCCAGGTGTTGTCACCAAGGGAAATAAAACTGCCATCAACATTTAAGTCAGTATAGAACTGTGCAAGACGCTCACGAATTTCCTCATCGCTCTTACCCAGATATTGCTGAACCTCGTTGGTCAAGTCAACAAACGCCATCGCTTCCCCATGGTGAGCTAAAATAGCGTGTGCGACCTCAATCATTGAAAGTTCTGATTTGTCCTGACCGTCAAAAACCTTTAAATCCAAATTGGTGCACATCCCTTCAAAAAGTCTAAACTACATCATACAATATTAAGCCGTAAATTGCAATTCTAGTTGGTAACTTCCAATTAATTGTCCTGCTTGCTTTAACTGATACTTCACAGATGCATGACCAGCAGGCGCATCAATATCAACGGCTTTTTCTAAGCTTTCAGTTAACACATCGATATTAATCATGCCATATTCTGTCCGGTATCGCATGATAGTCTCTTGATGCGGATCCAAGAACAAATTCGTTTCAACATTGCCCCGTCTGCGTAACCGAATTAATTCATCTTCAAATTTAACTTGTACAGGAGTCTCTTGTCCGTCCTGGTGTTCAATGTAACGTAAATAATACTTACCGTTCATTTCAACAAACGTGCCTTCCTCGGTGAAGGTAAAGTCCTCTTGCTGGCCGCCTTGATTAATTGTTGTTGATAACTTTACATGGACAGGAATCACTTTCTTAATAGTAATTTCCTCCCTTCATCTTTATTTATCGTCATTATTATACTCTTTTTATCGATAAATACCCCGTCAAACGCCCATGTTCTTCTTAGTTCTTGTATAATATTAATGTATTATTCCAAAGAAAAGAAGAAGTATTATGTCGAATTTTAACAAGCAACCTTTTCAACAATTTATCCAACCACTACCACCCGCTGATAATTTATCGTCTTTCATCTATACAAATGCGTTGCTTCAATCAGCCAATCAGCTTGCACATCCCCTGCTCCATTTTTGGACGCTTCAAGATACTGTTATTCTCGGATTAAAAGATCAACGGTTACCACATCTTTCTTCGGCTCTTCGCCTGCTTAATCATCGCGGTTACCATTATTTCATGCGTAACTCTGGCGGATTGGCCGTTGTTAGTGACGATGGGATCTTGAACCTGTCTATTTTCTATCCGTGGCATCTTGAGGATCACGAATTGACGATCGACGAAGCATACCAAAACATGGTCGACCTTATTAAGGCAGCTTTTCCGACTTTATCAGTTGCTACCGGCGAGATTACCCACTCTTATTGTCCCGGCAGCTTTGATATTAGCGTTAATGGTCAAAAAATCGGGGGCATTTCGCAGCGCCGTAATAAGTTAGGCGTTGTCGTAATGCTTTACCTTAGCGTTTGTGGAAATCAACAGGATCGCGGAATACTTATTCGTGACTTTTACGATGAGGGGTTGCAGCAAGAATCAAATAAGTGGCATTTTCCTGATGTTTGGCCGGGTGCGATGACAACAGTCGCTAAAATCACGGATACTCCTTTAACTGTTAGCGACGCAATTAAAAAAATTCAAGCAGCTGCTAACATTAGTGACTCAACTAGTCTTAATAGCATTATGTGGTCACCCGATTTCATAACTCTCCTAGATAAAGAACTTACCAGCATGATCAAACTACAAGAACGCCTAAAGAAAGAAGATTAACATGAACCATTTTTATGACGAAAAACTCCGCCGAGAAAAGGTCTTTCGGGACCCGATTCATGGACAAATCATTGTTGACAACCAGATAATCATGGATTTAATCAATACCCCTGAATTTCAACGCTTACGCCGGATCAAGCAATTAGGGACATCATCTTTTACTTTCCATGGTGCTGAGCATTCTCGCTTCGGGCACTGCCTTGGTGTTTATGAAATTACCAGACAAATGTGCAATTATTTTCAGCGCAACTACCCCAGTAAATCTGCAGGAGATGGTCTGTGGAATGATGAAGAACGTCCTGTTGCTCTATGTGCCGCCCTTCTCCACGATTTAGGACACGGTCCGTATTCGCATACTTTTGAACATATTTTCCATACTAATCACGAACAAATTACCCGGCAATTAATCACAGATAGTAGTACAAATATTAATAAGATTTTACGGCGTGTTTCTCCTGACTTCCCGCACCAAGTTGCCAGCGTTATCGATCATACTTACCATAACCCGCAAGTCGTTCAAATGATCTCAAGCCAAGTTGACGCCGACCGGATGGATTATTTACAGCGCGACGCATACTACACCGGCACTAATTACGGTAAGTTTGACCTTGACCGCGTACTTCACGTTATGCGGCCAGTAAAGGGCGGGATTGCATTTGAAATTTCCGGAATGCATGCCGTTGAAGACTATATTATTAGCCGGTTGCAGATGTACCTGCAAGTCTACTTTCATCCTGTTTCCCGTTCGATGGAAGTAATATTGGATCACCTGCTTATGCGGGCAAAATACATTTACCAGCATCCGAATGATTTTGAGCCGGACTTTACCCCTCATATGCTAATGCCGTTCTTTAACAATCATTTTAATCTTAATGATTACTTAGCCTTAGATGATGGGGTTCTAACAACTTACTTCATTCATTGGACCCATTCACGAGACGATATTTTAAGTGACCTAGCCAGCCGTTTCCTTAATCGCCGACCGTTTAAGTCAGTAATTTATGACAAAAATACCCAAGAACTTTTACCGATCCTGCGCAATTTAATTCAAACAGCTGGTTTTAATAGTCAATATTATACCGCGGTTAACGATAGCTTTAAGCTGCCCTATGACACTTATCATCCCCAAGATTCAAATGCCCAAACACAAATTGAACTTCTCCAGCCAAACGGTGACTTTATCGAGTTATCTCAGGTTAGTACCCTTGTAGCAAGCGTTTCTGGCCGAGAAGCAGGTGACCAGCGCTTCTTTTTCCCGAAAGAGATGCTTGAATCCCGAGACAATATCGAAATTTTTGAGCCAATCTATGAAGAATTTCAAAGTTATATTAAAAATAACCATATTATCAAACCAAAGGAGTAATCATAATGGGAATTAAATTAGTTGCAATTGACATCGATGGAACATTAATTAACGATCAACGTGAAATCACTGCTAAAACAGTTACCGCGATCAAGAAAGCAAGTGCAGCAGGCGTTAAGATTGTCTTATGCACAGGACGTCCAATGACCGGTGTTAAAGCTTATCTTGATCAATTAGAGCTGAATGACTCCGATGATGAATTTGTCATTAGCTTTAACGGGGCATTAGCACAATCGACCAGTGAAAATGTACTGGTAAATTACACAATGTCCTTCGACGATTACGCTGACTGGCAAACCTATTGTCTTAAAGAAGGCGTTAAATCACAGATTGAGACTCGTGATTATATTTACACAATCAATCGTGATCTTAGTCCCTATACTGTTTACGAATCAGATCTTGTTAGTATGCCAATTCGTTACCGTACTTTTGAAGAACTGGCTAGGATGCAAGACCAGTATGTAATCGCCAAAGCAATGATGGTCGACACAAAAGAGAACATTGATAAGGCTTGGCAAGACCTGCCAGCATCGATGAGTGATCGTTTTTCGATTGTGCGGAGCGAAGATTTCTATCTGGAATTTATGAATAAGCAAGCTAGTAAAGGAAATGCGCTTCAGTTACTCAGCAAAGAATTGGGAATCAAGCGTGAAGAAGTGATGGCATTAGGAAATGCACAAAATGATGATTCAATGATCGAATTTGCTGGGCTAGGCGTAGCAATGGGTAATTCAATTCCAGGCACATTAAAGATTGCTGACGTAACAACCACCGATAATAACCATGATGGGGTTGGAAACGCAATTGAAAAATATGTATTAAACTAAAATAACGGTGATTGGCACCTAGTTTACAGCTAGGGCAATCACCGTTTTATTTATCATGTTTTTGGTGCCATTCGTTTATCTGGTCCATTCGCGCTTGAAATCGTGGTTCTCTCCCCTGATTACTAGGGTGATAGAATGTTTGACCAGCTAATTCTGGCGGCATTGTTTTCATCGTTGTTAATTTGTCCTTAGTATCATGGGCATATTGGTAATTTTTACCGTAATTTAAGTCCTTCATTAACTTAGTGGGTGCATTCCGAATCGTCAACGGCACTGGTAAATTTCCGGTTTTCTTTATTGCACGATGAGCTTTTTGCCGCGCAACATAGGCTGCATTAGATTTTGGCGCAAGCGACAAATAAATTACACATTCTGTAAGGTGGACATCACATTCAGGCATTCCCAGAAATTGACAGGCTTCAAAGGCATTAATTGCTACTTGGAGAGCGTTAGTATCTGCTAGTCCGATATCCTCACTGGCAAAACGAACCAGCCGCCGCGCAATGTACAACGGATCTTCACCCCCGTCAAGCATTCGCGAGCACCAATAAACAGCGGCATCGACATCACTATTACGCATCGACTTATGGAGGGCTGAGATTATATTATAGTGTTCTTCACCCTTCTTATCGTAACGTAGCGATTTTGTATTGATCAGCTGCTTGAGAATTGCCATTGTTAATTCCACATGATGACCGTCTCGTTCACCATTTAAGACTGCCATTTCAAGGGTATTAAGAGCAATTCGCGCGTCCCCATTAGCAAATTGGGCAATGAGGTTAAGCACCCCATCTTCACATTTAATCGTTAAATCGGGAAAACCTTGCGGGTGAGTTAGTGCTCGTTGTAATACCTTTTCAATGTCAGCGGTAGTAAGAGCCTTGAGGACGAAAACCCGACAACGACTAAGGAGAGCCGCGTTAATCTCAAAGGAGGGATTTTCAGTTGTTGCCCCGATCAAGATGATACTTCCACGCTCCACAAACGGAAGGAACGCATCTTGTTGAGCTTTATTAAAACGGTGAATTTCATCAATAAAACAAACCGTCCGCTCACCATATTCCCGATTTTGCTCGGCTTCTTCCATGATCTTCCGAATATCCCTAATGCTGCTGGTCACGGCACTAAAGGTTATAAAGTGCGATTTCGTCTGCTTAGCAATAATTTCAGCAAGCGTAGTTTTCCCTACTCCCGGCGGTCCCCAGAAAATCAGCGATGATAATTGATCATTGGTAATAATCTCGCGTAAAATCTTATCTTTACCGAGCAGATGCTGTTGACCAACAAATTCATCAATATTAGTCGGCCGCACCCGATTAGCCAAGGGCGTATTTTTATCACCATCCTGATTAAATAATGACTCTTGATACACGGCTAATCCCCCTTTCCTATAACCAAAAAACAAGAGATCGGCTCATACTGAACCACATCTCTTATTTCTCATATCCTATATTTTGATTTATGCAATCTTAGTAACTGCACCAGTTTGGCTATTGTATTGGTAGATACCAATTAAGTTAGCAACGGTGTTATCACTATTATTTTGCCGAACTTCAAACTTGTAAACATTACCAGTCTTACCAGTAGGCATGATTTGGTAACCTTGCGAACCGCTAAAGCCCATCTTGTTAGCAAACTGCTGAACAACGTCAGAACTTGTAGCGTCTGCCGCTGCTTGGTTAGCCACTGCAGATTGTTGACCGTTACTCTTAGTTGTTGAACTATTAGCATTGCTATTTGACTTAGCAGAAGCTGTCGTTGCAGATTGGGACTTAGCACTGTTTGAACCTTGTGCAGAGCTTACCTTATCTTGTAAGTCGGCATAAGCATTGCGCATTGCAGTACTGGTTGACTTTTGCGACTTCAAATTACTCTTGGCGCTGTCATAATCACCATTTTCATATGCTTTTTGAGCATCCATGTAGCTTTGTAAGTCATCAGCAAGTGCTTCCGTTTGTGCATTATGATCATTTAGCTTATTTAACTGTTCATATGCCCCTTCATAATCATGGTTCTGGATAAGCTTATTAGCTGTACGATAAGCCTTTGAAGCTTTACTTTCGGAAGAACGGACAGACGATGCGCTGGAAGAGCTTGTATCGCTACTTGAAGCAGATTGCTTACCACAACCAGCTAAGGCAAAGATAGTAGCCACTGCAGCTGTTCCAACCATTGCTTTTTTGAAAAACTTAATTGTTGTCATTTTTCTCCTCCTTATTTCACATCGTATTATAACATGAATTACAATTTGCTGTTTAGCTTTCAATAATCTTTAGTTTCTTTTAATAATGCAACAATATGCAAATGAGGCTTCAGAGCTCGACCTTACCGAACACTGAAGCCTGCTTGAATGTTTCTTTTTAAAAACTATTAATTCTTCTCTAACTGTGCACTTTGAAATACTTGCTTAAAGAGCGGACTAACCGGACGATTTTCGTTGATCCGCTTAATAGCATCTCCAATTAACGGAGCCACTGATACCTGCTTGATCTTATCAATTTGTTTTTCTTTTGGTAATTGAATTGAGTCGGTAACCACAACTTCTTTAAGCGGTGATTCCTTTAACCGTTCGATTGCTGGACCAGATAAAACAGCGTGAGTACATGATGCGTACACTTCTTCAGCACCGGCATCCATTAGCGCTTTGGAACCAAGACTAATCGTACCTGCCGTATCAATCATATCATCAATCATGATACATTTTTTGCCCTTAACATTACCAATAATGTTCATGATTTGAGCAACATTAGCACGCGGACGGCGCTTATCAATGATTGCGATTGGTGACTTCAAAAATTCAGCAAGTGCCCGTGCCCGTGTCACTCCACCATGGTCTGGTGAAATAACAACCGCATTTTCAGCAACTCCCTGATTAATAAAGTATTCGGCTAATAACGGTGCGCCCATTAAGTGGTCAACAGGAATATCAAAGAACCCTTGGATTTGTGCCGCATGAAGGTCAAGTGCAATAATCCGGTCAACTCCAGAATTTTGCAACATGTTGGCAACTAATTTAGCAGTGATTGGTTCACGACTCCGCGCTTTCCGGTCTTGACGAGCGTAGCCATAGTATGGCATAACCACGTTAATCGTTTTTGCACTAGCACGACGAAGCGCATCAACCATAATTAACAATTCCATCAAGTTATCATTAACCGGTGCAGAGGTTGATTGGATAACATAAACATTATCTCCTCGTACACTTTCTTCAATGTTAATTTGAATTTCACCATCACTAAAACGACTAACAGATAATTTTCCTAAATCCACGCCGACATGCTTAGCAATCTTTTCTGCTAAGGGACGGTTTGAATTTAACGCAAAGATTTTTAAATTTTGATCAAAATATTGCTGTGTCATTAGGTCCTCCGCTGGATTAATAAAAGTTATACTACCTACCACTTACATAATATAAATTAGTGGGGCAAAAAGCAAGTTACCACGGTAGCTTCTTAGCATAATTTTCTTTATTAACCTGCCGTGCCCGGGCAATTGCCATGTCGTACTGTTCTGTACTATCCGTAATTGTTGATCCGGCAGCAACGAATGAATCCTTAGCAATATTTACGGGGGCAACTAAATTACTATTGCTGCCAATGAAAGCATGGTCGCCGACATTGGTATGATGCTTGTTTGTTCCGTCATAATTAACAAAAACAACCCCGCAGCCAACATTGATGTTCTTACCAAGCGTTGCATCCCCGATATAAGTTAAATGACCAACTTTAGTACCTTCACCGATATAAGCCTTCTTAATCTCACAGAAGTTACCGATATGAACATTTTCACCGATTTCTGCTTTAGGACGCAAGTGGCTATTAGGGCCAATATCACTTCCATTATGCATTTCTGCTTCTTGAAGAGTTGATGAAATAATCTTAACCCCATCATGAATCTTAGAATCAATAATTCGTGATCCGGCACCAATATAGCAATCATCGCCAATTTCAGTATGACCCTTAATGACAACTCCGCCTTCGATAACAGTATCACGGCCAATTTTAACGTCTGCATCAATATAAGTTGTTTCAGGATCAATCATTGAAACCCCTTCACGCATCCAGTGAGTATTAATCCGTTTACGCATCACCTTATTAGCACGGGCAAGGGCAACCCGGTCATTAACACCCATTGATTCGTCAAAGTCCGCCATTTTGTATGCTGTTACAATCTCATTTTCTTGTTTCAAAATGCCAATGACATCGGTCAGGTAATACTCGCCTTGCGCATTATCATTGTTTATCTTGCTAAGGGCTGCAAATAGTTTCTTATTGTCAAAGCAATAAACACCAGTGTTAATTTCCTTAATTGCTTGTTCTTGAACTGTTGCGTCCTTTTGTTCAACAATCCGTTCAACAATTCCAACATCATTCCGAACAATGCGGCCATAGCCTGTTGGATCAGGAGCAACGGAAGTCAAGATTGTAACAGCAGCATGACGTTGTTCATGGTATTCAAATAACTTCTCAAATGTTTCTGCCGTAAACAATGGGGTATCTCCGCTAACAATGATCGTTTCGCCGTCTTTATCAGCAAGCAAATCCTTAGTCTGCATAACTGCATGACCAGTTCCTAATTGTTGTTCTTGGAGGGCATATTTTGTACGGTGTCCTAACTGTTGTTCAACTGTCTCGGCTCCATAACCAACAATCGTAATAATGTTATCGATTTTAGCCTTTTCCAATTGGGTTAAAACATGTTCAACCATTGTTTTCCCGCATACTTGATGTAAAACTTTGTAGAGCTTTGACCGCATCCGTGTCCCTTTACCAGCAGCTAAAATAATTGCATTTCTTTTTGTCATTTTTTAATTCTCCGCTTTCTTACCAAATACATTTTCCATGAAGCTTCCCGCCTGAGCTGTAATTTTTTTATCAGCTCCGTCTTTAGTTTCTACTTTGATTAATGATGTACAGTCATCAACAAGGCGTTGACCATTAACCGGCCGCCCTTCTGCAAAGACAGTAATACCAACAAGATTAGCATCAAACTCCTTGATTAAGGACTTCATCCCGTTAATCGTACCGCCGCCCTTCATGAAATCATCGACAACTAAGACATTGGCCCCAGCTGATAGCGTCCGCCGTGATAATTCCATTTTCTTTATCCGTTGTACAGATCCTGAAACGTAATTGACGCTCACTGTCGGTCCTTCAGTGATATGTGAACTGTTGCGGACAATTACAAACGGCTTGTTCATATACATTGCAACACTCTGGGCAATTGGAATACCTTTAGTCTCAACGGTCATAATAACATCAATATCAGTATCAACGTATTGAGTAGCGATTAATTTACCAATCTGGCGTAACACTTCTGGTTGGCCAATTAAATCAGATAAGTAGACATACCCACCAGGAAGCAGCCGCGAATCATCATTAACCCTTTCTACAAGGCTATCGATTGCCACACTAGCATTTTCCTCTGAATAAAATGGGGTTAAGATTGCACCGCCGCTTGCTCCCGGAATTGTCTCTAAGCGTCCCTGTCCCCATGTTTGGAAGGTATGCTTAACAATTCCCAAATCTTCACTGATTGATGACTTAGCTGAGTCATAACGTTCGCCAAAAAACTTCAATGATACCAATGATCGTGGATGATCAAGGAGATAGCGCGTCATATCAACCAGTCGATTGCTACGTCTAATTTTCATCTTTTTTCTCTGCCTTTCAAAAAGGATTAATTATCATCGATTTTACCATAAAATGTTCGGCTTTCAGGCATTAAATTTAAGTTTAAAGTAAAAAATCTGTAATCAGCCAAAGACAAGCTAATCACAGATCGTTTTTAATTTAACAATTCATTGTCTTAGCACAGCCTATCTACTAGTTAGCTTCAACAAATTTGCCATAAGTTATCGCTGTCACATAAATAATAACTTCAATCACTGCAATAAAGAAGCTCACCGGCCAATCTGTTAAGTATCCTAAGAATAAGCCAAGCCAAGTGCCCAGCAAGGCAAAAAGAATCGCCAAAACAATCATTTTAGCCACACCATGAGTGAAATATTTTGCACTCGCTGCTGGTAAGGTCAGTAAAATAAATATTAAAAGAGACCCAACAATTTGCGCGGCAACACTAACGCTTAGTGCCAAAAGCAATAGGAAAATTACTGAAATAACCGTCCCATTTATTCCGCTAACTCGTGCGCCAATCACATCAAACGAATCAAACTTTAGCCGACGATACATTAACAGCAATACTATTAAAACAAGGATTGACAGGTAAACTAATTGCCATACTTCATTAAGGCTAATGCCTACAACACTACCAAACAAAATACTTGTTGCCGAACTTGCCGACTGACTGCTTAAAGATAGGAACAGTATCCCCATTCCGATAAAAAGAGCAGAAACGGCACTAATTACTGCTTCTCGGCGTGATTCTTTAATGCTCATTTGACCTACAATGACTGAGCTAAGCATCGTGAAGAGGATCATTCCATTTAATGCCGACCAACCAGCAAAAACAGCAAACGCGCCCCCTGCAAAACCGATTTCTGATAGTGTGTGAGTTAAAAATGATAGATTACGTGCAACGACAAAAACACCAATGATTCCACTAATGACAGCAATAAAAGTACTAGCGACAAAAGCATGCCGCATAAAGCTTAATGTTAACATTATTTAATGCCCCCTTTTACTGGGCTAGGTAGTTCATTGATTGGACCAGTTGAATAAGAACCCGGTGTCATATACAAAAAACGTGTCCCGTATTGTTCTGCTAAGTCCCAATCATGCGTAATAAACATTACACTTAAGCCGTTTTGCTGGAAACGAGTCACTAGGTCTAATAATTCATACTTCATTTCATTATCCAAACTAGCGGTCGATTCATCAAGAATTAATAAGTTAGGATTAGGTAACAATGCTTGTGCAAGATAAGCTCGCTGCTTTTCTCCTCCTGACGCCAAACCTAATGGACGTTCAGCAATCGTTACCAGGTTATTTTCCCGGACCATCCGTTCAACGCGATCACGTTCCTTTTTAGTCAACCATGGCAAAAGTCGTGGCTTAGTATTTAATGCAATAAAATCACGAATTGAGAGCGGGTATTCCTCATCAATATTACGAAATTGCGGAACGTACCCGATCTTGGTACTTTCTGGAATGTTAATCATCCCGCTTTTCGGTTTTAAGAAGCCGAGCATTGAACGGACAAGCGTTGTTTTCCCAACACCATTTTCACCAACAACGACTAAAAAATCGCCCTCATTAATTGTGAAACTTAAGTGATCAATCACAGTATGGCTACCATATGCAACTGTTAAATCGTCAACTGATACAACTGCCATTCTTTTTAATTCTCCTTCTGCTGAATATCAGCTAATGCACGATACTGCTTTAGCATCCATTGCATGTAGTTTTCCCCATTTGGTTTTGTTTCCGTGACCTTTAACACTGGGACGTTATGTTCATGCGCCAATTTAACCAAATTATCAACTACCTTATCACTTGTCTGGGAATTATCAACAAAGAAAGCAATCCGATGGTTAATGATTGCTTGTTGAATCTCATCAATGTCCTTTGGTGAAGGATCATTACCATCTTCAACCGCCTTTTCAAAATGTTTGTCCATAATCTGATACCCAGCATTTTCAAGAGCATAATCAAAGACTGGCTCACTGACTGCTACCTGGTTATTATTGGGATTTACCTGGCGCTTAACTTTTGCAATTTCCTGATCAAGCGGTTTCAGGGAGGCCAAATATTTCTTAGCATTAGTACGATACTCGTTTGCGTGTTTCGGATCAATCTTACCATACTGGGTTGCAAGATCGTTCGCTAGTTTCTTAACTGTTGATGGTTCATACCAAATATGTTCATTATCGCCATCTTTTTTTCCGTTTAAGGATGCAACATTAATAACCTTAATTTTATTATGATTATCACTAGATTTTACTAATTTATTTACCCAACTATCATAGCCCAGACCATTTTCGATTACGACATTAGCTTTTGCAACTTGTTGGGCTTGCTTCGTGCTAGGCTGATAATCATGCGGATCGACTGAGGCATTATCGATAAATGAAGTAACCTTACCATTGTCACCGGCGACTTGTTGGGCCACCTCACCATAAAAGTTTAATCCTGTCACTACCCTGATCGGTTTTTGATTCTTTCCCATTGTTTTCCACGGAACAAGGGCTAATCCTAGAACAACTAACAGCAGGATAACAATACTACTAACACCCAAAATATATTTTTTCATTATTTTCCCTTTCTTTAATCGTAATGATTACTATTTATAACAATGAATATAATATCGAATTTTATATAAGATTGCAACTGTAAAAAAGACAAGGCGTGAAAGAATGTCACTTCCTAACCTTGTCCTCATTTCATAATTAAAGTAAGTTTACAACATGAACATCACGGCAAAAACCGCGAATGCCATTTTGAATCCGTTTCGCCCGTGACTCCGTGTGGCATATTGCAAAAACTGTTGGTCCTGTCCCGCTCATTTGGGCAACATCTGCTCCCAAATCTTTCATCTTATTTTTTAAACGCCCGATTTCCGGATAATACTTCATCGTCAATGGCTCTAAGACATTCCCCATATACTTAGTAGCCTCAAGCCAATTTTGTTCTTTTAAGTTTTTTATTAACGCATCATTATTTAGATGTGCTAGTTTTTCATAGTTAATTTGGCGTAAAATCTGCGGTGTAGAGACACTGATCTTTTGTTTGGCAATAACGGCCCAATAATGTGGTTGCGGCGGTAACAGCTCAATCTGTTCACCGTGGCCTGTTACACGTGCTAGCTTATTATATACACAGTAAGGAACATCAGAATCAATGGTTAGCGCGATTTGGGCCAATTCAGCTAAGCTCAGTCCCAGGCGCCAAATATTGTTTAACGCTCTTAAAACCGCTGCCGCATCAGATGATCCTCCTCCAAGTCCGGCCGCAACCGGGATCTGCTTTTTTATCCTAATCGTTACCCCATCTTTGCGGTGAAACCGACTACGAAGAATATGGGCTGCCTGATATGCTAAATTACGCTGGTCATTAGGCAAAAATCCGCTATTGGTATAGACCTTGATTGTTGCAGGTCGCCGGTGAGTCTCAACAGTTATATAATCCGCCAGGTCTGCCGAAACCATTACCATATCCCACTGTGGAGAGCCATCAAAATACCGCATCGGTGTGTCTAAACTTAAATTTAATTTTGCAGGTGCTTTCTCCGTAACTATCATCCGGCAACCCTCCTTATCGAAATAATTAATTAAGTAAATTATACTAACGGAACTATAATCCATGCAACTACTGATTCTCCCTTATAAAAAGCAAAAAGATTGCTGAAAAGTCCTCGCCTTTTCAACAATCTTTTAATATTAGCTAAAAGCTTAATTTATTCTGCTTCTTCATCGAATGCAATAGAAATATTTCTTGTTAATAAATCTGTGTAACTATATGAAACCCGATCCAGCATCCCTTGGTCATCATTTAAATGAACAACAAATACTGCCGGGTAAGTTTTACTTAGAATACCGTGATGGGTGGTAATACGTTTACGTCCAGCTTGTGCTTTAACTAAAACATGTTCGCCAATCCGCTCATCTAGCTTTTTCTTAATTTCTACAATGCTATCAGGCACGACTCCTTCACCTCACTGTAGAACAGTATACACTTATTTGCAATAAAAAGCAAAATTATACCACATTGATTTATTTAGGTCAACCACCTTTTTTCTATAATAAATCCTGTTGGTGAAGGGCGTTAGCAAGAAACACGAACTGTTCTAGTGTTAGTTTTTCTGGACGAATCTGAGGAGATATTTCCAGATTATTCAAGACGCCTAGCATCTTCTCTTTTACTACTGGCTCCTTGCCAATTACACTTTGAAGGTTATTCCATAAACTTTTACGACGGTGAGCAAAACAGCCCCGAATAAAGCCAAATAATTTTTGCTTATCAAAAGGCTGGACAGGAAGCGGATCGGTCCGTGGTGTTAAAACAACAATCGCCGAGTCAACATTTGGTGACGGAACAAAGACTTTTCTTGAAACATCAAACGCAATTTTAGCCTGCATCTGGTATTCAATCGCTAACGTCAATGCCCCATATTGCTTAGTGCCAGGTTTGGCTGTCAGCCGTTGAGCAACCTCTTTTTGCATCATTACACAAATCGTAGCCCAGTTAACCGGACTAGCTAGCAAGTTCATTAAAATTGGACTCGTAATATAGTATGGAAGGTTTGCCACCACTTTAATCGGACGGGTTGGGTCTTTGAATTCCTGCTTAATTAATTCAGGAAGGTTTGCCTGTAAAACATCCTGATTAATTACCTTTACATTATCATACGGTGACAGCACTTCTTTTAAGACGGGGATTAAGTCTTGGTCAATTTCTAATGCCAAAACCTCTCCGGCAGACTGGGCTAACTGTTCTGTCAACGCCCCAATTCCAGGTCCGATTTCAATTACATTATCATTAGAAGTAATATCAGCAGCCTCAACAATATTTTTCAAAACATTTAAATCAGTAAGGAAATTCTGGCCGAAGCTTTTTTTTGTACGAACCCCGTACTTTTCCATTATTGCCCGAGTTCGTGTTCGACTGCCAATTTCTGGTGAATTACTCATGATCTTCCTCCTGATCTATTTGTTGGATTGCTTGTTCAAATGCTGAGCGGTCAATTTGAAACATATTCAGCCGATGAACTAGCTGTTTTCCGTTTCCATAACCGATTCCTAACAGCTGGCCCAATTTTTCTCGACGTTTTCGCGAATCAGGCTGCCCGGTTAAACCAGCCTCTTGAAGATCCAAATGATTAAAAAGCTGTTGTGGATTTGTTGTTTGCGTATAAAGATGTTCTAATGATGCCTTGATAACTGCTGGTGTTGCGTGTTCGACCCCTAAGCTGCCATGAGCTTCAGTCGGAACACCATCTTTACGCTTAATAAAAGCGTGTTTAACTCCTGGAATAGCTTCACTAATAATTTTCCTAATCCGTTCTCCGTTGAAGTCTGGGTCAGTAAAAACAATTAAGCCTCGACTATCCTGCAATTTCTTTAATTTCTCAATATCAGCTGCTGATATCGCTGAACCGTTTGTCTCATAAGTGTCAGCATCAACCGCTTTTAAGATTTGTTTAGTATCATCCTTACCTTCGACAACAATAACTTCTTTTATTCTAATCATAGGCCTCTTTCTTCATTTTCTAAAAATAACTGTCGAGCATTTTCAAAGGTTTTGTATGCTACCTTCCCCGCATCAAGCTGCTTTAACTGCGCAATCGCATCCACAGTAAATTTAGTAAATCCAGGTTCATTTTGCTTACCACGGTATGGAAGCGGGGTTAAATAGGGAGCATCCGTTTCAACCATCATTTTCTCTAATGGAACCGCCAAGGCAGCTTCGTGTACTTCTGTCGCATTTTTAAAACTTACTACCCCGCTAAAAGAAATCATCATTCCAAGGTTCATAAACTTCTCTGCCCATTCGGCGGACCCATTAAAGCTATGCATAACACCGCCAAATTTGTCAACATGAGCATTACGTAGAATTTCATAGGTATCGGCTAACGCATCGCGGCAATGAATAGAAACCGGTAATTTAAGTTTCCATGCCCACTCAAGCTGCTCAGCAAAAATTTCTTGTTGGCGCTGATGCGGAGAATACTCATCATTATAATAATCTAAGCCGATTTCGCCAATACCGACAACCAGCGGGTCTAACAACTGCTGCTGCAATTCTTTCTTCGTTTCATCATTCCAGCTAGCAATATCTTCTGGGTGCCAGCCAATGATGGGGTGAAGCTGGGAGTACTGATGTCCCAATTTAAGGGCGCGGGCATTCAAAACTTTATTTGAACCAACAATATTCATCTCGGTAACCCCGTAATGAGCTGCCCGATTAATAAAAGCAGGAACATCATCGTAAAATACATCGTCATTTAAATGAGTGTGCGAATCATAAACCTGTTGTTGGTGTTGTTTTTTCACTATTCAACGCCCATTCCCGGTACTAAGTTGTCTGGAACAGTTACCACTTGAACGTTGCCATCCTTTTCAGCAGATAGGAGCATTCCTTGACTTAATTCTCCCCGCATCTTCCGTGGCTTTAAGTTAGCAACGATCAAAACCTTCTTGCCAACTAAAACGGAAGGATCTGGATACCATTTAGCAATTCCAGAAAGAATTTGGCGGCCCTCTTCTGTTCCATCATCCATTTGGAATTTAAGAAGCTTATCAGCACCTTCCACATGACCGGCAGCAGTAATCTGCGCAACCTTCAATTCAACCTTATCAAAGACATCAATGCGAATCTGCTTTTTTCCATCCGTCTTCTCTTCTTGAGCAGTTTCTTGTGCCTTTTCTTTTGCTTCAGCCATTGCTTTTCTTCCTTTCTTCTTTTCGTTTGCAGTCATTTTACCCTTAATAAATTCAACTTCTGATTTTACATCTAAACGTGGGAAAATCGGTGTTCCTTTTGCTACAACCTGGGCTTCTGCTGGGAAATCGTTAAATTGAAGGTCAACTAATGACAAGTCAGTACCTTCAATGCCGAGCTGTTGAGTAATTTGGTGCGGTGCATTAGGCATAATTGGCTGAATTAAAGCAGCAATTACACGCAAACTCTTGGCAAGATGCGTCATTACATCAGATAACGTTTCCTTTTTGCTATCATCTTTTGCCAGTACCCACGGTTCAGTTTCATCAATGTACTTATTAGCACGGCTTACTAACTTCCAGATAGCAGCTAATGCTTCCGCAAAACGCGTCTTATCCATTAATTCCTTGTATTCGACAATTACATCACTAGCAGTTTGTTCTAGATCAGCATCGAAATCAGTAGTTGCCGCATTGTTACCAACTAATTTACCGTCTTGATATTTATTAATCATTGCGACAGTCCGATTAAGCAGGTTACCAAGGTCATTGGCAAGGTCATAATTTACCTTATCAACAAAATCTTCTGGGCTGAAGACTCCATCATTACCAAATGGCATTGCCCGCAATAAGTAGTAACGAGTAGCATCAAGTCCATAGCGATCAACCAATGTCTCAGGGTAAATAACATTCCCCTTTGACTTGGACATCTTACCATCACGCATCGTTAACCAACCGTGTCCAATAACATGCTTTGGCAACGGTAGGCCGAGCGCATGAAGCATAATTGGCCAGTAAATTGTGTGGAAACGGACAATCTCCTTACCAACCATATGAACATCAGCAGGCCAGTATTTCTTAAAGAGGCGATCATCATCGCTTCCATATCCAAGCGCAGTAATATAGTTTGATAATGCATCAATCCATACGTACACCACGTGCTTCGGATCACTTGGAACCTTAACTCCCCAATTAAACGAAGTCCGAGTAACGGCAAGATCTTCAAGTCCCGGCTTGAGGAAGTTATTAATCATCTCATTCATCCGTGACTGTGGTTCAATAAAGTCTGGATGTTCTTTGTAATAGTCCATGAGCCAATCAGCATACTTGCTCATCTTAAAGAAGTATGATTCTTCTTCTACTAATTGAACTTCATGACCTGACGGAGCTTTCCCACCAATTACATTACCGTTGTCGTCACGATAAACTTCAGCTAATTGGCTTTCCGTAAAGTACTCTTCATCGTCAACCGAATACCAACCAGTGTACTTGCCCTTGTAAATATCCCCTTGGTCAAGTAACTGTTGAAAAATCTTTTGAACTGCTTTTTCATGGTAATCGTCAGTCGTCCGAATAAACTTGTCATTGGTAATTTCAAGTTTTTTCCACAATTCCTTAATTTGTGCCGCCATTTGGTCAACATATTCTTGTGGCTTCATACCGAGTTTTTCAGCTTTTTGTTCAATTTTAAGCCCGTGTTCGTCGGTTCCTGTTAAGTAGAAAACATCATAACCCATCAACCGCTTAAAACGTGCTTCTGCATCACACGCAATTGTGGTATATGAATTACCAATATGCAGCTTACCAGATGGATAGTAAATTGGTGTTGTAATGTAATAAGTTGGTTTTTGTTCAGCCATATGAGGCCCCTCTTTCTAAGATATTACTAATTAAGATTTAACATTTAGTATAGCATTTTATTAGGACTTGCTCCATCCTAAAACAAATCAAGCTGTTCTGGTGATTTTGGCGCTAGTCCTTCAAATTTAACATTCATCATTTTTTGAAGGCTCAGGGCATTCGGTGCAGCATCTTTAGCTGAGTTATTATTAAAAATAATACAAAGTTCTTTGGGTTGCGGCTGTAAGGATTTAATTTGCTGCTCAAAAAAGCCGAGTTCTTCTGAAGAATACCGGTACAGGGTGCGCGTCTTTCGCCACTCTTTCCCCTGATTTTCCCAGCCTTTACGATTACGACCGTGAAGCCGTAACATCGCTAAATCGGGATTTGTTGTTGCAAGGACAAATGGTACGGACGTTGGCGTATTATGCGGCTCGTCTGCTGCTACTAAGGTAAAGTTAAGCTCCTGACAAAAGTCCAAAACAGAAGGTAAAATTTCCTTTTTATACCAGGTCTGATTACGGAATTCAACCGCAATTGGTAAGTTCCCTAGCCATTCCCGAATTAACCGCAAATATGAAAAGTCACGGACAGTTGCATCAAAGTACGGCGGAAATTGAAATAAAATTGTCTTTAACTGACCAGTCGCTACTAAAGGCGCAATCGTTCGCCGATATTGTTGAAATACCTGTTCTAATTCGCCACGTTCTTGGTTACGCTGGTGTAGTGTCATCCTTTGGTTAGCTTTAATTATGAATTGAAAATGCGGCGGAACTGTGGCCAGCCAATTTTGAATTGTTGATACTTGAGGCAATGCATAGAAAAAAGTATCAACTTCAACAACCGGAAAGTATTGGGCATATTCATCAAGTCGCACAGGACGCTGTTCATTATGAATGAGCACCGGGTGTTCAGTCCAAGTCGTCATCCCCATCGTTATTTTCATTGCTATTCCTCTTTTCAAAACTAAGAAATATTCATTGAATTACTTAGCAAATTCTTATACATTCAAAAATAAATTTATATACATTCTCGGGCGGCCGAAATCCTAGTTTTATCACTTTTATTCATTTCCGCTCTAAAGTACGAACAGATTATGCATTATTTACCGCTTTTAAAATGAAAGCGTTTCTCATACTTGTTAAATTTCCTAGGAAAAGGACCTAAAACATGCTATCTTACAGTTGAACAATATGAAAGGAGCGATCAAAAATGCTACTAAAGAATAAAGGTATTCGTCACATTTTTTATCAAGAAAAGGATGCTACTAAAAAGAAGGAAGCAGGTTTAGTAGCACTCCCATTCAAAGTTGATGGGAAGGTCGTTTTCTTTGAATAAATTCAGCAAAAAGAAGCTGTTAATTGTCGCAACAGACAATAGCAGCTTCTCTTTTTATACTTTTAATTCTTCAAAGAATTTAGTTGCATCAGCTTGGACCATCTGAAATTCAAACGGGAACTGTAACAATTGCTGGTTAATCGCAATTACCTTTGCATCCGAATTACGGTAATCAAGCAGCCCTGCAAATGGGTAAACTTTCATTGAAGTTCCCACAATTACTACTAGATCAGCCTGCTGCATTGCATTAACGGAATTAATAATATTTTCTTGTTTTATTCCTTCATCATATAAGACAACATCCGGACGTAACGGGCCATTATCCTTTTGATGCAACCGGCTCTTTAAATAATCACTAATCGGAACCGTCTCATGACATTTTTCGCAGTAAACATGGAATAAATTACCATGAAAGTCGATCAGGTGTTTAGTCCCTGCTTCTTCATATAAATTATCAATATTTTGGGTAATAACAACTGCGCGGTCTTGCTGCGTTAATGCCGCTTGCTTTTGATGAATTATATTTGGCTTTGCGTCAGGAAAATATAAGTTCTTTTTACAAAATTCATAGAAGCCGTCTGGATCACTAACAAAGTAACGATGACTTAAATAATATTCAGCATTTCTATTCTGAGTATATAGACCATTCGCAGAACGAAAATCAGGAATCCCAGATGCCGTTGAAACGCCTGCTCCTGTTAAGAAAACTATCTTTTTTGCATCATCAAATGTTTTCTGAATTGCTGCATCCATCTAACTCACTTCCTTACAATATACGGAACACTATTTTGTTCAAGAAACTCCTTTACAGGTTGATCATATATTTTCTTAAATTCTTCCGGTGCATTATTAGCAGGTGTCGGAAGAGTAAATGAATTTTGACCATCGCTACGACGGAGACCAACATAAGCCCGCTTATCAGTTCCCCGTTCTTTCATATCGGAATGATAGATTTCAAAGACCTGCCGCATTTCCAACCGAAGCTGCCGTTCACTCAGAACAGGAGACAGCGTCGTATATTCATTGTTATGCAAGGCTGGCAGACCCCAATCCTGCATTTGTTGGTCAAATAGTGAATAGATTTTGATGATTGATCGGCGCATATCAAAAGGCGACTTAATTGGTTTGCTAGTAATCTCCGCATAAATCTTTTTAGCAGCAGCAAGGGCAAGCGGATATTTTTCTTCTAAGACTTTTTCGTATTTTGATAAATTATCACCATAGAAGACAAGCGCGTCTAACAGTGTTAATAGCCGTAACGTCCGTTCATCGTCCTCTTCCTTTTCTGGAGTCAGCGTATGCTCGATTCCTTTCAGATATTCTTCTTCAATCTGATCATTAATAAAGCCATGCTTACGCTGTTCCGCAACAACTACCCGGTGCATTGCCACATTGTATAAGTCGGTTGACATAATCATCATTTGTTCATCGAGTTCTTTATCTCCCAATGACAGTTGGAAGAAAATTTGCGGAAATCCTTTCAAAAGCATCAATAAATGAAGCAGTTCATGAGATGCCGTGTAGTTTGGTGCTGTAAGGTCAGTCACAATAATAACTAATGCTCCCGGAATAGTTTGTTGGGTAGCTTGATCATGACGAACATAACCTGACTTATCACCATGGAACTGAACAAAAACGCTGCCTTCAGGATAAAGGCTGTTAACTTGGTCTAGGAGCGCTTGATTTTCCTTATTTAATTTAATTATCTCTTCAGTCATTGCTTCGATCCTTTCTAATCTTTGCGAGTACTTGTTTAGCAAGAGCCTGGTCGACATGAGAATGTTGCTTTAACTTTGCAACGACCACGGGAACCTCAGCTGGAGTTGCTCCCACGCTAACTGCCAATGACCGATATTGCAACTTCATATGCCCATCTTGAATCCCAGTAGTAGTTAGTGCCCGTAAAGCTGCCAAATTTTGAGCGAGACCTACACTAGCAGTTACCGCAGCTAATTCTTCGGCACTCTTAATTTGGCTAATACGGTAATTTATTTTGGTCATTTTATTTAGGCCGATTGAACCGCCAACTACTCCCACTGGTAACGGCAAAGTAATCTTTCCAACTAAATAATCATCTTCAACCTGCCACGTGCTTAATCCGCGATATTGACCATCACGAGCTGCATAGGCATGGACGCCGCTTTCAATTGCCCGCCAATCATTACCGCTTGCAATCATTACCGCATCAATACCATTCATAATGCCTTTATTATGAGTTGCTGCACGATAAGGGTCAACCTGTGCAAGATCGCTTAAACGAGCAATACGTCTAGCAACTGTTTTACCATCTATTTGCTTCGTTGATAAATATCTGAAATCAATCTTACAAGTAGCGGTTTGAAGACTTTGTGTCGCAAGATTGCTTAAGATCGCTGTTATAACATGAAAACCTTGGGCTGTTAACCACTTACCGACTGCTTCGGCCATTGTATTAACACTATTAGCGCCCATTGCCTGACAAACATTAATTCCTAAGTCAACGCTAATGAAGTTACCGGGAGTCCGGACCGTCATTGTTTCAGCACCGCCACCACGTGCTTGCATCGATGGGTGGGCTTCATTAGCAATTTTTAGAATTATATCTTGGTGAGCAAGCAGCCATGTTTTAGCAGCCATTACATCATCAATCTCGTCTAAAACAACTTGACCAACTAATCGCCGTGCCTGCTTAGGAGCTATAAAGCCCCCTGACTTGCTGACACGTTGAGCACCATTGCTTGCCGCAGCAATTACGGACGGTTCTTCAATAACCATCGGGACGGTATATTGCTGGTCGTTTACCGTTATATTTAACGCTACCCCCTCTGGCAAAGAATAATCCGTAATATAGTTTTCAACTAGCTCATCCCCTAAGTCAGAACTTGTATTTGCTAATACTTCTTTCTCAACTGGTGAGAGTTGACGTGCCTGTGCCAAGCGTTGCCGACGTTCATCTGCCGTAAGCTTGTAAAATCCATGTTGCCAATTATTCATGGTGTCGCTTCCTTTGATTAACATACTCCGTAATAATTCCCTCGCGGACGCCGCTCTCAGAAAATATAACTCGTCCATCGCTATTTCGCTGGAGTAAGGTTACAAGCGGAAGCATCCCACCGATAATTATATCTGCTCTTTCAGGTTCTAAGCCCGCCATACGTTTTCGCTGGGCAAGATTACGATTTAACAATTCACGATAAGTGGCAAATACTACACGGGACGAAAGCTGGTAACCATGGATAGAACCATTTCGATGATGGCGATGGTGATAGGACTGGGTCATCCGTGCTAAAGTCCGGTTAGCCCCGCCTAATAAAACAATCGGTACCCGTGTTGCATATCTTAACCACGGAATCTTAGTTAATCGCTCATTCATCGCAACCTGTGCACGGAAAAGGTCAGCAGCACGGACATAACCATTTAGCCGATACTGTTCGGACAAATTAACAGCACCTACTGGAATTGAGATTAAATTGCGCGCTTTACGTTGTTGAACTAATACCAACTCACAACTTGCTCCACCAACATCTAAAATTAAACAGTGGTTAAGCCGCAATGTCCTAATAACACCCAAATAGTCATAATATGCTTCTTTTTTCCCTGATAAGACTTGCAAATGAATTCCGACTTCACGTTGAACCCGCTTCAAAAATTCTTGTCGGTTACGTGCCTGCCGTACTGCCGCAGTTGTAATAGCTCGCACATTAATATTGGGAATCTCTTGGTAGATTTTCTTAAATCGTTTTAGAGCCGCAATCGTTCGCTCAATTGCGTTTTCTTGTAACATTTTTTCTCGTCCCATTCCCTCAGATAAACGAGTATTCTCTTTTACTCGTCGAATCTCACGAAACCGCCCATCAGGAGTGATTTCTGTAATTGCCATTCGGGCCGAGTTTGAGCCGAGGTCTACAATCGCGAGGTTTTCCACCATTTTCACCTCCGCTTTAATTAATTATTTTTCGGATAAATACATCTCTTTTATGTTACCATGTTCTGCTATGTGAGACACGAAAAAAAACGGGGCCACGAAAAAAATCCACAACCTCGTTTAACAATTTGATTTTATCCAAAATAATTAATGCCAATTGCATCGCGAACTTCTTTAAGCGTTTGGTTAGCAACTTCATTAGCACGGGCAGATCCTTCTTCGAGAACCTGATCAACATAATCAATATTAGCAGCATATTCTTCCCGCCGCTTGCGAATTGGTGCCAATTCAGCTTCCAGTACTTCATTTAAGTACCGCTTAATCTTAACATCACCAAGTCCGCCCGCTTGATATTGTTCTTTTAATTTTGCTACTTGTTCTTTATCAGGGTCAAAAATATCAAGATAAGTAAATACCGTGTTCCCCTCAACGTGTCCCGGATCACTAACTTTAATGTGGGTCGGATCGGTGTACATCGACATTACTTTCTTTTGGACCGTGTCAGCATCATCAGAAAGATAAATTGCGTTGCCAAGCGACTTGCTCATCTTAGCATTACCATCTAATCCGGGAATCCGTCCCTGTCCTTTTGGCGGAAATACTCCTTCGGGCTCAACTAAAATATCTTGCTGATAAATTCGATTAAATGTCCGAACAATTTCACGAGTTTGTTCAAGCATTGGCTCCTGGTCATCGCCAACAGGAACTGTATCCGCCTTAAATGCTGTAACATCAGCTGCTTGACTGACTGGATAAATGAGGAACCCAGCAGGAACACTTTCCCCAAACTTCTTTTGCTTAATTTCAGTTTTAACAGTAGGGTTACGCCGCAGACGAGCCACTGTTACTAGATTAAGGTAATGCATTGTTAATTCGCTTAATGCTGGAATTTGTGATTGCACTAGGATCGTTGACTTATGAGGATCAATCCCAACAGCTAAATAATCAAGCGCAACTTCATGCAAACTCCGACGAATTTTTTCCGGATCCCGTGCATTATCAGTCAAAGCCTGCTGGTCAGCAATCATAATATAAGTGTTATATTTACCCGTATTTTGTAATTCAACCCGGTTTTTTAGCGAACCAACATAGTGTCCAATATGAAGCTTACCTGTTGGACGATCACCAGTTAGAATAACATGTTTTTCTTCTGCCATTTTAATTCCTCCTAAAAATAAGGCGTCCTATCTTAGTAACTAATTACTAAAATAGGACGCTTTGCGCGCGGTGCCACCTAAATTGCAAATAACATTTGCCGCTCTTTATCTATTTTGTTGTAACCATTTCACACTTTGGAGACCTTTACACCAACCGTCTCTCGCTAAAACTCATGTTACTTAATATATATAATTTTAATCCAATCACCCCTAAAAAGGCAAGACAATCCCGAATATGACAAGTATAATAATATTAAACGTCGAACGGGAGTGGTTAGTATGCGCTCAAAAAGAAATAAAACAATTGATTTTTCACTCAAGGAAGCTTCACCGGAATTACTTAACCAAATTCTACAGCCTAATAATTCTGACCTTCATGCAGTCCAAGATAAAATTATTAATGGCGATTCCTTTAAAGTGATGAATAATCTAGCACTACAGCAAGTTGACCTTGCCTTAGTTGACCCTCCCTACAACCTCAATAAGCAATATGATGGTTTAAATTTTAAGAAAATGTCTACAAGCCAGTATCAAGCATATACCCAGAAGTGGATTGATCTTTTAAAACCATTACTAAAAGCCAATGCTAGTATCTATGTTTTTTCTGATTGGGCAACCAGTATCGCCCTTGCACCCGTATTAGAGCAAAATTTCACCATTCAAAACCGCATTACCTGGCAACGCGAAAAAGGGCGCGGTTCACAAAAAAACTGGAAAAACGGAATGGAAGATATTTGGTTCTTAACTACCGATGCTAATAACTACACTTTTAACGTTAATCAAGTTAAACAGCGCCGCCAAGTAGTCGCACCATATCGGCAGGATGGGATGGCTAAAGATTGGCAATCGACTAAAAATGGCAATTTTCGCGATACAATGCCTTCTAATTTCTGGGATGATATTTCAATTCCTTATTGGTCAATGCCTGAAAATACTGGTCATCCAACGCAAAAGCCTGAAAAACTTCTTGCTAAGATCATCCTTGCTAGTTCTAATCCAAACGACTTTATCTTTGACCCCTTTGCTGGTTCTGGTTCAAGTCTTGTAACCGCCGCTAAGCTTAATCGTCATTATTTAGGGATTGAACAAAGTATGTTATATTGCGTATGGGGGCAGTACCGGCTTAATCAGGTCAAAGACAATCAAACTATCCAAGGTTATACTGATGGTGTTTTTTGGGAACGAAACACCCTAGCTGCTCAACGAAAATTTCAAAGACATAAATGATAAGAGGGGCTGTGACATAAGTCCTTTAAATTAAGAGAACCGTTCGGAATTTCATTTGAAATTCTGAGCGGTTCTTCCTTTTCTTAAAATTAATACTAAATATGGACAGCCTCCCGGCGATCTTTTTCATATTCAGTGCCATTAGGGCAATTCCAATCTGACTTTTGGCTTTCTTGAGACCACGCACCGTGAACCTCTTGAAACCCAAATAAGCTTTCAAATTTCCAAAAACAGTTTCTACATCGTACTTGCGACGAGAATACGTAGTGGACTTTGAAAGCGACTTACGTGCTTTAGCTTTAAAATACTCCCATTGTGGATTAACCATAATATACTTAGTATTTCCACGTGGCGTTAATGCCTGAGGAATAACTTGGTGATTTTCATCGTACTTTTCGGCTTGATATACCTTAAAGTCGCGATGGAACTTATATTTATCGTTTCGGTAAGCGTATCGTTTAAAATTAAAGCGGACTCCAGCTGGATTGACATAGTAATCATCGTCTTCATGGTATTCCCAATTCATAACCTTTCGATCATCAGAGCGCCATTTGCGACTATTCTCTTTAATCATCGTGCTATAAGGAATTAGGGCGGTGCAATCAGGCAACTCATCTTCAAGATATTTATAATTACGTTCAGACCCATAACCAGCATCGGCTACAATTTCTCGTCCCAAAACTTCGTTCTGGGCGAGCTGCTTAAGAAATGGAATTAGTGTTCTCGTATCAGTGGGGTTTTGCATTAAGTCATAACCAAGCGTAAATTGCGAATTAGTCATAATTTGAAGATTATATGCCGGCTTAGTTTGTCCATTACGCATTGGATCTTCTTTAACGCGCATAAAAGTAGCTGCGTGATCTGTTTTAGAGTAGCTATTCCGTGAACCAGCGATCTGCATTTGAGTACGATATTCTAAATTTTTTTGGCGACAGTGTTCTAAAGCGCGGCGATATTTTTTGGCGTGGCGTCGTTCTTGTTTGGCCGGATTAGGCGAAACCTTAGCGGTTTCGCTTACCTGTTGATTCAATTCTTCGATACGTTGTTCAAGAAGCGCAATAATAGTATCGAGCTGATCAACGTCAAAGTTATTCTCGTCAACGTCGATTTTAACTTCAGCTTGCTTGATTTCTTGAAGCAGTTTACGGGCTTTTTCAACGTTTAATTCACTATATTTGATCGTACGCTTCTTCCAAACAAAGGAGTACTTATTTGCGTTAGCCAGAATTTTAGTGCCATCAATAAATGAAGCCTCATCAATCATTCCTTGAGCTTTCAAGTAGTCATGAAACTCCTTAAAACTGCTTTGGATCATTTCTTCTAAGTCCTTAGAAATCACAAAGCGAGCAATCGTACGGTAAGTTGGTCGCTGTTCTTGAGTTAACCACATTGCGACAATATTTTCACGAGCAAAGCGTTCAATTTTCCGACAGGAAATAATACCGTAACTGTAGGCTAAAAGGACCAATTTTAATAACATTCTCGGATCGTATTCCCTTGGTCGCCCCATAATATTAGGCTTGCGGATCGCAAGGCCTTCAACTAATTGGTTAATATAACGAGCAGGATGGTTTAATTCAGGTTCATAGGCAGTAGGTATGTTCAAACTAAGTTGATTCATGTTATAATTAGTTTCCAATGTTTTATATATCCTTTCGAGGGTATTTTGAAGACATCGACGGGCTGGTCGGTGTCTTTTTCTTTTA